>JAZAJX010000192.1:0-41085 GCA_036230225.1 Pseudomonadota bacterium | reverse complement strand
TGCCAATAGCGCTGGGGCTCTCTGCGCCCCTGGCTGACCGTTACCCCCGCTATCGTGTGTTCCTGTTGCTGGCGCTGGCCTGGTCGGCAAACATCGGTGGCATGGCCACCCTGGTTGGCAGCCCTCCCAATGCCATCGCCGCAGCGGCGCTGGGCTGGTCGTTCAACGACTGGCTGATCGTGGGGCTCCCTGCGTTCCTGGCGCTGTTTCCGCTGGCCCTGGTGGTGCTGTTTTACACCACGCGTCCGGAGGCCAACCTGCCCAGGGTGAATGTGGAAACCGTCATACCGTTTCCGATGCAGCCCGGTGCCATCGTGACCCTGGGCATTTTCCTGCTTACGGTGGGGCTGTGGATTGTTGGTGCCCCACTGGGTAAATGGTTGGGTATCGACAGTGCTTTCGATAGTTGGGTGGCCTGCCTGACTATCGTCCTGCTGGGGGTGACCCGTTGCGTGAGCTGGCAGCGTATTGAGGCACAGGCCAATTGGGGCGTGCTGCTGCTCTTTGGCGGGGGCATCACCTTGTCCATGTTGCTGCAGAGCTCTGGTACCAGTGCCTGGATGGCAGAAGGGATCAGCCAGCTGCTGCCAGAGGAACAGTCGTGGCTTGTGTATCTGGTCATCGCCCTGTTCGTGATTTTCCTGACCGAACTGGCCAGCAACACAGCCAGTGCCGCGCTGTTGGTGCCCCTGTTGATGCCAGTGGCGTCCTCGGTGGGCGCTGACCCGGTGACGGTGGCGCTGTTGGTGGCATTTGCCGCCAGCTGCGCGTTCATGCTGCCGGTGGCCACACCGCCGAATGCCATGGTCTATGGCAGTGGTCACGTGCCGCAGCGTGTCATGGTGCGGGCGGGGGTAATTCTGAATCTGATTGCTGCCGGAGTACTGGGGTGGGGGGTACCGTTGTTGCAATAACGTGGGTCAGTGTCGTCGGATTCACCTTTCCTTTTCACCATAAGCTGACACACTGAAAGAAAAAGAGAGGGGAAAGTGATGGGGGGAGTAATGAGTCGATGGTTCATGGTGCTGGCGGTTTTTCTTGTCCTGGCGTCCCCGCTGCAGGCGGACCCGGTCTGGGAAGTCAGCAAAGCGGGAAATCGTGTCTGGCTGGGAGCCACTGTGCATTTTCTGCGTCCGGCGGATCTGCCGCCACCGCCTGCCATGCAACAGGCCTATCAGCAGGCGGATACGGTTTACCTGGAATCGAACCTGTCCGAGGCCGCGACCCCGGCGTTTACCCGCCGCCTGACGCAGCAAATGATGCAGCCTGCAGGGCGTACGCTGCAGGAAGATCTGTCCGATCCGGTGTGGCGCCAACTGCAGGACTATGCCGCACAGAGCAACTTCCCGTTGATGACCTATCAACGTTTCCGGCCCGCCATGGTGTCCATGGCCATGACTGTCCATGAGCTGGCGCGCCAGGGGTTCGGGCATGGGGTCGACGAGTACTATTTTTCCCGGGCCAACCAGGAGGGCAAGTCCCTGGCCTTTCTGGAATCCAGCGATACCTTGCTGTCATTCATGGCACAGCTGAATGAGGAAAACGGTGACGCGATCATCGGTTCCTCGCTGGAAGGCATCGAGCACATGGACGGCATGATGGAGAAGGCCGTGTCGTTATGGCGGCAGGGGGATATGGAAGGCTTGTATACGTTACTGGGTGCGGACGAGATGCAAACCGAGTACCCCGGGATTTACCGCAGCCTGATTGTCGAGCGTAACCGGCAGTGGTTTGCGAAAATCGAACAGGCCATGGCGCAAGACACGCCGAACCTGATACTGGTTGGCGCATTGCATCTGGGCGGCCCTGATAGCCTGCGGGTGATGTTTGAGCGGGCCGGCTATCAGGTCACCAGGTTGTCGCCTGCCGGGGGACAGCGCACACCGTAACCCCCGGTGGCAATGGCCGGCTTGTGCCGGTGGCATCCGTCGGGGGAGGCCGTGCATCCCGTGGCGGGGCGTTGGGGGGTCAGGGAAGAAAGCTCAAGGTCTGGCCACTGGGTTGGCCCAGCACCTCGCCATCACGCATGACCAGAGAGCCGCGAATCACCGTGCCCATCGGCCAGCCTTGCAGCACCATGCCGTCATAGGCGCTCCAGCCGCATTTCGAGGCCAGTTTCCGATCATCCACCGCCTGACGCGCCTGCATATCGACCAGGGTCAGATCGGCATCGTACCCCACCGCAATACGCCCTTTGCCGACCATGCCGAAAAGCCGGGCAGGGCCACTGCACACCAGATCCACCAGCCGGGTCAGGGACAGTCGCCCGGCATTCACGTGATCCAGCATCAGTGGCAACAGGGTTTGGGTGCCGGTCATGCCACTGGGGGAATCAGGATACGGTTTCTGTTTTTCTTCGCGGGTGTGCGGGGCGTGGTCGCTGCCAATCACGTCCACCAGGCCCACTTCAATGGCTTTCCACAGCGCGTCCCGGTGACGTTTTTCCCGGATCGGAGGGTTCATTTGCGCCAGGGTCCCCATACGCTCATAACATTCCGGGGCAGAAAGCGTCAGGTGCTGAGGCAGCACTTCCACAGAGACGAGGGCTTTGTGATCTTGCAGGAACGCCATTTCCTCGGCAGTGGACACATGCAGGACGTGGAGAGGGCGAGAAACCTCCCGGGCCAGGGTGACTACCCGTTTGGTGGCAAGCAGGGCACTGTCCACATCTCGCCATAGCGGGTGAGCGGTCACGTGACCGGCCGTTTCGGCCAGGTGACGACGTGCGCGAAGCCGGGCCTCGTCCTCGGCATGGACAGCCATGCGCCGTCGGCCATGTTGCAAAATGCGGCGTAGCACCTCATCGCTGTCCGCCAGCAGATCCCCGAAAGAACTGCCCATGAATACCTTGACTCCGGCGCAGCCGGGCAAGGTTTCCAGAGTGCCGAGTTGCTCCGCATTGGCGGCAGACCCACCCATATAAAAGGCGTAATGGCACCAGGCCTGTTGTTCAGCGACACGTTGTTTCGCCCGAATATCCTCTGCAGTGAGAGTAAGCGGCTGGGTATTGGGCATTTCAAAGACGCTGGTTACCCCACCAAGCACTGCCCCGCGTGTGCCTGCCTCCAGGGTTTCCTTGTGGGTCATCCCCGGCTCACGGAAATGCACCTGTGAATCCACCACGCCGGGTAACAGATGCAGGCCGGTGGCATCGAGGGTGTCTGCAGCGGGGAAGTGGTCGTCACCAATCGCCACAATGTGTCCATTGCGGCATGCCACAGAGGTGACCGTCGGGCCTGATGGCAGCATCATGGTGGCGCCCCGGATCAGCAGGTCAGCGGGCAGTTCGGTGTTCATGGTGGCTCCTTTGGGCAGCGGTCAGGATGACGCAAGCGAGGGGTTAGCGGCGGGAACCGTTCTTATCGGTCAGGTCCCGCGTCTCCAGTGCCTGCAGAAACCAGGCGCGGGTCTGTTGCCGGTGGGAATCACCGTATAGCTCGATGAATTTGCGGTCATGGGGTCATTGGGGTTATCCAGCGCGGCGAGGCGTTCGCGGACAAACGTTTCCGTTAGAGGCAATCCACAAATGTCGGTAATGCAGTGCCGCCATTCGGCGTAGCTGGCGGGAATCAGTAATGCCATGGGGGATTTCCGGTACAGTCATTGTGTTAGCGAATTGTTATGTTATAACATAACTTAAAAGGAGGCCATGATGCCGGACGTGCTCAGTGAAAAAGCCCTGCTGGCAATGCCAGAGAGGGACTATATGAATGCCGCCCAGCTGGCATTTTTTCGCGACCTGTTGCTGCGTCTTGCCAGGGAATGTGAGCAGGAGCTGGCCGCTGCCCGACAGGCGCTGCAGACGCCGCCCCAATCGGACCCGCTGGATGCTGCCGTTGACGAAGAGACATGCCGACATCAGTTGCGTTTTCTGGGCCGCCGCCAGGCGCTGCTGGAAAAAATCCGCCTGGCACTGCGTCGGCTCAATCATGGCGATTACGGCTACTGCGAGATCAGCGGAGAGCCCATCGGATTACGCCGGCTACTGGCCCGGCCCACCACGGAATATTGCGCCGAGGTGAAGTCTCGGCTGGAAGCCAACGAAAGACACTATGCCCATTCACGAACCGGATAATTCCATGACTACCCAGCCAGCCGCCCCCGCGCGCCAGCTACCCGTCACTGTACTGTCGGGCTTTCTCGGCGCCGGCAAGACCACTGTCCTTAACCATATTCTCAATAACCGTGCCGGCCTGCGTGTGGCGGTGATCGTCAACGACATGAGCGAGATCAACATCGATGCTGCGCTCATCAATCAGGACGTGTCACTGAACCGGGCAGAAGAAAAGCTGGTGGAGATGAGCAATGGCTGTATCTGCTGCACCCTGCGTGAGGACCTGTTGGAGGAAGTGAACCGACTGTCGCGGGAAGGGCGCTTTGATTATCTGGTGATTGAGTCCACCGGTATTTCCGAGCCCTTGCCCGTGGCGGAGACCTTTACCTTCGAGGATGAAAACGGTGACAGCCTGTCTGCCGTGGCCAGACTGGACACCATGGTAACGGTGGTGGATGCGGTGAATTTTCTGCGCGACTATCGCAGCGCCCGCACCTTGCAGGAGGAGGGGGAAAGCCTCGGCGAAGAGGATCAGCGCAACGTAGTGGATCTGCTGGTGGAGCAGGTGGAGTTCTGCGATGTGCTACTGATCAGCAAAACCGACCTGGTCAGTGAGGCCGATCTGGAAACGCTCACTGCTACCTTGCGCCTGCTGAATCCTGACGCCCGGATCCTGCCCATCCGCAATGGCATGGTGCCGCTGGAGGCGGTGCTCAATACCAGGCTGTTCGATTTCGAAAAAGCCCAGCAGGCGCCCGGCTGGCTCAAGGAAATGCGCGGCGAACACCTGCCGGAAACCGAAGAATACGGCATCAGCAGTTTCAGCTACGAAGCCCGTCGACCGTTTCATCCGCAGCGGTTCTGGGATTTCCTTCAGCAACCATGGCCCCATGGCACACTGTTGCGTTCCAAGGGATTCTTCTGGCTGGCCAGTCGTCCGCAGTTTGCCGGTAACTGGAGCCAGGCGGGAGAGATCGCCCATCACGGCCCGGCCGGGCTGTTCTGGAAAACCGTGCCGGACAAGCACTGGCCGACTGACCCGGAATACCGCGCCATGATCATGGAAAAATGGCAGGAACCGTTCGGGGACATGCGTCAGGAATTGGTGTTTATCGGTCATAACCTGCAGCCGGAAGCCACCCGTCGCGCCCTGGATGATTGCCTGCTCAGCGAAGAAGAAATGCTGGCCGGCAACGATCTCTGGCAGCAACTGGATGACCCCTTTCCGCGTTGGGAGATGGCCGGATGACAGCCGTCCAGATGCTACCTCGTAGCTATGCCGCGCCGGGTCTGGTGATGCGCGATAACGCTGCCGTGCTGGCCGATATCACCCTGGACCCGGTGCAGGTCGCCGTCTGGAATCGCGACTCCCCGGTGGATTCGGCGCTGGTGACACGGGCCTGTCATGACAAACTGGCCGTGAAAACCTGGCTGGATGACACCGACCTGAAGGCCTCGTTGCAACGCGCCCTGCCGGGCACGGATTACGCCGCATTGCGGGACGATCTGCATTTGCTGGCCGACATGATGACCTGCCTGTTTGGCGTCAGCGGCGTCGGCCTGCGGGTGACCGCGCTGGAAAAACCCATGTGCCCCCGCTTCCATGTGGATCGCATCCCCGTGCGCATGTTGTGCACCTATGGCGGTCCGGGCAGTCAGTGGCTGCCCGCTCCGTCGGTGCCGGCCGGGTTACTGGTGCCGGGGGTCGATCAGGCGGGCCGTTATTGCGACGACAGCGTACAGCAGTTGCTGGCCGGGCAGGTGGCTCTGTTCAAAGGCGACACCTGGCGGGATAATCCGGGCACGGGTGTGGTCCACCGGTCCCCGCCCGTGTCTCCCGGGCAGCAACGCCTGCTGGTCACACTGGATATATAGGAATCTCATGAGCCGCACCGACCGTATTCTCGCCAGCGCCGAACAGCATTGCCGCGAGCAGGGGGTGCGCATGACGCCGCAGCGCCGTCAGGTGATGGCACTGCTGCTGGATCAGCCCGGTCCGCAGAGTGCCTACCAGTTGCTGGACCAGTTCAAGGCTCGTTACCAGAGCAATGCCCAGCCACCGACCATGTATCGGGCACTGGATTTTCTGGTGCAACAGGGGCTGGCGCACCGGCTCAGTTCCACCAACCAGTATCTGGCCTGCGACCACATCACCTGCCATCACGGTCACCAGGGCACGGTCTTTCTGCTCTGTGACGACTGTGGTTCGGTGCAGGAAACCCCCATGGCAGGGGCTGCCATCAGCGAGTTGCAGCAGAGCATCAATAGTCTGGGATTCGTGACCCAGCAGAACCCCTTGCTGGAGGTTCATGGCCGCTGCGCGAGCTGCAACGTAGGTTAAATACAGGTAACACGCGTTTATAAAAGCCCTATAGCGATAGCAGGGCGAGATTGTTTGCAATCTCTGCCGTAGGAGCGTCGCTGGCGGCGCGATCAACATCCGTTTCCAGTTGGACGTTCAACGTTGCAACGCGGGAAAGTCCGGGGACATACGAGACGTTTCATTGCCGCGCTTATCGTTTTCTACGGAGCTTTCTTCGCGTTGTAGCTTGCAGCTTGAAGCTTGCTGCTTTTTTGAAAACCGGGAGACAACCATGTCACGTTTACGTCTGGACCAGGCGGCCATCGCCCTGTCCGGCTTGTGTATGATCCATTGTGTCGCCAGCGTCGCCGGGCTGTTTGCCATTGGTTTGCTGTCGCTGTTTGGCGGTATGGGGGAACTCTTTCATCAGGCGCTGCTGGTCATCATCGTGCCGGTCAGCGTACTGGCCATGGTGGTCGGCTATCGTCACCACCGCCGACGTTGGGTGTTGCTGCCCGGTCTGATGGCGCTGATCGGGTTGTGTCTGATCGCGGTGTTCGAGTCGGCGTTCCATGGCACCCTGTGGGAACCACTGCTTACCACCTTGGTCGGAATTTGTCTGGTGACGGCGCATATTGGCAATATTCGCGCTTGCAAGAAATGTGACTGCGAGGGGCATCATGAAGAGATTCGCACTGCGTGAAACGGTGATTGGGCTGTCACTGTTGGCCAGCCTCCCGGCGGTTGCTGCCGGGGTGCATCAGCATGGCCTGGCGGAGGCGGCCGTGGTGGTGGAAGGCGAGAGTCTGACGGTCAATTTCCGCGCGCCATTGATGGATATTCTCGGCACGGAGCAGCCGCCCGCGGATGCCGCTGCACGGGTCCGTTATGAGGACCGCCTGAAACAGGTGAGTACACCGTTGCCGCCCGAGGCGGCGGAGTGTCTGCTCAACCATGCCACTCGCAGCAGCGTTGCGTCGCTGTTTCCGGACGTGGATGCTCACGACCACGACCACGACCACGACCACGACCACGACCACGACCACGACCACGGCCATGACCATGACCATGAACAGGCACACGGGCATCATGTGGATGTGGAAGCGGAGTGGACCTTCCAGTGTCAGTCCCCGGGCAAGCTGACCGACATTACCTTGCCGTTTCTGACCACCTTTTCCGGACTGACTACGGAAGTGGTCCTGTTGTTGCCGCAAGGGCAGGGGGCCATCCGTCTGGCGCCCGGCGACACCCGCATCCCCCTGGAGTAACCGTGGTTCTCGAACTGGACAACCTGCGTTATCAGCACCCGGGCCAGTCACGGCCCTTCATCCATATCGGCCATTTTGCCCTGCAGTCGGGGGAGCGAGTCCTGCTCCATGGCCCCAGCGGGTGTGGCAAAAGTACGTTGTTATCCCTGGTCACCGGGATTCGTCCGGCCCGGGACGGGGATATTCGGGTGGCCGGCAAGCCGTTTTCTTCCCTGTCGCAACGGCGGCGGGATGCCTTTCGTGCGGATCACATCGGCGTGATTTTCCAGGCGTTCAATCTGCTGCCGTACCTGGATGCGGTGGACAATGTCGGTCTCAGTGCCGGGTTTTCCCGGCGCCGCTGTGAGCGCGAGGGGGTTCGCAACGCGGTGCAGCGCAGGCGAGCTGCGCAGGACCTGCTGGGGCGATTGGGGCTGGACGAAGCCACCTCGGCCTTACCGGCCTGGCAACTGTCCTTCGGCCAGCAGCAACGGGTGGCCGCCGCCCGTGCCCTGTTCGGCAAACCGGATCTGATCATCGCCGACGAACCCACCTCAGCCCTGGACACCCGGAGCCGCGATACCTTGTTGAGCCTGTTGTGCGAGCAGTGCGATCAGGCCGGCAGTGCGCTGCTGATGGTCAGCCATGACAATCAGGTGGCCGGGCATTTCCACCGCAGTGTGGCGTTTTCCTCACTCAATGGGGGAGAGCACCATGCTGCCTAGGATCATTCTAGCCTCCCTGCGCACCCGGAAAACCTCCGCCACGCTGATTGTGGTGGCCATCGCCCTGAGCCTGGTGATGATCGTGGGGATCGAGCGGCTGCGCCATCAGGTGCGCGCCAATTTTTCCAGCACCGTGTCCGGCATCGACCTGATTGTCAGCGCCCGGGGCGGGCCCATGAATATCCTGCTCTACAGCGTGTTCCGGCTCAGCGATCCCACCGCAGGGATTCGCTGGGAGACCGTGGAGCACCTGGCCGATCACCCGGACGTGAAATGGTGGATTCCCATTGCCCTGGGCGATTCTCATCGGGGTTTTCCAGTGGTAGCCACCAACGACAGTTATTTGGCCCATTACCGTTATGGCCGCGACCAGGCCCTGGAACTGGCGACGGGGCAATGGTTTGCCGGGGCGGATCAGGTGGTGCTGGGTAGCGGGGTGGCCCGTCGGCTGGGCTATCAGCCTGGTGATCACATCGTGCTGGCCCACGGTGCCAGCGGGCCGGCGATTATCGAGCACGATAATCATCCGTTTGCCGTGGTGGGGATTCTGGCGGCCACGGGGACCCCGGTGGACCAGAGCGTGCATATCTCCCTGGAGGGAATGGCCGCCATTCACAGCGCAGGCGCCTTCCGAACCGGGTTGCCGCCGCGGATAGGGCGGTCCGCGAAGTTACCAGACACCGTCAACGCCGTGATGCTCGGGCTGCAGCGGCGCACGGCGGTACTCAGCCTGCAGCGGGAACTGTCCCGCTATGACGCCGAGCCGCTCAGTGCCATCATCCCCGGCGTACAGTTGCAGCGTCTGTGGCGCATGACGGCAGCGGGGGAAAACGCCCTGCGCGCCACCTCCCTGGCCGTCTTGCTGGTGGCGCTTCTGGTGCTGGTTTCTACCATCCTGGCCGCCCTGGAAGGGCGCCGACATGAACTGGCCGTGCTGCGTGCCGCCGGGGCCGGCCGGCTGACGGTGTACGGGGTGATCGTGGGCGAGAGCGTGTGCCTGACCCTGATCGGCAGCCTGCTGGGGCTGGTGTTGTTGTTCGTGGCCCAGTGGGCGCTGGCGCCCCTGGCGCTTGCGGAATGGTCGCTGCGTCTGCCGGAGGCCTTTCTTTCCCTGCGCGAATTGCCGACACTGGCGGCCATTGTGCTGGCCGGTTCCCTAGCCGGTCTGATCCCCGCGGAAAAAGCCTTCCGCAACAGCCTGGCCGACGGCCTGACCCCGAGGAACTGACATGCGCGGACTGATTGCCATTTTCTGTCTGCTGGCAACCCTGCCTGCACTGGCGGCCCAAGAGCTGACCTGGGATGACCTGGTCCCCGCGGACTACGACCCCAATAGCGTTTACGAGCAATTGTTCAGCCAGATCTACGGCAACAAGCCCCCGGAAGACGTGGAAGATGGCGATGCCCGCGGCCAGAAAATGATGGATGCCATCGACAAGGCCTGGCGAGAGGCCCCGCTGAAAGCGGAGCTGGATGGTACCGCCGTGCGTCTGCCCGGTTATGGGGTGCCGCTGGACGGGGACGAAGAATACGTGCGCGAATTTCTGCTGGTGCCGTACTTCGGCGCCTGTATCCACACGCCGCCGCCGCCACGCAACCAGATCGTGCTGGTGAAAATGAAAGGCCAGGGGGTTCCCCTGGATCTGGTCTTCGAGGCCCTGTGGCTGGAGGGCACGCTCAAGGTGTCCAGCCAGGATACCGAGTACGGCACTGCCGGTTACGTGTTGGAAGGGGAGTCCGCCGAGTTGTTTACCGGCTATTAGGGGCCTGATTAATGGCGGAAGCGGTGCAAGCATCGCTTCCTGCCGTGGTTCCCGAACGCGACCAACCCTGTCCCGGGGGCGCCCCCTGTGCGACAATGCGCGCCCTTCGCCGCGACCGATTATCATCGGCTGCGCCTTTCGCTTTTCCAACCGGGTCAAGACATTGCTCACTACAGCCAACCTCACCATGCAGTTCGGTGCCAAGCCGCTGTTTGAAAACGTGTCCGTCAAATTCGGCAACGGCAACCGCTATGGCCTGATCGGCGCCAACGGTTGCGGCAAATCCACCCTGATGAAAATCCTCGGGGGGGATCTGGAGCCGTCCTCCGGCAATGTGTCCAAGGACCCGGACGAGCGCATCGGCAAGCTTCGCCAGGACCAATTCGCCTATGAGCAGTATGCGGTGGTGGACACCGTGATCATGGGCAACGAGGAACTGTGGAAGATCAAGGAAGAGCGCGATGCCATTTACGCCAAGCCGGAAATGAGTGAGGAAGACGGCATCCGCGCCGGGGAGCTGGAAGCGGAATTCGCCGAGCTGGACGGTTATACCGCCGAAAGCCGCGCTGGCGAACTGCTGCTCGGGCTGGATATTCCGGTGGAGCAGCATTTCGGCCCCATGAGTGAAATCGCGCCGGGCTGGAAGCTGCGGGTGCTGCTGGCCCAGGCCCTGTTTGCCGATCCGGATATCATGTTGCTGGACGAGCCCACCAACAACCTGGATATCAATACCATCCGCTGGCTGGAAGACGTTCTCAACCAGCGCCAGTGCACCATGATCATCATCTCCCACGACCGCCACTTCCTGAACAGTGTCTGTACGCACATGGCTGATCTGGATTATGGCGAACTGCGCGTGTATCCCGGCAACTATGATGAATACATGACCGCCGCCACCCAGGCCCGCGAGCGGGTGCAGGCGGATAACGCCAAGAAGAAACAGCAGATTGCGGAGCTGAAAACCTTCGTCAGCCGTTTCAGCGCCAACGCCTCCAAATCCAAGCAGGCCACCAGCCGCGCCAAGCAGATCGACAAGATCAAACTGGAAGAGGTGAAGCCGTCCAGCCGCCAGAATCCCTATATCGTTTTCGAGCAAGACAAGAAACTGTTCCGCAACGCGCTGGAAGTGAAAGGGCTGGCGAAGGCCTTCGATGAGGCACTGTTCTCCGGTCTGGACCTGCGTGTGGAAGTGGGCGAGCGCATCGCCATCATCGGCCCCAACGGCATCGGCAAATCCACGCTGCTTCGCTGTCTGGTCGGCGACCTGGCCCCCACCGCCGGGGAAGTCAAATGGTCCGAGAACAGTGAGCTGGGTTACTACGCCCAGGACCATGCCCACGACTTTGCCGACGACAAGGACCTGTTTGCCTGGATGAATCAGTGGGGACAGGAAAAGGACGACGAGCAAGTGATCCGCGGTACCCTGGGCCGACTGTTGTTCTCCCAGAAGGACATCGGCAAATCCGTCAAGGTGATCTCCGGGGGGGAGCAGGGCCGCATGCTGTTCGGCAAGATCATGCTGCAGCGCCCCAACATCCTGCTGCTGGATGAGCCCACCAACCACATGGATATGGAATCCATCGAATCTCTCAACCTGGCGCTGGAGAATTACCCGGGAACCCTGCTGTTTGTCAGCCATGACCGGGAATTCGTCTCCTCCCTGGCCACGCGTATCATCGAGCTGACGCCCACCGGCATCGTGGATTTCCACGGCAGCTACGATGACTACCTGAAGAGTCAGGGCGTGGCCTGAACCGGCAGCGATGCCAGCGGGAAGTGAGGCGGGCATCGCGAAGACGTCAGCCAGAACCGTGATGTTCGCGGTTCCGGAAAAGCGGTGTCAGCGATACCTGGCCATGGCCCAGTGACGTACGTCTGTGCCGGGCATGACGCCCTCATGCACCACCTCAAAACCGAAGCGCTGGTACAGCGACACATTATTCGCGTTATGGGTATCCAGATAAGCTGGCAGCCCTTCACGATCCAGTCGGTCCAGTGTGGGTTGCAGCAAGGTCGTGGCCAGACCTCGCCCCTGATAAGGCGGATCGATACCCAGTAGTTGCAGATAAGCATGGGGCCGGGGCATCAGGGAGTGATGCAGACGTTGCATGGCGTCGCCGGCATCCAGCTGGCGTTTCACTGCTGCCGGTCCCTGGCGCAGCATGGGCAGGGCTCCGAAGCGGACCATATCCAGCACGCTGCGATGCAGGGACGCCGACGGCATCCACACCGCCACTCCCTCCAGATTCTCCGACGGCATCACAATCTCTCCCCGCCGACTGGCAAGACGGGCCAGAAACTGAAAGGTCAGTCCGGACAGGGGCTGGCGATGCTGTTCATCGGGAAAGAAATGGCAAAAAAGCGGATCCTGATGGAACGCCCGGCTGAGCACCTGGGCGATGCGCTGGATATCGTGGGGTGCAGGCATAGTTGGTTTTCATTGCAGGTAGAAATGCCAAGCATACCCGAACCTGCCACGAAAATAGCAGGGTGGTGCCCCACGGAACATTCCTTGTCCCGTATGGCACTAGGGCAGGAACCGAATAGGCCGCGCCCTGCGGGTGTAAAGAAATGTCCCGCCCATCATCATAAGACACAACGTTGCCACGGGTGAGGCTGTGCTGGCCTGGTGGGGATATCAGAGATGCTTCAGGGTTTCCACGGCAATCATCACGATGGCAAACCAGGAAACCAGATAGGTCGGGGTTCTCAGGTAGGGAATGGCTAGCGTGAACACCACAGCGTGGGTGACCCGGGCATAAAAGAATAATTGCAGCCAGCAGACCGTGGTGTAAACGGTTTCCGAGGTCGCCAGGGCGATGGCCGGTATTATCACTGCCAGCAGTGCCGGTAGGGTCTCCACCATGTTCAGGTGTGCTCGCTGGGAACGTTGTGCCCATGCCGGCAAGGGCGGAGGGTTATCGGGATAGCTGTGTAGCAGGGCGGGTAGCCCCCATGCAAACAGACGAGCGAGAATATAGGGAAACCACAGGCAGAGAGTGAGCAGCCCACTGAGAGTTAGATACAGATAAATGCCTTCCATAATATTTTCCTGTTGTCTTGTGTAAAAAGGCGGAAAAGGGGGGCGCCATGAGGGCACCCCCGTGGCACTCAAAGAGCATCCACCGGCTTGCTGCGAATGGTCGACCACTGTTTGCTGGCCTTGGCAATGGTGCCGGCCTTGTCTTGCTGGTAAGCGTTGAAAATTTCCTCATTCAGGAAGACATACAGCTTGCCGTCCACCACATCCGCATAACGGGGATCACCGTCAAATTTCTTGCCAACGGAGACACCGAAAGTGCAGTAGCCACCATTCTGAGGTAGGTAGGCTTGCGGGTTTTTCCGGAAAGCTTTCTGGTTTTCCTTGTTCTGGAAGTAGTAGGCCACGTTGTCATGGACTTCCGTGAACTGTGCGATGCCTGCTTGTCGGTTACCCAGCGTCACAAACGCCACCGGGTCAACACCGTGCAGGCCCAGGGGAGCCCCTGCGGCCGTCAGTCCAGACGCGGTGTTGTACTCATCCGCAGCCATGACAGGCTGCAATGGCAGGGCAACGATAGCCATCAGGATCAAGGGCGAAACAACGGTTTTCAGAGTCATGGCAAATCTCCTTACGGTCAGGGTCAGGCGTTGGCCAGGGACACAACGGGAAAGTCGATGTCAGTGTTGGCCACGTTATTGAGGTAATTGGTGAAGGTGTTGAGCACGACATGGGCGATAATTTCGACGATCTCGCCATCATCGAATCCGGCGTTGCGGATGCCGTCCAGGTCCCGGTCGCTGACCTGGCCACGTTGTTCCACAACGGCAAGGGCGAAACGTAGAGCGGCGTTTTCCTGTGTGTCCTTGGCCTCGCCACCCAGCCCGTTGCGGATGTCTTCGGTGGACAGGCCGGCTTGCTTGCCAAGCATGGCGTGGGCGCTGGCGCAGTACTGACAGCCGTTGCGGTTTGCCACCGCCAGGGCAAGCTGCTCTCGCAGTCGGGCGGGTAGGGCGCCTTGCTGTAGCGTGCCGGAAAAATCCAGATAGGACTGAAGCGCGACTGGCGCATTGGCCAGGGTTGCCATCAGATTGGGGATCATCCCCATTTTGCTTTTGACTGCGGCCAGCATAGGCGCCGCCAGTTCTGATGGCTGATGGGTATCAACCGGGGGAATACGTTGCATGGTGAGCTCCTTGTTTGCACAGGTTGTTGATGTGTCTTTTCAACCTAGTGCGGCCAGGAGCCTTGAACAATAAAGCCGCCGTTATTCGGGCGTGGTGGCAAACAGATCAGGACGATGGGCAAAGAAAGACATTTTTTTTAAAAATATCCAATCAACAGGCCTGTTTACGGTACTCACTCGGGGCGATACCAAACTTCCCGGTAAAGGCTCGGGTAAAGGCGGCCGGGGACTGATAGCCGGACTGGATAGCGACCTGCTGGACGCTGTGCTGTGAGTTGTCGAGCAGCGACAGGGCTCTTTGCAGGCGCCATTCCGACAGATAGGCCATGGGACTCATGGAAAGGTAGTGGCGGAAACGGTCGGCAAAGCGGCTGCGGGACATCCCGATTTCCCTGGCCAGTGATTCCACGGTCCAGTGTGCAGTGCTATCCGAATGCATCAATTGCAGGGCTTTACCGATATAGCGGTCGCGGAACCCGTCAAGCATGCGCAACATTGCCGGCGTGTCGGCAATACCCAGGCGCAATACTTCCACGAAAACCACTTCGGACAGGCGGGTAATGGCTGCCGCCGAGCCGGTGTCGTCGGTAAAGACTCGCCGGGTGATCAGGCGCAGGGTTTCATCCAGCCAGGGCTGCGAGGCCCGCATGGCGGCGCTGACCCGGATAGCATCCGGCAGGGCCCGTAACAGGGGGTGGTCAGCGCCACGCCGGAAGGTGAAATGTCCGCAAACCATCTGGGTGGCGGCGGCCGGATCGCCCTGGCCAAGGGTCAGCACGCCCTTGCCGTCATAGTTGGCATGGGCGAGCACATCCTCCAGCGGAGGCGCGGTATGGGTCGCACTGTGGGAAAGGATGTGCTGTTTGCCCCGGGGGATCATGATCAGGTCGCCACTGTTCAGACACAGGGTGCGTCCGCACTCCAGAGTCACATGGCACTGCCCCTGAATTACCAGATGAAAGCGGGCGGCGCCTGGCAAGTCCGGCACCAGCACACTCCAGGGAGCGGAAAAGTCGGTGCGAAAGTAGAGTGCACCTTTGAGATTCAGGGTATCGAGAATGTCGTCGAGGGTATCCATGCCCGGGCTCCCACAGTGATTGGCCTGTGCTGACGGGGTCAGACAAACAGGGCTCTGGATTGGATGCGCCCGGGCAGGAAATGTTGCAGTTCGCTGTCAGGCTTTCTCCAGGGGATAACCCGCTTCCCGCCAGTCTTCCTTGCCTTCCACATATTCATGGACCTGGGTATAGCCGAGTTGGTGCAAGGTGACCGCTGCCTGGCTGGAATTGGCACAGGGCGTGTTGGCGCAATAGACAACGATAAACGCGTCCTTGTCCGGTAGCTGACTGGCAGCGGCATCGCGGATCCGGTCGTGGGGAATATTGAGTGCGCCGGGCAGATGACCGTCTTCGAAATACCGTTGCGGGAGGGCTTCGACCAGGGTGGTGGGTAGGCCCTGATCCAGCCGTTGCTTGAGAGTATCGCGGGGGATGGTGGCAATGGACATGGTTTTCTCCTTTGGTTGCAGTTGCAACCAAATTTACGAGCTTTTTGTTGCGATTGCAACTACCTGGCGATAAGCTGCCTTCATGAAAAAGACACCCGAGAAACATACGGTTCTGGCTTGGGCCCGTTTATTGAAGGTTTCTGCCAGTCTCCTGGCGGAGGTGGAGCAGGCCCTGAAAGCGGCCGGGCTGCCACCGTTGAACTGGTACGATGTGTTGCTGGAAGTGAGTCGGGCAGGGCCGACAGGTTTACGGCAGTCGGAGATTGCCACGGAGGTATTGCTGCCCAAGCACAACCTGTCCCGTCTGATTGATCGTATGGAAGACCGGGGGGTGGTGACTCGCCGGGGATGCGACAGTGATGGCAGAGCCAAACAGGTCTGCCTGACCGATGCCGGCGAGGCGTTGCTGAGTGAGATGTGGCAGGTCTACGGGGCGGAAATCCAGGCGCGGCTGGGTGTGCCGCTCAGCGATGCGCAGCAGCATTCCCTGGCTGACATTGCCGGCATCCTGTTGAGCCAACCGAAGAGGCACTGAATGCGCCGAACGTACCAGGAAAACGGAGTTGGGAAACCGGCCTTTACCCTTGGCCGTTTGAATGCAGTTTCACCCGATGCACTGATTGCCCTGCACAATGATTCTCGTGTGCTGCGCCACCTGCCTTTGGCGGATGCCCCTTTCGGCGAAGCCGAATGCCATCGTTGGCTGGCCGAAAAGGAAAGCCAGTGGCAGGCCCATGGCTATGGGCCCTGGTCGATTCATGTGGCAGGTGACTTCGCAGGCTGGGGTGGTTTCCAGTACGAGCAGGGTGACGCGGACCTTGGCTTGGTGCTGGCGGCAGCATACTGGGGAATGGGTGGCGCGATATGTCGCACCATGTTGTGTATCGGCTTTGAGGACGAGCCGTTTGATTCGGTGACAGCCCTGCTACCGCCCGGCAGAGTGAAGGTCAAGGGCATGCAGCGTTTGGGCTTCGAGCGTGATGGCCAGATACGTATTGGTTCCGTTCTTTTTCATCGCTATCGCTGCTGGGCGCCGGGGGTGATAGTGAATCAGAGAAACGGCGAATAGTCGGGGCCTTGCCACTGCCATGGAAGGGCTCCGGTGATGCGTATTCGCTGGCGTATTGACAGATCCACATGATGAGCCTGTTGTTCCTCATGCCATTGAACCGACGCCTGCGCCGCCAGATAAAGAAGATCGCCATTGTCGAAGTCGATAAACAGCAATCCGGCGCTGGGGTACAGGGTCAGGTTGCCGAGCGTATTGAAAAAATGGTTGCCGGCATAATCCGGGAATTGCATATGAGTGCCATCGATCACCTCAACAAAACCGGGTTTGCCGCCCCGATGGGAAATGTCCACACCCGCCCGGCTGTCGTGGTCGCCTGGAGGATAAGTGGATGCAATGAAGAATGTATCGGCGCGGGCAATCCACTGCTGATCCCTGTCATCCAGTCTGTCTGCCCGTGACACTGCGCCGGCAATGAGATGCTCCGCATCCGGTTGCCCCTTCCGGGCCTGAATATATTTCGGGCAATTGCCGAAGCTTTCACTGATAGCAATATCAATCCGGTTGCCATGACGGCAGTGAATGATGCCGTTGGCTCGGTTGCGCCGCCGGTTTGAAAAATCCAGTCCCAGCAATCCCACCCGGGAGCCCACCGTCAGACTGAGCCCGCCAGGGTGGGGGCCGGCGAGGTTGGGGCTGTGGATCTGTAGTGTCTGGGGGTCTGGTGACGTAATAAATCCGGTGGGGCCGGTCAGCAGCAGCGCCCACGGTTGTCCCAGCTGATCTACCGCACCGAGCAACAGTATTCGCAATTGCGTGAAAAAGGTGCGGTGCTGCTCCGGCATGTAGTCACGTATCACTCGCTGGCCGATCCCTGCCATCTTTTCCCTGGTGCCCAGCCTTTGTTGCAGTTTCTGCTCTCCGGCATGGAACACCGTTGCCGGTACCGGTGAACGTTTCATGCCTGTTTTTCCTGGGCATTAAGGCCCACCGGGGAGGATGCCATCGGGATAAAGCCGGGCAAAGCTTCGATCCGTGACAGCCATTGCTGAACCTGAGGATAGGGCGTCAGAGAGACGTTGCCTTCCGGAGCATGGGCGGTGTAACTGTACATGGCAATGTCGGCCAGGGTCGGTGTGTTACCCGCCAGAAAATCCGATTGGTTTAGCTGTGCGTTCATGATCGTGAGCAGATCATGGGACTGACTGATGGCCTTGGCAGTATCAATCTTTGCACCAAACAAGGTGGCCAGCCGCGCGCTGCACGGCCCCTGGTAAAGCGGTCCGGCTGCCACGGACAGCCAGCGCTGGATGCGTGCTGCTGTCGCCGGGGCGCGTGGCAGCCAGCGGCCCTCATCATAACGGCTGGCCAGATACACCAGGATAGCGTTGGCATCAGCAAGCACAATACCGTTGTCATCAATGACCGGCACCTGGCCAAAGGGGTTCATAGCCAGGAAATCCGGTGTCTTGTGGGCTCTGGCGGGCAAATCCACATAGACCGCTTCGTGGGGCACATTAAGCAGGGAGAGAAAAAGATGCACCCGGTGGCTATGGCCGGACAGGGGGAATTGATATAACCGAATGGGAAGCGGGGAGGGGGAAGCCATGAGATGTCTCCTGTGTCTGAGAGGCTGAGCCCCAGTGTTGGCAATCCTGCAAATGGAATAAATACCCGTTTTTTTATTTCACTAATCCGATAATCGGAATAATCTGCCTCTATGGACCAGCTCCGCGCCATGCGCACCTTTGTACAAATCGCCAGTGACGGCAGTCTGACGGCAGCGGCGCGCTCGCTGAACTGCTCTCTGCCGGCCGTGGTGCGTCTGTTGGCAGATCTGGAATCCCATCTGGGGGTGCGCCTGATCAATCGCACCACGCGCAGGCTGTCTCTCACTGCGGAAGGGCAGCATTATCTGGAACGCACTCGCACCATTCTTGCTGCTATTGATGAGTCGGAAGCGTTACTGCGTGCTGGTCAGGTAGAACCAGCCGGTATCTTGCGTATTACCGCGCCTGTGCAGTTTGGCCAGCGCTATGTCGCCCCGGCGGTCACCGATTTTGTGCGACGTTATCCGGCGGTGACCTGCCGACTGGAGCTCAATGACCGGAATGTGGATTTGCTCCAGGAGGAACTGGATGTGGGCGTGCGTATTGGTCCTCTGCCGGATTCCTCGTTGGTCGCGCGGCAGGTGGGTAACGTACGACGGATGGTCGTGGCATCTCCGGGCTACCTCAAAGCCAGGGGAGTGCCGCAACATCCGGCCGAGTTGCAGCAGGGCAAAGCGGTGCTGGCAAACCATGCCATGCGAGCCTGGCGGTTTCGTGAAAAGGGCAACGTTTTTTCGGTGCCGATGGAAAGCAATCTTGAGTTCAACCAGATTGCGCCTGCCATTGATGCTTGTGTGGCCGGCATGGGGTTCGGCCTCTTTCTGTCGTATCAGGTGCTTGAGGAAGTATCGCGCGGCCAACTGGTCGCAGTACTGGAAGACTATGAGTTGCCGGTGCGACCGGTCCATGTCATTTATCCCCATGCCGGCTTGTTGCCCGCCCGAACTCGTCTGTTCGTGGACTGGTTGTGCGAGGCCTTGGAAGGGATGCCATCAGTCCCCGGTTAACGACATCACTAGCTGTACGTTGTGGTTGGCATGAAATCCGAGTCGCTCATACAAGCGCCGGGCAAGGTGGTTGTTGGGCGTTGTTTCAATCTGCAGCCCACGCAGAATAGGGTCGGCCTGGCCGCAAAGGTGAGCGAAGAAAGCGGTACCGATTTGCTGACCTCGCCACGATGGCAATACATACATTTCATCCACCCGTGCCACCTCACCACTGAGTTCATTGCTCCAGATTAAGATCACGATGGCATAGCCCACCACCTGGCCAGCCGCCTCAAAAATAACGACTTTTCCCCTTTCTGGTGCATCACCCAGCGCCTGGATAGTGCGCGCTATCTTCCCGGCATTCATGGCGGCACCGGGCGGGTCTTCCTGATAGAGCGCGGTGGCCATGGCCACCAGATCCATAAAGTCGTCGGGCTGATAGGCGCGAAAGTGCCGTTCTTCTGTCATGCCGAATGCTCGCCTGTGGAGGGAGGATCTGATGCATGCACGTTGCCAATGTTTCAGGGCTGTTGTCCTGAACGTGCAACATCTCGGCGTTAGGGGCATCAACCAGACACAATCCGTCGACATGGAGGGCGCGATGATAACAAGCGCGGTGGTGTTGCTGTTGATGCTCATGGAAACGATGGCTGCCGGGGTGCCACCCTGGCTTGCCGGTCAACCGGACAGCAAACCGCAGCCGGCCCGCTGTCACTGGTATCAGTGGCTATTTGCAGAGGCGGATCGCCTTGTCGGGCAACCGGTCAGCGAGGACCCTCTGGCTCGACGCCGTTTGCTCAATCTGGCCAACCGGTTGGCAGAACATCACCGCGCCCAGCCTCAGGCAAAATACCGGGTGACGCTACGTTATCTGTGGCTGGGGCAAAACGGTCCGGCGCATTTTTCATTACACATCAACGCCGAAACCCTGGAAGCGATATTGGGACAGGGCGCCTGCAGGCGGCGCTGAAGATGAATGCGACCGCACTCGGGATCGCAGCACAGGGCGTCATTCTGATCCTGTTACATTTTACATACTGGTCGGAATGTCGTGGTTCCGCTAGGCTCGGGTGCACTGAATAAAAAAACACCAGAATAATAACCCCCCGGGAGAGGGATCATGGATATTCTCCAGCTGCTGGTCAGCGGGATTGCCAACGGTTGTATCTACGGCCTGTTGGCGCTGGGTTTTGTGTTGATCTACAAGGCATCGGAAGCGGTCAACTTCGCCCAGGGCGACATGATGATGCTCGGCGCTTTTCTGGGCATTACCTTCATCAACACCAGCTACGCGGATCTGCCCTTTCTGATCGGCATTACCCTGGCGGCACTGATCCTGGGCCTGTTCGGCTATCTGCTGGACCGGTTTGTGTTGCGTGCCATCTTCGGTCAGCCCCAGTTCGCCATGGTGATCCTGACCATTGCCCTGGGCTTCCTGATGCGTTTCGTGGCCGGAGTCATCTGGGGACATGATCCCACTTCCCTGGAAACGCCTTTTGTCGGTCTTGTCTGGACGGTGGGTGAACTGATCATTCCGGTGGTGGATGCGGTCATCATCATTACCACCGTGGCGCTGACCACCATTCTTTATTTCTTCTTTGCCCGCACCCGCCTGGGGGTGGCCATGCAGGCGAGTAGCCAGAACCAGATGGCGGCTTACTACATGGGCATTCCGGTCAAACGTATCAATGCCATCGTCTGGGCCCTGTCCGGGGTGGTGGCCGCCATTGCCGGTGTCATGTTTGCTGCCAAGGGTGCGGTGGAACCGTCCGTGGGCCTGCTGTTCGGCATCAAGGCCTTTGCCGCCGCGGTGATCGGTGGGCTCGGGTCCTTGCCCGGGGCGCTGTTCGGCGGTCTGCTGGTGGGCATTGTGGAACCGTTTGCCGGCCGTTACCTGCCTTCCGGAGTCGGCCAGATTGCGCCCTATGTGCTGATGCTGGCGGTGCTGATCCTGCGTCCCGGTGGTCTCTTCGCACAGATCAGCCAGAAGAAGGTGTAGGCCATGAGCAACCGATTCAAAAGCCGTTACGACGACGATATCAATCTGTTCGAGGGCCGCTGGCATCTGTGCCTGTATGCCATGCTCATGGGGCTGATGCTGGGGGCTCCCTGGGTGCTGGGCGACTATTATCTGGGTGAGCTGACGGCGGTGCTGATCTGGTCCCTGGCAGGGCTCGGGCTGATGCTGGTCAGTGGTCACACCGGCCAGGTCAGCCTCGGCCATGCGGCCTTCATGGCCATCGGGGCCTTCACCAATCTGGCCCTGATGCTGCGCGGCTGGCATTTCATTCCGGCCCTGCTGGCCAGCGCGGTGAGTGCCGGGGTGATTGGGGCGATCCTGTCCCGGCCGATTCTGCGCATGAGCGGTATCTATCTGGCCATCGCCACCCTGGCGCTGAGTATCATTCTGGAAGATGTGGCGATCATGGCCGAGCCGATCACCGGCGGGGTGGCCGGGGTATTCGCCCCGCCGATCCAGTTGTTCGGCATGGAAGTGGACCGCTACGCCACCCCGAAAGCCTTTTACTACATCTGTCTGACGGTACTGGTGCTGGTGACGCTGGGCTACCTGAATCTGCTGCGCAGTGCCTCCGGACGCTCCTTCCTGGCAGTACGTGACAGTGAAGTCTCTGCCCGGGCGCTGGGCGTGAATGTGACCCGGGCCAAGACCCTGTCCTTCAGCCTTTCCTGTGCCATGACCGGCCTGGCCGGAGCGCTCTATGCCCATCTGGCCCAGGCGGTGAACTATGAAAGTTTCCTGGTGCTGATTTCCATTACCCTGTTGCTGCAAGTCGTGATCGGCGGGCTGGGCTCGGTGCACGGTGCCTTCTTCGGAGCCATCGTGGTGGTGGTCCTGCCGCAGTTGATTGCCATCGCCCGGGATTTTCTCGATAACGCCGCCGGTATCAAAGTTGCGGCCTATCCGGGCATGGATACCGCCCTGTTCGCCTTGCTGATTCTGCTCATGGTGATTTACGAGCCACGGGGCCTCTATGGCGTCTGGTTCAAGGTCCGTACCTGGCTGCAACTGTTCCCGCTTTATCGCAAGGGCATGTTCCGCCGCACCCGTACCTACCTGAAAACGGAGCGCCAACGATGAGTCTGTTACAGGTCAAGGATCTCTCCATTTCCTTTGGTGGGGTGAAAGCGGTGGATGGCGTCAGCTTTTCCGTGGAGCCCGGTGAAGTCTTTACCCTGGTCGGTCCCAACGGGGCTGGCAAGTCCACCATCTTCAATCTCATCAGTCGCCTTTACGAGCCGACCCACGGGCAAATCCTCTTTGATGGCCAGGACATCACCGCGTTGCCGGCCCACAAGGTGGCGGGGCTGGGCATTGCCCGCACCTTCCAGAATATCGAGCTGTTCGACCACTCCTCGGTGCTGCAGAACCTGCTGATCGGTCGTCACTGTCGTCGTGATACCCAGTGGTATCAGGAACTGCTGTTCCTGCCCCGGGTGCGTCGCAGCGAACGGGAACATCGCCGCCGGGTGGAAGAGGTGATCGACTTTCTCGACCTGGCCGCCTATCGGGACAAGCTCATCGCCGGCTTGCCCTACGGGGTGCGCAAGGTGGTGGAAATTGCCCGTGCCCTGGCCAGTGAACCGAAACTGATTCTGCTGGATGAGCCTGCTTCCGGCCTCAGCGTAGAGGAAACCCAGAACATGGCCTGGTGGATCGAGGACATGCAGAAAGATCTGGGGCTGACGGTGCTGATGGTGGAGCACGACATGAGCCTGGTCTCCCGGGTGTCCGACCGGGTGCTGGCGGTGGCGGAAGGCCATCCGCTGGCCATGGGCACGGCGGCCCAGGTGCAGGCAGACCCCAAAGTCATCGAGGCGTACCTGGGAACGGAGGCGGTGTCATGAGTGAAGCAACGCCCACATCCCAGCCGTTGTTGCAGGTCATGAATCTGGAGGCCTTCTACGGCCCGGTGATGGCCCTGCGAGGGGTGTCCATCGACGTACATGAAGGCAAGGTGGTCACCATCCTCGGTGCCAACGGGGCCGGCAAGACCACCCTGATGAAAACCATTTCCGGGGCACTGGCGCCGCGCAAGGGGAGTGTCACTCTGGCCGGTGAAAACATTGAAGGCAGCGAGCCGGACAGACTGGTACGCAAGGGCATTGCCCACGTGCCGGAAGGGCGGGAGGTGTTCCCCTTCCTGAGTGTGGAAGAGAACCTGGCCATGGGCGCCTACACTCGCCGTGACAAGGCGGGGATTCGCCAGGACATGGACATGGTCTATGACTATTTCCCGATTCTGCTGGAGCGCCGTTATCAGCCTGCCGGCACCCTGTCCGGGGGGCAGCAGCAGATGCTGGCCATCGGCCGCGGGCTCATGTCGCGGCCGTCGCTGATGCTGCTGGACGAACCGTCACTGGGGCTGTCGCCACTGCTGGTGCAGGAAATTTTCGCGATCATTCGTCGGCTCAACAAGGAACAGGGAGTGACCCTGTTGCTGGTAGAACAGAACGCCCAGGTGGCCCTGAACACGGCAGACCATGGCTACGTGCTGGAAACCGGGCGCATCGTTATGGATGGCAGTGCTGACGAACTGCTTGCCAGTGATGATATTCGCGAATTCTATCTGGGCCAGTCGGCGGGGGATGACCGACCGGAAAAACGCTGGAAACGAAAGAAGACCTGGCGCTGATTATGACTGCAACCGATACCTCACCCACCTTGCTCCATGGTTGCGATACCGTGGTTAAACTGTGGCGCCAGCAATGCCTGGCGCGTGGCAGCCGTATCGCCCACCGCGAGAAGGACCTGGGCATCTGGCAGAGCTATAGCTGGCAGGATTACTACGAACGGGCCCGGGCCATCGGCGTGGCCCTGTTGTCACTGGGGCTGGAACGGGGCCAGCCGGTGTCCATTCTCAGTGAAGACAACAAGGAATGGCTGTATTGCGACCTGGGTATCTGCGGTGCCGGTGGCATCAGCAATGGTGTCTACACCACCGACAGCGCCGAGCAGCTGGAATACCTGATCAACGACAGCGGCTCGGCCTTTCTGTTCGTGGAAAACGACGAGCAGCTGGACAAATACCTGACCGTTCGTGACCGGGTGCCCACCCTCAAGAAAGTCATCGTCTTTGATCGCAAGGGGCTGCGGGATTTCAGTGATCCCATGGTCATGTTCCTGGACGAACTCTACGCCCTGGGCGAGGGCATCGCCGATGCCGAAGCCCAGTTCAGTGCGAGCATTGCCGACAGTCAGCCGGACGATATCCGCATGCTGATCTATACCTCCGGGACCACCGGTGCGCCCAAGGGGGCCATGATCAGCCACCGTAATGTGTTGTTCCAGCTGGCCGCGGGAGAGAAGGTGCTGGAAGCGCGGGAGGACGATGATCAGCTCTGTTTCCTGCCCCTGTGCCATATTCTCGAGCGTCTGGTGTCCGTGGAGGTGCCGATCTACAAAGGGTGCACCGTCAACTTCTCGGAAAGCCCGGAGACGGTCTTTGAAAACCTGCGCGAAGTCTCCCCGCATACCTTCGCGGCAGTGCCTCGCCTGTGGGAAAAAATCTACAGCTCCCTGATGACCCTGCGCGACGAGGCCACCCCCTTCGGACGCTGGTGCTTTGACCGGGCGTTGGCAGCGGGTCAGACCTGGCACGGTGAGCGCAAGCGCTCTCCCTGGTCTGCGCTCAACTATCAGTTCTGGAATCTGCTGGTGCTGCGCAATGTGCGCGACATGATCGGCATGGCCCGGCTGCGTCGCGGCACCACCGGTGCCGCCCCCATTTCCCCGGACCAGATTCGCTGGTTCCAGTCACTGGGGGTGCCGTTGTTCGAAGGCTACGGCATGACGGAAACCACCGGCGTGGTGTCGCTGAACGGCAAGGACCGCGAGCAGGTGGGCACTGTGGGCGAACCCCTGCCGGGCACCCAGGTACGTATTGCCGACAATGGCGAGGTGCTGGTGCGCGGGGATCATGTGTTCGCCGGCTACTGGCGCAAACCGGAAAAAACCGCCGAAGACATTCGCGATGGTTGGTTGCACACCGGTGACGTGGGGCGTCTGGAGGATGGCATGCTGACCATCACCGGGCGACTCAAGGACATCATCATCACCGCGGGTGGCAAGAACATCACTCCGGCGGAAATCGAAAGCCGCCTGAAGTTTTCCCCCTATATTTCCGATGCCGTGGTGATCGGCGACAAGCGCAAGTACCTCACCTGCCTGATCATGATCGACCAGGACAACGTGGAAAAGTACGCCCAGGATCGCCAGGTGCCGTTTTCCAATTTTGCCTCCCTGTGCCGCGCCAAAGAGGTAGTGGATCTGATCGACAGCATCGTCAGGGACGTGAATCAGCAGTTTGCTCAGGTGGAACAGATCAAGTATTTCCGCCTGATCGATGTGCTCCTCACCGCCGAGGATGAGGAGCTGACCGCCACCATGAAGCTGAAACGTTCCTTCGTGGAGAAAAAACACAAGCACCTGATTGATTCCATGTACTGATGGTACGAGAGGAGAGTGCAACATGAAGAAGCTCTGTCTGGCTGCCCTGGCCGCCGTAAGCCTGCTGGGTTGCAGTGACAACAAGGAAGAAGAAAGCGCCGCCGCCGAAGCCGTGCGTGGTGTCACCGACAGTGAAATCAAACTGGGCGGCATGCACGACTTGTCCGGGGTGTTTGCGGCCTTTTCGTCGCCGGCCGTGCAGGTGGCCAACGACATGTTTGCCGAGGTGAATGCCGAAGGCGGCATCCATGGCCGCAAGATCCGTTACATCGTGGAAGACCATGCCTATCAGGTACCCAAGGCCACCCAGGCCATCAACAAGCTGATCAGCCGCGATGACGTGTTCGCCATGGTGATGAGCCTGGGGACGCCTCACAACCTGGCGGCCTTCCCGGTCATGGATCGCAACAACGTGCCCAGCATTATGCCGTTGACCCTGTCCAAGCAGATGGAAGAAGAAGGGGATTTCCGTTACCGCTATGTGTTCGGTCCCAGCTATTACGACGGGGTGCTCAAGGGCATCAACTGGCTGGTGGAAGAAGAGGGCATCAAGAACATCTGTGTGATGTACATCCCCTCCGACTTTGGTGAGGAAGTGAACCAGGCGGTGACCGATGCGGCCGGCAACAATGCGTCACTGAACCTGATCGAAAGTTCTTCCCACCGCCCGGACGAAAGTGATTTCACCGGCACCCTGGCTCGCTTGCGCGATGCGGAATGCGAACTGGTGGCAGTGGCCCTGCCGGTACGGCCGATCATTTCCGTGGTCGCCACCGCCAAACAGATGGGCTGGGACGATGCGAAATTCATGGTTTCCCAGGCCGGCTTCCACTCTGCCGTAGCGGCCGCACCGGGGGGTGTGACCGAAGGCCTGTACGGGGTATCGCCCTGGGAAGATATTGTCAGCCGCATGCAGGATGTGCCGGAAACCCGCGAGTGGGCCAAGGCCTATAACGAGAAATACGGCGAGCAGCCCAGCGGTGCGGCGGTGCTGGGGCGTGTGGGGGCCATGGTCACCATCAATGCCCTCAAGGACGCCGGGCCGGACCTGACCACCGAATCCTTCCTCAATGCCATGGAGTCACTCACCTTCAGTGATGTGGTCACCGGCGTGGATGTGAAGATGAGCCCGACCCATCACCGGGCAGGTACCGGGATCATCCTCTCCCAGGTACAGGACGGTATCTGGGAACCGGTCGCCGAACTGGAGTAATAAAAAAAGGCCCCTCCATTGAGGGGCCTTTTTCGTTGCGGGGCATGCTGCCTAGAGGGTGTCCACCAGCACGATGTCACTGTCCGCTTCGGCGACCACGGTCAGGTGGGTTTCGTCACTGATGGCCAGGCCATCGCCGGTATCGGCGAGCACCTCATTCACCCTGACCCGTCCTTTCGCGGGCACCAGATAGACCTTGCGACCGGTTTCCACCGGGTAGGTCACTGTCTGGCCTTCGCTCAGGCTGGCTGCCACTACCCTGGCATCCGCCTGGATCGGCAGGGCATCGCCGTCATCCGGGTAGCCGCTGGCGAGCACTTCGAAGTGCCCCTCGCGGGAGGCCTTCGGGAACGGCTTGCTGCCCCAGGTGGGTGGCAGACCGGAGGCATTCGGAATGATCCAGATCTGGAAGATCTGCGTCTCCGTCTCCTCCCGGTTGTACTCACTGTGGGTGATCCCCGTCCCGGCGGACATGACCTGCACATCGCCGGCCTCGGTGCGCCCACTGTTACCCAGGCTGTCCTGGTGGGTAATGGCTCCCTTGCGCACATAGGTGATGATTTCCATCTCCCGGTGAGAGTGCGGGGCAAAGCCGCTGTGCGGGGCAATGGTGTCATCGTTCCACACCCGCAGATCCCCCCAGTGCACCCTGGCCGGGTCATGGTAGTTGGCAAAGGCGAAGTGGTGTCGGGTATCCAGCCAGCCGTGCCGGGCATGGCCCAGTTCATTGCGTGCGCGAAGCTCGATCATGGCGTCCTCCTGTGGGCAGGCTCCAATGCCTGTCCGTTGATGGAGTGACTATATGATCCATGATTCTGATGAGGAATGGGGGTATTTTGTGGAATAGCATCAGTTTAATTGATGTTGTGAGCGGCTTACCGGATCGCGCTTACGACTGACCGTATCACGACAGCTGCCTGTCGAATATGGGCAGTCGCATTCGATAAGGAGATGAACCCTCCAAGCACGGAGGCATCGCACCCAACAAGGAGAACCACCATGTCCGGTAATACTGTCCGTCTTCACCGCGTCCTGCGCGCCACCCCCGATCGCGTCTACCGTGCCTTTCTGGATGCCGACGCCATGGTCAAATGGTTGCCGCCTCATGGCTTTACCGGCAAGGTCCATGAAATGGATGCCCGTGAAGGCGGTGGTTATCGCATGGCGTTCACCAACTTCACCACCGGCAAAAGTCATTCTTTCAGCGTTCGCTATCTGGAGCTGAAACCCAACGAACGGATTCGTCACACCGACCAGTTCGATGACCCCAACCTGCCCGGTGAAATGCAGGTCACCATCACGCTGAAAGAGGTGTTGTGCGGCACCGAGTTGACCATCACCCAGGAAGGGGTGCCGGCAGTGATCCCGGTGGAATTCTGTTACCAGGGCTGGCAGGAATCCCTGCAGATGCTGGAACAGTTGGTGACGCCGGAGATTCCGGATGAGGGCGAGTGACACCACGGGCATGCCCGGGGCTGCGGTCCCTTGAGGAGGTTCACGCCAGGCCCTCCTGCGGTGGGGTAGGATAGGCCTTTGTTCCTTTCCGACTAACAGGAAGACATCATGCCCCATACCCCACAACAATGGCTGCAGGCCTTCACCGGCGGCTTTATCGCCACACTGCTTTTTCACCAGGGTGTCCTGGCCCTGTTCTGGTTGGCCGGGATGATCCCGGCGGCACCCTGGAACATGACGCCGGTCCCGCCGCTGGGCGTGCCGCAGGTGCTGTCGCTGGCCTTCTGGGGGGGTGTCTGGGGGCTGCCGATCTGGTGGGTGATCCGTCGCTGGCAGGGAGCCCGGTTCTGGCTGGGCGCGCTGATACTCGGTGCCATTGGCCCCACGCTGGTGGCCATGCTGCTGGTCTTTCCCCTCAAGGGGCTGGACGTTAACGCCACCAAGGTGGTGGGCGGTCTGATCGTCAACGGGGCCTGGGGGCTGGGGCTGGCAGTCTGGATGCGGCTCAATCGCCTCCGCTGGCAAGGCTGATAACCATCGTACCCATCACAGGCGCCACCCGGCGCCTGTTTTCGTTGTGTTGGGGCGTGGTGACGGCATGGCGGAATGGCACAAACAGCCCTAGCCCTGTGTTGCCACCGTGATAGCGTTTGCGCTTTCCCTGAATGGCTGGAGAGTCCAACTATGCCCAGTAATCCCTCGACCGTGATGGTCACCGGTGCCTCCGGCTACATCGCCGGCTGGATCGTGAAATACCTGCTGGAAGCGGGCCATACCGTGCACGCCACGGTACGTGATCCCAACAAGGCGAAAAGCGTGGATCACCTCAAGCGCATTGCCGATGCGGCACCCGGTACCCTGAAGCTGTTCAAGGCCGACCTGCTGGATGCCGATAGCTTCGACGCACCCATGCAGGGCTGCGACATCCTCATGCATACCGCCTCGCCGTTCGTGCTGGATGGCTTTACCGACGCCTACGAGGCGTTGGTGCGCCCGGCGGTGGAAGGCACCCGCAATGTGCTCAATGCCGCCAACCGTTGCGACACCCTCAAGCGGGTGGTGCTCACCAGCAGCGTGGCCTCCGTGTATGGGGATGCCACGGACATGAAAGGCAAACGCGCCTTCACCGAAGCCGACTGGAACACCACCAGCAGCGTTGACCATAACCCGTACCAGTACTCCAAGGTGGCCGCCGAACGGGAAGCCTGGAAAATCCACGACGGTCAGTCTCAGTGGGACCTGGTAACCATCAACCCGGGCATGGTCTACGGCCCGTCCCTGACCAACGCCAGCAACTCGGCCAGCATTGGCACCCTACTGGACATGGGCCGCGGCAAACTGAAAACCGGTGTGCCGGACCTGGAATACGGCATGGTGGATGTGCGCGAGGTGGCCGAAGCCCACCTGCTGGGGGCCTTCACCCCGGAGGCGGAGGGACGCTACATCCTGGTCAGCCAGTCCGTGTCCATGCTCGATATCGCCGGCATCCTGCGCAAGCAGTTCGGCAAGCAGTACCCGTTCCCGAAAATGAAAGTGCCCAAGCTCATGGTATGGGCGGTGGGGCCCTTCATGGGGCCGGTGACCCGCAAGTTCATCAGCCGCAACGTGGGTTACCCGCTGCGCTTCGACAACAGTCGCAGCAAGGCATTGGGGGTGAACTACCGCGCCGCCGCCGACACCTTCAAGGATCACTTCGAGCAAGTGCTGGATGACGGGCTGGTACGGCGTCGCTAAACGCAGCGGCTTGCTGACACAAGGTTTGCCTTGCGAACAAGACGCCAACAACCGCTCTTGGCTGTTGGCGTTTTGCTCGCAAAGCGAAGGGCTGGATTCAACGGAGTCTCTCGTGATGCATGGCACATCTACGGCACCGCGAAAGCAGGGGGATTAGCCTGAAGCGTAATCCCCCCTCCGCCCCGATCAGGACTGGCTGACTTCATCGCGGCGCGGCTCGTAGGGCTCGCCGCCACCCGGGAAGGCCAGGCGCAGGTTGTTCAGCCAGGTGGTGCCGAACTGGCGGAACAGGGAGGCGCTGTTGTACGGAATGCCATAGCGGTCGGCCAGTGCCCGTACCCGGGGTGCCACTTCCTGGTAGCGGTTGCTGCACATGTCCGGGAACAGGTGATGCTCGATCTGGTGCGACAGGTTGCCGGACAGGATATGGAACAGCTTGCCGCCTTCAATGTTGCAAGAGCCCAGCATCTGGCGCAGATACCAGCGACCACGGGTTTCCCCTTCCACTTGCTCCAGGGTGAAGTTGTGGGCGCCGGCGGGGAAGTGCCCGCAGAAGATAATGGTGAACGCCCAGATGTTGCGGATCAGGTTGGCCACCGCATTAGCGCCGGCCACCATGCCGAACACCAGCAGGGGCGAGAAAGGCACATAGAAGGAAATCGGGATCGCCACCAGCGCGGCCGCGAGTGGCCAGGCGATGTAATCCTTGGCCACCTGCCGCCATACCTTGTAGCCGATACGCTTTAGCAGCGGCGTGAAATCCTTCAGCTTGTTCTTGCCTTTCAGGTGGTCATCGATGGCCTGCTCATGAATGGCCACGCCTTCCTCGAACAACAACATCAGCAGAATGAAATAGACCGGCTGCAGCAAAAATGCCGGCTTCCACTTCTGCATGGGCGTCACCCGCATGATGCCGTAGCCCACATCCAGATCCTTCTCCAGCACATTGGTCCAGGTGTGGTGCACCACATTGTGGGAATGCATCCAGCGATCCGACGGGCTCATGGTGTCCCATTCCCAGGTGTTGGACTGGATCTCCGGGTCTTTCATCCAGTCCCACTGGGCGTGCAGCACGTTGTGGGCGATTTCCATGTTTTCCAGAATCTTGGCGATGCCGAGCGCGAACACGCCCAGGCCCATGAGGGTGAGTGCCACCGGCCAGCTTGCCAGCGCGTGTCCCCAGGCAGGAATGAAAAACAGCGACAGGTAAATCACAAAACGGGAGCTTACCGCCATGGTGCGCTGGGTCTTGATCACCTTGAGGATATAGGCGCGATCCCGGTCGCCTCTGGAATCAAACACCTCGTTGCGAATGGCTTCCAGCTCGTTGCCGAATGCTTCGATCTGTTCATCGGTCAGGTCGACCGGGTATTGATGGGTTTTCATTCTTATTCCCTCACAAATCCAGTTCGCAATCGCCGGCGGCGGCGCAGATGCAGGTCTGCACAATACTGCCTGCCTCATTCAGTACCTCGCCGGTACGCAGGTCTCGCACACAGCCGGACACCAGGGTGGTGTTGCAGGTGTGGCAGATGCCCATGCGGCAGCCGTGGGGCGGGTTCATGCCGGCTTCCTCGGCCACTTTCAGCAGCGGGGTGTCGCTGTCGCCGTCGGTTTCCACATCGCTCTGGGCAAAGCGCACCCGGCCACCCACCGCATCGGCGGGCACTTCGGTAAAGGGCGCGCGAAACCGCTCCACATGCAACCGGCGGATGCAGCCCGCGTCTTCCATGCATTGCTCGATGGCTTCCAGCAGGGAAGGGGGGCCGCAGGCGTAGACATCCCGTTCTTTCCAGTCCGGGCAGAGCGCATCCAGTTGGGCCCGGGAAAAGCGGTTACGGCTCGGGTCGTCGCCCTCGCGGCTATACATCAGGTGCAGGTGATAGCGTTCGTTATAGCGATCCATCGCCTTCAATTCCTTGCCCAGCACCACATCAAACTCGTGGGGCGCATAGTGGATATGGTGAGTATCCGGCAGGCGCCCCTGGGCAATCAGGCTGTTGATCATGCTGAATGCGGGGGTAATGCCGCTGCCTGCGGTAATGAACAGTGGCTGGATCGGTTGCGCATCCGGCAGGTAGAAATCCCCCTGTGGCAGGCCGATGGGCAGGTAATCGCCCACCTTGATGTTGCGCACGATGTGGTGGGAAATGGTGCCCTTGTCGATGGCCTTCACGGTGATGGTAAAGCAGTCGTCTTCCCGCTCCGGTGGCGAGGAGATGGTGTAGGTGCGGGTGTAATGCTTGCCGTTGGCGGGAATCCCCACCCGCACATGCTGGCCCGCCCGGTGGCCCCGCCAGTTCAGGCCGGGGCGCAGGGTCAGGGTGCGGGCATCCTTGGTTTCATCCCACACTTTCACCACCCGGGCCTGTAGCTTGTGGGTGGTCCACAGCGGGTTCACCAGCTCCAGGTAATGGGAGGTACGCAAGGGCCAGGCAAAATAATCGGTGATGGTACTCAGGCGAGACCAGATAGACGGTGATGCACCTGGCTCGGGCTGGGCGGGTTGACGCATAACGGTTCCTCGTTCGTTGTCATTATTCGAGGGCAATGGCCGGGCGTGCTGCCCGCCATCTCAATCCGTTGTTGTCACTGTTGTTGTCGCTGTCTGATTTCCGGTTCGGGTTTCAGTATCCGCTTGTGCGGGGCGCGGTGACCAACCCCTTTTACTGAATCCCTACGCAATACCCATGCAGACACACAATCGGGGACAGAGCGACAAGTGCACACCTGTACGTGTACATGTGTTTACAAGGCTAAGATGAGTATGCGGTGCGTGTCCAGCACCTTGTCATGCTCTGTGGCGGCTGCCTCGAAGTCCGGCCTCCGAGACAGAAATCTGAAATCCATCGCGCCGGGCCCAACAGTTGGTACACTGCACGCCTGATTTCCTGCCACTCGGGCCCTGACGTGACTGATTCCCTGTTTTCCTCCCTGCCACTGAGCAGCGACATGCTCGCCAACCTGGGTACTCTGGGCTACACGGCCATGACACCGGTGCAGGCGGCCAGCCTGCCGCCCCTGCTGAAAGGCCGGGATGTGATCGCCCAGGCCAGCACCGGCAGCGGCAAGACCGCTGCCTTCGGCATCGGCCTGCTGCACCCGCTGAACCTGCGCTATTACGGCTGCCAGGCACTGGTGCTGTGCCCCACGCGGGAACTGGCCGATCAGGTGGCGGCCGAGATTCGTCGTCTGGCCCGGGGCGCCGGCAACATCAAGGTACTGACCCTCTGTGGCGGGCAACCCATCGGTCCGCAGATCGGCTCCCTGGAGCATGGTGCCCAGGTAGTGGTAGGCACACCGGGGCGGATACTCAAGCACCTGAGCAAAGGCACCCTCAGTCTGGACGGGCTCAACACCCTGGTGCTGGACGAAGCGGATCGCATGCTCGACATGGGCTTCTTCGACGATATTGCCGAGGTGATTCGCCAGACCCCGTCCCGTCGCCAGACCCTGCTGTTCTCCGCCACCTATCCCGCCGGCATCAAGCAGCTGGCCGAAACCTTCATGCGCGACCCCGAGCATGTGGAAGTGGCGGCCATGCACGACAACACCCGCATCGAGCAGCGCTTCTACGAAGTGGAACCCGGGCAACGCTACGAAGCCGTGGCCGAGGCCATCGCCTGCTTCCGGCCTACCAGCTGCGTGGTGTTCTGTGTCACCAAGCAGCAGTGCCAGGATGTGGTCAGCCAGCTGTGCCGGCAGGGGCTCGCCGCCCGGGCCCTGAACAGCGACCTGGAACAGCGCGAGCGGGATGAAGTGCTAACTCTCTTTGCCAACCGCAGTCTGTCGGTACTGGTGGCCACGGACGTGGCCGCACGGGGGCTGGATATCGACAGCCTGGACATGGTGATCAACGCGGAACTGTCCCACGACCCGCAGACCCACATTCACCGGGTCGGCCGCACCGGCCGGGCCGGGGAGAAGGGCCTGGCCATCAACCTGGTGGCCCCCCGCGAAAGCCGCCGGGCCATGGCCATCGAAGAGCTGCAGGGCGAAACACTCAACTGGCACCCGGTTTCCAGCCTCAAGCCACGCGCCGGCGACCCCATGCTGCCGCCCACGGTGACGCTATGCATCGGCGCCGGTCGCAAGGACAAACTGCGCCCCGGTGACATCCTCGGTGCCCTCACCGGCGACGCGGGCATCCCCGGCAACCAGGTGGGCAAGATCACCGTCACCGATTACCAGGCCTACGTGGCCATCGAACGCGACAGCGCCGACCTGGCTCTACAGCGATTAATGAACGGCAAGATCAAGGGCAAGAATCGGCGGGTGAAAAAGCTGTAGCAGGCCTGCCAGCCAAGGCGCCACCTCGCTTTTTGTGGGGGCTGGGCGGGCATGGCGATACCACTAGCGAGCCAGTCGCAAAGAGTCGCTACGGCCTTCGAGGCCAAAACAACTTTTGCACAAATGTGCAAAATGTTGTTCCCTATGGGTATATACCCTATAGCCCCATGGAGCCCGTATGCGTCTGTCCATCGAACTGACACCGGAGCAGCATCAGTTGCTGAAAGTCTCCGCGACTCTGGAAGGCAAGTCGCTCAAGGCCTATGTGCTGGAGCGAGTGCTGGGCAATGCCAGTGAACAGGAACAGTCCCTGGCAGCATTGGAAACCTTTCTGAAGACCCGGCTACAGTCTGGTCGCGCCGGGTCCTGTGCCAGCAGCAACGTGGATGAGCTGGTCAACCAGGTACTCAAGGAAGAGGAAACCCGCTGAATGGATTACGACCTCACGGAAGAGGCCGCCGACGACATCCGCAACATTATTCGCTATACGCTCCGCACCTGGGGAAGGGTGCAGGTAGAACATTATCGTCAGGCTCTCAATGCTTGCCTGAAATGGCTGGTGAGCGGAGAAGTGGTTCCCTCTCTCGCGTTGGCCACCTTGCCCGATGTCTACCGGTTTCGCTGCCAACACCATTTCATCTTCTACACGCTGTAAGGTACAGAGCGGCCATTGATAATTGCCGTGCTCCACGAGCGGCAGGATTTGCTGGCGCAGCTTTCCAGGCGAGATAGGTAGTATCAGCACGGTGCCTATCTTTTTGTGGGAGCTATGCTTGCATGGCGAATACGGCGGTGACCAACGGGCCAATCCTGCCAGTTACCGAAACCGCCCATGGTAGTCGCCAAAAAAATCTGCACGCATCTAGTGCGGACTAGACCTGTTATTGCGCACCAAAAAAGAGCAAAAACAGCCAGATTACCCCGCCTTGCGGCTCAATTCGGCCAATTTCTGATCCAGCATGTGCAGGATATGGCGGCGGCTGATGACGCCCAGAACCTTGTTGGCGGCATCCACCACCGGGTAGATCTTGGGCTTGGCGGCCAGCATCTGCTGGGCCAGCCCCAGCACGTCATCGTCCAGCGATACGGTCAGCACCTCGGTCTGCATCAGGTCTTTCACCGTGGCCACGCGCTGGTTGTGGTAGACCACCTGTAGCGCGGCCTGCAGGCATTCCCGCTCGCTGATCCAGCCCACCAGGGTGCCGGCATCATCCATCACCGGGCTGCCCAGCATCTCCAGCTGGATCAACTTGCTGGACGCCTCCACCACCGGCATCTCCGGGTGGATGCTCGCAAAACGGGTGCACATCAGGTCTTTCAGAATCGCAGAATCCATGGTTTCACCTCTTGTTCCGTCAAGTCACAGAAAACGGTCCGGCCGGGAATAAGCGCCAGCCAGTCACCGTATTACTGCGGGAACCATGCCAACTCGCGAGTTATGGATGATATGAGAGTCGTTCTGCCCCGGCTGATCCCCCGCCTGGAACCGCCTATCCACGGCAGCACCTAACCTGAAGCGGATTCGTTTATTTCCCGGGCAGAGTTGTGTAAATTCGAACTGGATCACAAATAACGCGCTACCAATAACAACAGGCCCGCCAGGATCGCGGGCAATAAAACAACGAGGGACGGGATGCCTTTATTCTGGGGAACGCCTAACCCGAAAACCTGCCGAGCTATTCCCCAGCAGTGCCGAACCCTCTTCGTGCTGTACGCACTCCTGTGCTCCCCGTTAGCCCATTCCGCCCTGTTCCTGGGCGTCTCACCTGGCGATTCCTGTCTTGAAACCTATCAGATGGAGATTGACCGGGGTGCGGAGGCTGGCCTGCCTCTGGAAAGTATGCTGGAGCAAGAACTTTTGGGGTTTGAATACAACACCCCGGATCTCTCTGAAATAACCGGGTATCAATGCAGCGGGGATCGTATTTCTCTGGTTTATTACGGTGCCTGGTTCAAGAATGAGCAAAGGCAAAATCGTTTCTTTAAAACCCATCAAGCAGCGTTAGAGAGAAAGTTTGGGCAGCCATCATTCGATGCGTTTGATCTCGGCTGGGTGACGAAACTCGTTTTCTGGCTGGACGGGAAAGGAGACATAGAGAAAAAACTGCCACTGGTTCAGTGGCTGCCTGAGAGCGGTGGGATGATCATGCTTGAATATTCTCGCCAGGACGTTGATGGCAAGGCCTATGGGGTCACCATGAGCTGGGAGCAGTAGGCATCATGGCCACCATCATCCCCAACCTCAGCACCGTGCGCGTGAACATGAGGGGCAGGTCTTGCATCGTGCGTTTTGGCTAGTCTTGGATCAAATAACAGGAGATCCTCTAATGGGCAGATCGCTTGGCGGGCTTTCCTGACCTGGATCAATACCCGCCAGCAAGAATAAGGACAGACTCGAAAAATAAGCATTCAACAAGGAGCCTGTCATGAAAACCAACGTGGGTAACGCAGACCGTACTCTACGGTTAGTGGCGGGTGTGGCCATCATTGCCCTGGGCATGGTGTATCAGAGCTGGTGGGGTGCCGTCGGCCTTATCCCGCTGTTCACCGGCGTCACCCGCTGGTGTCCGGCCTATCTGCCATTCGGCATTTCCACTTGCAAGACGTCCAGCGCCCGGGAGTGAGCAAACTGCAGGACACCCAGCAATGGGTAGGCCTCCTACGGATTTGAGGGGGTCTGGCTGATGTTTGGCTGACATAAGACCAGTATGTCGAGGTGGCTTACTTCAAAGATAACGCGGCACAAATTCCGCCATCACTGCCTGCGCATGGTGTAAGTCGCGTTCGAACTTCTTTTTCAAATCGGCTCCCAGCACGTTGGCCAGCTTGTCGCCAATCAAGGCGGGGATTGGGGTCAGATCTTGCATCGTGCAAAGTGTTTTGATTTTGTCTTGGAGCACTGTGCAAGGTCTGACCCCTAACCTCGCTTCCGATGAGGGGCCCTTCCCCGGGGAGATTGGGGTAGGGCCGGTGGAACCAGATTACAACGCCATGGCGTCTTTCAGGCTTTTGGGAGACAGCAGCAGAGAGGTTTGATTGGCATCTACCGTCACGGTAGCCCAGTCTCGCGACCCTTCACCAATGAAGATCAGCTCATCGCCAGTGATCTTTGTCACAATGACTTTGTAGCCGACCAAATCCTTGTCAAAAAGATCGATGGCCATGTCTTTGCCCCAGGTCAGTTCCCCTTCGCCCAAGGTTTCTTTAATGGGAACCGTCTTGGGCTTCTTCTCAACCCAGGTGACATAACCTTCCTCGGCACCGCGGGCATCACGAGTCGGCCAGATGCAGTCGCCTCTGTTTTTGGCTGAGGCGCGAACCTGGAAGCCATTTTCGGAGACATTCTCCAGGCGATGGCTGCCGCGGCGGGAGTTGGACTTACGCAGAGCGATAGTCTCAGGCTGGATCTTCCAGCCTTCACCGGTGGGCCCAAAGCTGGTTACGGTGGTTTTATGACGTCGGCAGTGAGGGTTCACATGCCCCCATTTCCCTTGGCGCTTGCGGGTTTCAAACTCGATGGTGTTAACCACGGCGGTGACCGTAAAGTCGGCCATTTTTTCCGGCACTACTGTGGTAGCCACTCGGTAGTCCTTGTAGTCCTTCTTACCCCAGAGTTTGTTCCACCAGGAGCGTTTTTTGACGACATTTAGGGTGCCGGCAATGTGGTTGACGTTATCAAAGGCCACGAACTGGGCGGATGGGCACAGGAACATGGCTTCGTTATCGGCATGGGCCTTCAGTTCGCACTGTGCAGTACCCATAGTGAGAATGGGTTCCCCGTGATTGAGGAAAGAGCCCTGGATAGTAATGACAGTGGAGTCGTTACCATCACCAGCATAGGAGGCCAGATAGGTGGGGGCGGTGGTGCGGACCCGCGGCTCCTTCTTGGTGAAGGGCACCTGGGCAACGATGTGCTCGGCTTGATCCACGATGTCATCGGCCTGGTCGAAGCCATTGCCGATCATGGTGTCGATTTCGTCCAGACGGATCTGGGCATTTTCGAAAAAGCTCTTCTGTGATTCGTCGAGCTCACCAAAGGTTTTTCCCACCAGCTCGCCTGACATGGCGTTGAGCTCACTGATGAGGAACATCATTTCGGTGCGCACCTGGAACGCCCGGGCATTCACCACATTGTCGAGATCGGCAATGATATTGCTGGCGGATTGTTCGGTTTGCTGAATCAGGCCGCCCATAGCGACGGTATTGGCGACAGCATGTGCTTGTGTGGCTGAAATGGACAGGGCAATGGCCAGGCCCATGCCAGTGAAGTGTCGTTTCATTATTTTATTCCCTTCCAATGAGTATCACTGAAAGGTTATGGGCAATATACTGCATATTGCAACAAATGAAAGAAGGCATTTTGTACCATGTCCGTTAGCAGAGCGTGGGGTCGGGCTTTCATCGTGCAAAGTGTTTTGATCTTGTCTTGGCGCACGATGCAAGACACTACCCCCAGTATTCCCACTCGATGCTGGCCTCTGTGCTGAGCCGGGGCGGCAAATGTTTTCTGCAAACCCTTCCTGTATGGTGTCTGATTGATCAAGAAGGGGACCAAGCAATGCGGATGCAGGACATTGCTTGGCGAGGGACGTTTCTGTAGCTGCAGAGACTAATGACAAGGACCGTTTTGCGGGGGAATACCATCATGCTTGCACGTGCTTGCTGCGCGCTGGTGCTTTTTTTGGGGGCCACAGCCCAGGCTCAGACGTTTCATGTGAATAGTGCCGGGGATCAGAATGATCCCACGGATAACCAGATAACACTGCGTGAAGCGCTGGCATTAGCGAACGCCAGCGAGGGGCACGACACGATCCAGCTCCCGGAACGGATGCAGATCCGCACTTCGCTGGGATATTCGGTAACGGATGATGTGACAATTCAGGGGATTGAGGGAAGTGAGGCTGAGATACACAGCTCGGCGGACACCCTGTTTGACTTGAGCGGCGAAATTTCAGTGGGTTTTCAGCACCTGGTTCTTGCCGGCGACGGCGGTGTCAGAGCTGTTCAGATTTGTGGGACTGTAAAGGCCGAAAGGCTTGTCGTTACCGGGTTTGTTTATGCCTTTAACCTGTGCGAAGACCCTGTTGATCTGCATATCACGCAGACCTCTTTTATAGATAACAACCTTTTTCTTGCTGGATGGGGGCCTGATCAGGGCAATGTCGCGAAAGTGCTTGTTGAAAGCTCCTATTTGGGCAATTCCGGAATGTTTGTCCGGAGCTATGACGCGGATGTCAGCATTGAAATACAGCGGACTCTCTATATCGGGAAAGAAGCTTTCCTGCGTATTAACGGAAGCACGTCGCTACTGATTAAAGATAGTGCGCTACTGCTATCTGACAGCGGACCATTGTTGACGGCAACCTACGATAGCCGCCGCCCCGCCGGCTCTTCCATGTCAGAGTATTTTTACCCCAGACTTGAGGTTATCCAAAGCACGATTGCCGGAAACCAGTCGAATTCCCCGCTGATTACAACCGAGGGAGCGGACGTGCGTATCGCGCATGCGACCCTGGCCGATAATGCGAACTTCGATGGGCACCTTATTGAGCTGAAAGGGTATAAGGAGTTCTATTCCGGGGATATCCATGGCTCCGCTGAAATAGATCATACCATCATTGATCGCTATTTCTCCCAGGACACCCCGATTCTGCTGAGTCGGGCAGACCTTCAGGCCAGTTACTCCTTTATTCCTCCTATCGAAAAACGGTTCGGCACCGAAAGTTATAGTCTGGATGCCACCACCTCGCAGTATCAGGGGGCTCCTGCCTATCTTGGGCCGTTAGTCAGTGGGCAGGAGAATCTCCCTTACTATCTTCCACAGCCAGGCAGCCCGGTTGTGGACGCCGGTAACGCATCCGCCGTTGCCGGTGAAAATGGCATCCCGGACAAAGAGCAGCGGCTATCAGAGCGAGTCCTTGGAGGCGTCATCGATATAGGTGCAACGGAGTTCAATCGAGAGCCCGTACTGGATCATGCTGCGATGAGGGCAGAGTACGATGCACAGGTTGCCACGCTGCAAGCCGCCAAGACTGACTCAGCGCAAAATGCCGACGAGGATCTGGTCGTTGTCATTGAGCCTGATGACATCGTTCTGGATCTGGACAACTTCGTGAGTGACCCCGACGGCCATGCTATTCAATATATCCTGTTTTTCAGTGATGAAGACCTTGTATTTTCGCCAGGTAGCAATGCGGTTCATGGGGAAGAATCTGCATTTAAGGGCGACGTCATGACGATCCTGATCTTTGATGAAACAGGATTGATGGCACATGAGGAAGTCGATTGGCGATCAAGCGTTGCCAATGACACTGACCGGAAAAGTAGCGGCGGCGGTGGGGGCATGCCCGCCATTATGCTCGCTGCGATCGCCACACTGGGAGTGTGGCGAAGACGTCGGCGGTCTTGCCCGATACCCGCAAACCGTTAGGGAAGGTCTGAATAACTCGCTTTTTTCGCCTTTACGATGATCAACAGGCTTCTGCCATCAAATTCAGGCCACAATTCACTCTTGAGTGTTCATTTTTTCGCCTGATTGCCGCACTTTAGCGG
>JAZAJX010000191.1:0-4701 GCA_036230225.1 Pseudomonadota bacterium | reverse complement strand
GATTGACCACGTCACCGAGGACCGGCACGTCGGCCAGCAGGTCGGTGACCATGGCCAGTTGCTCGCCCTCCAGGGCACCCATCAGGGTTTCCAGGCTCAGGGCATCGGTGGGCAGGCCACCGCTGTCGCCACCGGCAACACCGTTGAGGATATCGCCCAGTACCGGAATTTGTGTCAGCAGCTCAGGCAGGGATTGCAGGTCGCCAAGGGTGCCGAACAGGTCGCCGCCGTTGCCCAGCAGGCCAGCCAGCAGCTCACCCAGTACCGGGATCTGTTCCAGCATGGCCGGCAGCTCACCCAGCAGTTCCATGTTGCCCGGCTCGGCCAGGCCAGCCAGCAGGTCTTCCAGAATGCTCGGGTCCAGCGGGCTCTCGCCCATCAGTTCGCCAATGGGGCCCAGGTTTTCGCCGGCCGCCAGCAGACAAGTGAAGGGGTCCGCGCCTTCCGGGCACAGTTCGCCCAGACCGCCGCTCAGGTTGAGGATGGAACCCACGCCGCCCAGCACTTCGGTGATGCACTGCTCCGGGTCGAAGGCATCGGCGCCGGTGGCAATCGGACACAGAGCCATGGACAGGCTGTTCACGGTACCGATCAGGGGCTCGCCCATGGCCAGGTTGTCAGCCACCTGGGTCAGGCAGAGCTGCGGGTTGAGGGCATTGTCGCAGCCCAGGTAACCGAGAACGCCGGCCAGGGTGCTATCCGGCACGGTGTTGAGGGTTTCCAGCAGGCACTGCACCGGATTTTCAGAGCTGGGGCACAGCTGCTGGCCGATGGCGCCGCTGTTGTCCAGGATGCCGCCCAGGGTGTCCACCAGATAGGGGACGCTCTCTTCCAGACAGGTCGGCAGGAAGGTGGGCTCGGTGACACTGCCGAGCAGGTCAGTGTCGGTGGCGGCAACGGTGTTGGCGCAGAGCAGGCCGAGCACATTGTCGTTACCCAGAGAGATGTTGGTCAGCGCTTCGTTCTCGCAAGCCAGAACATCAATCACGCCGCCCAGCTGGGTGCCCAGCAGCGCCTGCGGGCAGACGGACGCGGTGAAGTGGTTATTGGTGTCGACCAGGGTCAGGAGCTGCTGTTTCTCTTCTTCGGTGAGTGGCGGAGTGTCGTCGCCGCCGGTGGTGTCACCATCATCGGTCTCACCACCGTCATCGGTTTCGCTACCGCCATCATCACCGCTGTTACCGGTTTCTTCATTACTGGTGTTGTTGCTGGCGGGCGTGCTGCCGCCACCACCGCCGCCGCAGGCGGCCAGGGTGACGAGCAGAGTGCTCATCAGCAGGATTTTCAAGAAATGTACCATGGGTGTTTCCCCCTTTCGTCCATGAGCCAAACGCTGTGGAATGAATGGCGTATCAATCCGATCCGCCCGTCCGCGCACTATATAAAATTCATTGCGGTGCCAATGTTGGGTAAAAATGTTGTTTTGTAACTGCTGTTGTAGTGTTTTGTAATGCACACATAACGTGCTCGTATAGGGCCCGCGCTAAGTGATTGGATGACAAAAGAAAGGAGGCAAAAATGGGGCAGACGATTGTAATTACCGGTGCAAACCGGGGCATCGGCCTTGCACTGGCCCGGCAATGGAAGGCCCGGGGCGACCGGGTGCTGGCGGTGTGTCGCCAGGCGTCCACCGAGCTCCTGGACAGCGGTGTGGAGGTGATCGACGGGGTCGATGTGAGCACCGCAGATGGAGTCAGCAACCTGACCAGCGGGTTGGGGGATACGCCGGTGGACCTGCTCTACAACAATGCCGGCATCATGCTCAGCGAAACCGTGGACGACATGAACTTCGAGCAGATGCTGCACCAGTTCGAGGTCAACACCCTGGGGCCCCTGCGTGTCACCATGGCGTTGCTGGATAATCTCCATGACGGCAGCAAGGTGGGGTTGATGACGTCGCGGATGGGATCCATTGCCGATAACACCTCCGGAAAAAAATATGGCTACCGGATCAGCAAGGCAGGGCTCAATGCGGCGGGAAAATCCCTGGCGCTGGATCTGCATGACCGGGGTATCGCCGTGGCCATCCTGCACCCGGGCTGGGTGCAAACCGACATGACCGGTAACAGTGGCAACCTGACGGTGGACGAGGCGGCTACCAACCTGATTGCCCGCATGGATGAACTGAACCTGGAAAACAGCGGGACCTTCTGGCACTCCGATGGCAGTGTGTTGCCCTGGTAGCAATGGTCGTTGTTGATTCGGAGATGCTATCCAAGGTTTGTCATCTCTCCGGGGTGCTGTGGTTGTGCGTTCCTCATTGCCGATTTAGGATACCGATTGTATTACAGGGAGAGTGATACGGTTGAACACTTTATTCTTCCTTTTCTCCGTAGTACGTCGAGACATCTGGCGATTAATAGCTGGAACGTAAATGGATATTTACTATTTGGGTGGAATGCATGAGGAATTTGGCGGGGGTTTTTCTTTTTTTATTTTTAAGCTCAACTGTTTCAGCAGGGGAGTTCAGCAGAGAAATTGATAAATGCGTCGATAATATGGTCCGTGAAAAAGCGTATGAAATCCATTGGAGTGAGAAGCGAAAGGCGCGTGAGGGGTTTGAGATAGGTTGCAAGCGCTATGTCCCCATGGTTTGTAAGGATCGCGACAGCAAGGCTTGTAAGGACTTGCTGGGCGAAAGCCGACCGCCTGTGCGTTAGTCTTTCCCCGTGTTGATCAACGTCAAATAAAGTGCTGCTGATAAGGTCAGTTAGGCGGTGCTTTATTTGTGGTTGGTTTATGCCTGAACAAGCCTGTGAAAGCAGGCCTATGAGCAGTTGCTGGCCACCATGCCATGTTCCCTCTGTGATAAAAATCATTTCAAAAGGAAAGCATTCTCATAAAGCCCAGTTAGCCCCCGCTCCCGGAAGACCGGTTCGTGGTCGAGAATCATTTTTCTGGAAAGTGGCGCGATTCTGTAGTCGTTGTCATAGAGGGTTTTCACCTGTTGCTCGCCAACAGAAAACGGCGGGCCATCCATTTCCTGTTGAATATATTCCAGTGTGATAAGTAACTGTGGTGCTTGGTTGGTGAGTGTCAGCAGATGGCGAGCATAACGTTCGCGCATGGTCTCTGGCAGGGCGATCAGTGCGGCGCGGTCGTAGATGGCATCCGTTGTCTCAATATCGCTGGATTGCAGAAGGAAGATGTCACCCTGAAAGACGGTGAGGTCGCCATGCTGGTAACGCTTGCCGCCTTGCCAGTCAGTGATGATCGGCTGGTGATTCAATGAGGCGAACAAGTCGGTGACGGCTTTATCAGACAGCTCCGCACCGGTTACGCTCAAGCCTTGCTCCAACAGGTAGCCGATATCCAGCGTCTTGCCGCACAGGGGAAGAAAGACGGTCTGGCCGGATTTCAAGGACAGTTCGCCCAGGTAACGCTGCAGTAGTGGATGGACCTGGGGAAGATGAAAGCCCAGTTCCGAGTTGTGCCATTTCTGATGCCAGAATTCCGGGTTCATGGGGCCGCCTGTTGGTGAACTTGTGCCTTCCACGGCGGGAAGGCTTGTGATCGCTTCTTGCGCTGGTAGGGTAGCGTCTTTTGCTCAGGGAAGGCAGACCATGACTCATGCAATACGTTTTCAGCATCGCTGTTACACCATTCGCCGAAAATTCTTCCGGCTCTTCGGTGATGCCTTTCATCTTTATACGGATACCGGCGAGCTGGCGTTATATTCCAACATGAAGCGCTTCCGCCTCCGCGAAGATATCCGCCTGTATGCGGATGACAGTCAGGAGCAGGAACTACTGCGCATCTCCACCCGTAGCATTTTCGATTTTGCCGGTGCCTATGACGTGCATGACTCACAGAATAATGAGCATGTGGGCACCTTGCGCAGAGCGGGTTTCAAGTCGTCTTTCCTGCGTGACCACTGGACCTTCCTCAATAACGAGGGACAGGAGATCGGCACGCTGGAGGAAGACTCCGTGCTCAAGGCGCTGGTGCGTCGTTATATCGAAGGGTTGGCATTCTTCTTTCCGCAGCGCTACCACGCCACCATGGGCGACACGCCTGTGGCGGAATACCGCCAGCGATTCAATCCGTTCATTCTGAAACTGGATGTGGATTTCAGCGCCGATCGTGACGGCCGGCTGGACAAGCGTTTGGGGATTGCTGCCGGGGTGCTGCTGTCCGCCATCGAAGGGCGCCAGGATTAACGGAAAATCCCGGACAGGCGTTGCCTGTCCGGGAGGTTTCGCGGTCATTGCTTGAATCAGTGGCGGCGTCGCAGTCCGCCGCCGATCAGCAGGATCAGGAAGGGCAGTAGCGCGCCGATGCTGAAGGCGCCGCCACCTCCACCGCTGTAAGACGGCCGGTTGCTGGTGTACATGGGCTGGGCAGTGTCCACGCGGTTGCTGGCAGGGGCGTTGGCCTGGCGTTGTTCCTTGGCCAGTTTTTCGATTTGCCGGCGTTTGGCGTTGCGACGTTCGATACCGTATTCCTCGAAGACTTCATCGCGCAGTACCACCATGGAGGTGTAGTTGGTGACCAGGCCGTATTCCAGGCCCAGGTCGACGATGCCCTGCTGCAGGTCCTTTTCCTCACCGAAATAATTAATTTCCCGCTGCATGTCCTGGATGGTGGTATAGGCCCACAGTCGTTACACCACCGCGTTGTCGCCGCCACAGGCGGGGAAGTCGAAACCGGTCTTGTACTGCTTATCCTGGCCCGCCACGGTGGCGCGCAGGGTGACTTTAG
>JAZAJX010000190.1:0-5961 GCA_036230225.1 Pseudomonadota bacterium | reverse complement strand
CCCACATCCGCATCTGCTCGCCTTCCGGCTCAACGCGGGCCAGGGAGCCCTGGATCACTTCACCGTTTTCGTCCAGGCACATCTCGTTGAACAGTTTCGGGTTCGCGAGCGTGGCACGCTGTGCAGTCAGGTGGTCACCACGGTGGGTGGCGTAGGAGTTAAAGTCTTCCTGCGGCAGGCCCATCTTGTCCAGGTAGGCACCGGCAGCGCTATCCAGCAGGATGGCGTTTGACGGAGACAGGTGGTCCGTGGTGATGTTGTCCGGCAGGATCGCCAGCGGGCGCATGCCTTTCATCTCACGCTGACCGGCCATGTTGCCTTCCCAATAGGGAGGACGACGGATGTAAGTGGACTGCGGACGCCAGTCGTACAGCGGGCTGGCTGCGCGCTCACCGTCACCCTTCTTCTCGAACATGGGGCTGTAGGTCTTGCGGAACTGCTCCGGCTTCACCGCAGACTTCACGATGGCATCGATCTCTTCGTCAGACGGCCAGATATCCTTCAGGTAGATCGGGTTGCCGTCCTGGTCCTTGCCCAGTGCATCTTTTTCGATATCGAAACGCATGGTACCGGCGATGGCGTAGGCGACCACCAGCGGCGGCGAGGCCAGGAACGCCTGCTTGGCGTAGGGGTGGATACGACCGTCGAAGTTACGGTTACCGGACAGTACCGCCGTAGCGTACAGGTCACGGTCCACCACTTCTTTCTGGATCTTGGGATCCAGGGCACCGGACATGCCGTTACAAGTGGTGCAGGCGAAGGCCACCACATCGAAACCCAGGTTCTGCAGCTCAGGCAGCAGGCCGGACTCTTCCAGGTACATCTTCACGGTCTTGGAACCGGGCGCCAGGGAACTCTTTACCCAGGGCTTGCGTACCAGACCCAGCTTGTTGGCGTTACGGGCCAGCAAGCCGGCGCCAATGATGTTGCGCGGGTTGGACGTATTGGTACAGCTGGTGATAGCCGCGATGATCACCGCGCCATCGGGCATCAGGCCTTCTTCCTCTTCCCACTCCTTGGCAATGCCACGGTCGTAGAGTTCGGAGACCGGCAGCAGTGCGTGCGGGTTGGACGGGCCAGCCAGGTTACGCTCAACCTTAGACAGATCGAAGTGCAGGACGCGCTCGTACTCGGCGGTCTTCAGGCTGTCGGCCCACAGGCCGGTTTCCTTGGCGAACGTCTCTACCAGGGCGACCTGCTCGTCTTCACGGCCGGTCAGCTTCAGGTAATCGATGGTCTGGCCATCGATGAAGAACATGCCGGCGGTGGCACCGTATTCCGGGGTCATGTTGGCGATGGTGGCACGGTCACCCACGGACAGGCTGTCGGCACCTTCACCGTAGAATTCCAGGTAGGCGCCAACCACACGCTCCTTACGCAGGAACTCGGTCAGGGCCAGCACCAGATCAGTACCGGTGATACCGGGCTTCAGTTTACCAGTCAGTTCCACACCGACGATGTCGGGCAGACGCATCATGGACGGATTGCCCAGCATCACGTTTTCGGCTTCCAGACCACCTACCCCCACGGAGATCACGCCCAGGGCGTCGACCATGGGCGTGTGGCTGTCGGTGCCCACACAGGTGTCCGGGAAGGCCACGCCATCACGGACCTGCACCACCGGAGACATCTTCTCCAGGTTGATCTGGTGCATGATGCCGTTACCCGGCGGGATCACGTCCACGTTATCGAACGCGGTCTTGGTCCAGTTGATGAAGTGGAAACGGTCCGCGTTGCGGCGCTCTTCCACGTCACGGTTCTTCTGGAACGCGTCTTTTTCAAAACCCGGGTGCTCTACGGCCAGGGAGTGATCCACGATCAGCTGGGTCGGCACTACCGGATTCACTTTGGAGGGGTCACCGCCCTTCTCGGCGATGGCATCACGCAGACCGGCCAGATCGACCAGTGCGGTCTGACCCAGAATGTCGTGACACACCACGCGCGCCGGGTACCAGGGAAAATCCATGGTGCGCTTGCGCTCGATCAGCTGCTTGAGGGAATCGGTGAGATCCGCCGGGTTGCAGCGACGCACCAGCTGTTCGGCCAGGATGCGCGAGGTGAACGGAAGTTTGTCATAGGCCCCAGGCTGGATGGCATCGACAGCCGCACGGGTGTCGAAATAGTCCAGCTGGGTGCCGGGAAGCGGTTTGCGATATTCGGAGTTCATAGCCTGGGACTCTTGTCAGGAAACTTGGGTCAAGCTGAGCCTGAGTAAATATTGGGCATTCGCGATGAAAGCATCGCTTCCGGCACTATTGGCGGGAAGCGATGCTCGCATGACAGGGGATTTAACCGCGTTCTGCGATCGGGGTAACCGGGCGCAGTTCTTCACCGGTGTAATCCGCACTCGGGCGGATGATACGGTTATCCGCACGCTGCTCCATCACGTGGCCAGCCCAACCGGTCAGACGGCTCATCACGAAGATCGGGGTGAACAGCTTGGTGGGAATACCCATAAAGTGGTAAGCAGACGCGTGGAAGAAGTCTGCGTTACAGAACAGCTTCTTCTCGCGCCACATCACTTCTTCACAGCGCACGGATACCGGGTACAGGACGGTGTCGCCCACATCGGCAGCCAGCTTCTCGGACCACATCTTGATGATGGCGTTACGCGGATCGGACTCGCTATAAATCGCGTGGCCGAAGCCCATGATCTTTTCCTTGCGCTCCAGCATGCCCATCATTTCCTGCTCGGCGTGATCCGCAGAAGTGAACTTCTCGATCATGTCCATGGCTGCCTCGTTGGCACCACCGTGCAGCGGACCACGCAGGGAGCCAATGGCGCCGGTGATGCAGCTATGGATGTCAGACAGCGTGGACGCACAGACACGGGCGGTGAAGGTGGAGGCGTTGAATTCATGCTCGGCGTACAGGATCAGGGACACATTCATCACCCGCTCATGCAGCTCATTGGGCTTCTCGCCCCGCAGCATGTGCAGGAAGTGTGCACCGATGGAGTCATCGTCGGTATTCTCATCCACTTTCACACCGTCGTGGCTGAAACGGTACCAGTAGCAAATGATGGACGGGAAACAGGCCAGCATGCGATCCACACACTCTTCCTGGTTCGGGAAAACGCCCATGGTGGTGGTGTCTTCCTGCTCCAGGTTGCCCAGCATGGAACAGCCGGTACGCATGACATCCATGGGATGAGCATCTTTCGGGATCTGCTCCAGTACGGTTTTCAGGGCCGCCGGCAGACCACGCAGCCCTTTCAGTTTGGTCTTGTAGGCATCCAGTTCAGCCTGGGTGGGCAACTTACCCTTCAGGATCAGGTATGCCACTTCCTCGAATTCACAGTTTTCAGCCAGGTCCTTCACGTCGTAACCGCGGTAGGTCAGACCGGAGCCGGATACACCCACGGTGGAGAGAGCGGTTTTCCCTGCTACCTGGCCACGCAGGCCAGCGCCGCCGAGTTTCTTGCCTTCTGCCATTGTTAATCTCCTTGTGAATCTTTTATTCAACCGCCTTGGCGGAATTTTTCTGAATGAGCGTCTCTAGAGGGGCGAACCTGAACGAAGACGACCAAAGGGTCCGCACCTCAATAGGAACTCCTAAAGGGTGGTTCGTTCAGCCCTTGCCCTTGGCAAAGAGCGCATCCAACTTCTGCTCGTAGTCGTGGTAATTGAGGAAATCGTACAGTTCCATACGGGTCTGCATGATGTCTACCACGTCTTTTTGATGGCCGTTCTCACGAATGCTCTGGTACACCTGCAGCGCCGCCTTGTTCATGGCGCGGAAAGCACTCAGCGGGTACAGGATCATATCGGCACCGGCTTCCGCCAGCTCGTCACGGCTGAATAGCGGCGTGGCCCCAAACTCGGTGATGTTGGCCAAGAGTGGTACGTCGCCCAGCCCTTCCTTGAAGGCCTTGTAGTCTTCCAGAGTGTGCACAGCCTCAGCGAAAATGCCGTCCGCGCCAGCCTCGATACAGGCTCTGGAGCGCTCAATGGCCGCTTCCAAACCGTCCTTCTGGAAGGCATCGGTACGGGCAATGATGAAGAAGTCATCATCGGTCTTGCCGTCAACGGCGGCCTTCACCCGGTCCACCATCTCTTCCTGGGAAACGATTTCCTTGTTGGGGCGGTGGCCACAACGCTTCTGGGCCACCTGGTCTTCCAGGTGTACCGCGCCGGCACCGGCCTTGATCATTTCCTTCACGGTGCGGGAGATGTTGAACGCCCCACCCCAGCCGGTATCAATATCCACCAGCAGCGGGGTTTCCACGGCGCTGGAGATACGGCGCACGTCTTCCAGCACGTCGTTCATGCTGGTCATGCCCAAGTCCGGCAGACCGTAGCTGGCGTTGGCCACACCACCGCCTGACAAATAGATGGCCCGGTAGCCCGTTTGCTCAGCCATCATGGCAGCATAGGCATTGATGGTACCCATGATTTGAAGGGGCTTTTCTTCCGCAAGCGCTTTACGGAAGCGGCCGCCGGCGGTCAGGTTAGCTGACATGGCGTTCTCCTAGTGGTCCTGTTGGGATGCATATTGGTTTTCAATATTCTTCCTGGCACTGCTGATGTGCCTGCGCATCAGCAGTTCGGCCATTTCACCATCACGGGATTCGATGGCTTCGACAATTCGACGGTGTTCATTCAGGGCTTTCTGCGGACGGTTAGCCACGGAGCTGAACTGATAACGGTACATTCGTACCAGGTGGTATAGCTCACCGATCAGCATCTGACTGAGGGTAGCGTTATGGCTGCCCTGAATGATGCGATAATGAAAATCCAGGTCCCCCTCCCGCTGAAAGTAGGCGGTATCCTCACGAAGGTCCTGCTGCTGCTCGTGCTGGGCCAGCACGTCATACAGCCCGCGAATCTCATTATCAGACATCTTTTCTGCGGCCAAGCGAGCGGCCATGCCTTCCAGCGCCTCACGAACATGGTAAATCTCGATGAGGTCATCAAAACTGAGGGAGGCGACGCGAGTCCCAACATGGACCACGCGCTCAAGCAATTTGCGAGATTCGAGGCGGCGGATAGCCTCACGGAGGGGGCCACGGCTCACGCCATAGCGACCGGCCAGCTCGGTCTCGCTGACCTTGGAGCCCGGGGCAATAACGCCACGCACAATATCGTCCTGAAGCCGGGCGAAAACCCGATCAGCCAGTGTGCGTGTATTCTCAGGAAGAGAATCCGGGGAAGCTACAGACATAGACACAGCCCGATTGTTGACAATCCGAACAACCGGGCTGGACTTTACGCCCCTAAACAGGATGTTTCAAGGGCCATTGTTGACAATTTGCTGCCGATCAGGGAGCCATCGGGTCACAGGTGCTCCCCGGCGCCCCCTCGAAGAACTGGACGGCGCCGCTAACGATCGAAGCTACCCGGCGTTCCTCAGCGGCAGTGCGATCTTCGCCCAACTCGGCCAGCAGGATTCTGGGCAGATATGAGTCCTCTACCCAGCGAGCGCGCAGGCCAAGCTCGAAGTTTTCATCGGAAAGCCGGTACAGGGGAGCACAGCCACTGGTAGCCAGGTCAATGCGCCCTTCCACAGTGGTATTGAAGTGCGGAACGTTTGCAGCCAAATCCAGTCCCGGCGCAAGCCTCAGCGACACATTGACACTTCTTGGCTCACTGAAGGCCCTGGTGACAAATCCCACGGTATAATCGGAACCACAGGCCCCACCCACACCGGTGGTCACCATGCCGCTATTACCGATAGTCAGGCAGAATTCGGCAACATCATTTTCGTCAACACGCACCCTCTCCTGGCTGATGGTTTCACCACCGATTGTTTCCGGGTAATTGCCACCCTCATTGCTGATTTCTTCATTGCCATCCACGTCCGGTGTGGGATCAGGAATATCGGTACAGTTGGTATCATCATTAGCCAGATCATCGTCGACGCATGCACGCATAAGCCGGACGGTATAGGTGCCCGCAGCATCCGATACAACAGAGCTGTCTGGCAGCGCCTCGACAAAACCTGTTTTTGTCGCCCGGAAGG
>JAZAJX010000189.1:0-22873 GCA_036230225.1 Pseudomonadota bacterium | reverse complement strand
TTGATAGTGGACAGTTGACAGCTGCGCGGATCAGGTTGTCTGTTCATTAAAGCAAAGAGGCCGCGCCCAGGGTTGGGCGCGGCCTCTACGTGCCTAAACCTGTCGCGGTCGGTCTCTAGCTGTTAACTGTCCACTATCAACTGTCAGCTGTTCCAAGCAGCTCCAACGTCTCCGGCCGCTCAAAATACCCCGCCAGATGCCTGCGCAACCACGCCTCCAGCAAGCCCTCGGCACGCAGTTTCTCCATCACCGGGGGCAGGAAGCGACGGGCATCGTCGAGCATCAGATCGCGGGTAACACCCAGCTCGTCCAGCAGATCCATCAGGGTGGTATCGCCGTACTTTTCGAAGAAGGCAGTAACCCCGGAGTCCAGCATGGCGATGAAATAATCCGTATGGCGCAGTTCCCGCCAGTACTCGAAACCGATCACGAACAGTTCCTGAATATCTTCGCTGCTGACCAGCTCACGGAGTTCTGCCACCGGCCGCTGGGAAAATTCCTGCCAGGCCACCAGCACCAGCTCGCGCAGTTCCTCCAGGTTTTCATCCCGATACAGGTAAGGGTCGCTGAGCAATTGCTCGGTGCGCTTGAGCAGCCACTCCTGCAGACGCACCTCCAGGCTGCCCAGCCAACGGGCCGGGAGACGCTTGTGCAGCTGATCGTAGAGCGCCGGGGGCAGGCCCTGATGCAGCAGGGTCTTGAGCCCCAGCTGCGCCCCGCCCGCCAGCAACGCCAGCAGTACCGGGTTGCGCCCCAGCCAGGCCATGCTCTGGCGGGACAGGGGAATTTCCAGCACCTTGTCGAGCAGTGCCATGATGACGGCTTCGTCGACCACGTCGCCGATCACCCGGTCGCTCTGGATACCGTGGTCATAAAACTGTTCCACCATGTCCCCGACCAGTTCGGGGATGGCACCGCTGATGTCCATTTCCGCGGCGTACTTCTGAGCGGTTACCTGGATCTGCTCGACACTGACCCAGTCATTCAGGGTATAGCGAGTGGCCAGATCCAGGGCGTAATCCAGTTCCTGCTCGATCATCCCGTCCAGCTGTGCCGGCGACAGCTTGGCCAGCAGATGATCAATCAGACCATCAAGTAAACGGTTGGCGACTTCCTGTTTATTCTCAGCCATTTTTTTCATTTCCCGCTGGAAAAACCCTTGATGCTATAGGGGTTAATTGTATCATTGATTGATGTAACAGTTACGGAGGTACGCATTATGGCGATCTCGATTCTCCCCGTGCGCCGCAATCTGAAGTTCAACCTGAACCCGGCCAAGGCCCTGACCTGGCACCGGGACGGTCTGAACGTGAGCCAGTTTCTCAATACCATGAGTCTGTTCTTTCCGGTGGGGGAACGCTTTTTCATCGATAGCGTACGCAATTACCGTGACCAGATCACGGATCCCGAGCTGAAAAAGGCCGTGACCGCTTTTATCGGCCAGGAAGCCATGCACGGCCGTGAGCACGAAGAGTACAACGATTTCGTGGCCCAGGCTGGCGTTCCCCTGCACCAGCAGGAAGCCGTGGTCGCCAAGCTGCTCAAGGCCGTCCAGGACTACACACCGCAGTCCTTCCAGCTGGCTGCCACCGTGGCGCTGGAACACCTGACTGCCATTCTTGGCGGTGGGCTGCTGGATCTGCCGGAAATCATGGAAGGGGCAGACGACGGTTACAAGGCCATCTGGAACTGGCATGCCCTGGAAGAAACCGAACACAAGGCAGTGGCCTTTGACGTTTACCAGGTGGCTATCGGCAAGGACAGCAACCTGGGCGCCTATGCCCTGCGCAGTGGCACCCTGGTGGCCGCCACCGGCGTCTTCTTTGCCCTGATGATTCCCTTTTATCTGCACAATGTGCGCATCCAGGGCGGACTGACCGACCTGAAGGGCTGGCGCGCCGTTGCCAAGCATACCTGGGGCCGGAAAGGCATTTTCCGCAATATCACCAAGCCCTGGTTCGACTGGTTCAAGCCCGGTTTCCACCCCTGGGATCACGACAACCGCGAACAACTGGAAAACTTTGAAGCCTTGCTGGGCGACATTCTCAAGGATGCCGCCTGACGATTTACATCACCGAGCTCTCCCAATTCCGGTGACTCCAGGGTCGGCACCTTCTGCCGGCCCTTTTTTTTGCGTTGCGCGTTGGACGTTTACCGTTGAAACGCGGGTTGGGCCACGGCTAACGAGCGGCGCCTCGCCCGCGCCGAACGCTGCAAAAACAGGCCAACGTGAGCGCGTTATCTTGCGCTCTTGTCAGCTTGCCAGCGCGGAGCGCCTGACTTTCAAAGTCCGATTGGCTGTATTCACGTTTGCACTTTCCACCAACAAAAACGCCTGCTTGCGCAGGCGTTTTGTGGAGGCACTCCGTTCGGGACGACTACCCCTCGTTGCCCTGGGTGGACACCACACGGTCGTCGGTGAGACGGATATTGCCGGCCGGCGCCTTGCCGTCCCGGTCCTCCCCGAAGTACAGGGTGGTATGAGGGAACGGAATTTCGATACCGGCCTTGTCGAAGTAGAGCTTCACCAACCGGTTGAAGGCGCGACCCACCGCCCATTGATTGCCGGGTGTGGTCTTGATCACCACGCGAATGTTCACCGAGCTGTCCGCCAGGGCCGTCACCCCGGCCACGGTCATGGGGGCGAGGATATTGTCCTTGTGATCGCCTTCCTTGAGCTCCTCGAAGGCCGCCTGCAGCTGAGCAATGGCGTCATCAATGCTCTCGCGATAGGCAATGCCATACTCGCCCACATGATTGCCGTATTCCCGGGTGAAGTTGGAGACCGCATCCACCGATGAGAACGGCACGATGTGGTAGGTGCCATAGAGATCCCGCAAGGCGACCGAGCGGATCCCCACCCGCTCCACGGTGCCGGAATTGCTGCCGACACTGACAAAATCCCCGGTATTCATGGCATTTTCCAGCTGAATGAAGACCCCGGTAATCACATCCTGAACCAGTTTCTGGGCACCGAAACCGATAGCCAGACCCAGCACACCGGCACCGGCAATCAGCGGGGCGATATCCACCCCCACCTCCGACAGCACAATCATGACCGTCATGATGATGATGGCGATGGCCAGGGTGGTATGGAACAGACCCAACAGGGTTTCACCCCGCGCTGCCTCCGCCGGCGTACTGTTTTCGCCGGGACTGAACTTGTGCTCCACCAGACTGGCCAGCGCAATCCAGACCGCCGCCGACAGGGACAGAATGATCAGGATATCGATCAGCGCCGCCACCGTCTGAGCACCTGCGGCAGTGGCATACCAGGCCGCCAGATCATAGACCTGCCAGGCATCCAGCGAGAGCACCACCACCAGGGCCAGAATCAGGGCTCGCACCACTTTCAGGCCGCTGGGCACGAAGGTATTCACCCGCGCCTGCAGGCGCGGCATGCTCGCATTGAGTCGCTCGGAGAGCTGGATCTCCTTGCCGATCAGCTGCCCCAGCGCCACCGAGACCAGCAGCCCCAGACCCACATATATCAGGGTCTTCAACGTTGCCGTGGCGACGAATGGCAAGGCGGTTTCCGGGTGCAGCACCGTTACCGCAAACACCAGCAAGGCATAACCCAACGCCAGCCAGTGCCAGGTGCGCGCCAGCACCAGCAGCAACAGGCGCAGCGGACCATAACTGCTGTCAGCCCTGGCTGCCAGCGTCTCCCGCAAGGTCTGGCGGTTGCGCATGATAACGCCCGCAGCGTAGATCAGAGCCACCAGCATGATGGCGGTGCCCACCGCATTCCCCAGCGCCGGTGACACATTGAAATTAAGGACCGGTACCAGTACCAGCATGCCGTAACCCACCAGCCCGGCCACCCGGGCCAGAAAGCGGTTGCAATAGCGGGCCTGCTCCGCGACCAGCGGCAGTAATCGCAACCCTTCATAGCGTGAGGAGAAAAACATCCGCAGGGCCGCCTTCACCAGCTCCACCACCAGGAAGGCGTTCATGAACAGGGCCAGTCGGGTTGCGTCCGCGCCCCATTGTCCGCTCAACATCGACGCCACAAGGTTACCGGCCAGGTAGGCCAGCCCCACCACTATCACATCCAGCAAGGCGGCCACTGTCACCGCCACGGTGGTACGCAGTATCGCCAGCTTTTCCGAGCCTGCCCGGGCCCAGCCACTGAGCCTGCCGAACAGGGACCCGGCCAGGGCCCTGAGGACCGCGAAGACCACAAAGGTGGCTGCCACCAGGATGGCGAGATTCAACAGGGCCACCCCGACCGCCTTCACGTCCAGGGTGCCGGCCTGGGTCGTTGCCTCCCCGGGGCCGGCATCGGTAACCCAGCCAGTGAACAGGCCCGTCAGGGCAGCAAGCTGGCGCCCCATGTCACCCAGCATGCTGCCAGTGGCTGCCGCCATGCGGCGCGCCAGGGAGACCTGCTCGGCGGTCTGGCCGCTGGGTGCCTGGGCGGCAATCTCCGCCGCCGGGACCTCCCCCTCCAGACCCAACGCGGCGGGGCGGCTTGCGGCCTCCAGTCCACGCAGCTGTTCGATCAGCGCCTGGCGGTGGGCGTCGTCTTCCAGCACGTCCGCCAAGGCGCCGTAGTCCGGCGCCGATGCAGGGGGTTGCTCGGCAGATACGCCTGGAGTCCACATCACTAACAACAGGGTAAGAAGGGCTGTCAGGCCCCGCAAATACTGGGCTTGATGAGGCACTCTCGTCTCCTTATCCCGGCTTTTTTCCCGGGCTGGCCGTGAATTTGAAACGCATTCAGGCGCCTACCTTAACAAGCCAAAAGCCGGAAAATGTGAAGATCACGGCAACGTCATGGCGGGCACAAGGGCGCACGGAAGCCTGTGACCGCGTTGCCGATTAGTTGACTGTGACATTCACCGCTGTAATTATCACTGGCCATTAACAACAACATGGTGGAGGTGTTCATGAGTGCCTTCTGGACCCCGGACCCCACGTCGCTGGCCCCTTACCTCGACGCCAGCCAGCACGCGAACAAGTGTCTGCAAATCATCGCGTCAGCCCTGCAACCAGGCATGTCCGAGCAGGATTGTGAGCTACTGATCCGCGACTGGCTGCGCGCCCATCAGTTGTTTGACCCGGCCCGGCCGCCGCGGGTGCGATTCTGCGGCCCGGCCCATCGCCGTCGCTTTGGCCTGATTAGACCGGGAAGACGCCGTTACCGCCCGGGAATGAGCTATATACTGCGTTGCGATGCGGTCCAGAACGGCCATGTGGCCAAGGCCAGCCTCAGCGGCCCGGCCAGTCCTCAGCTGGCCTCCTTGCACCGCCGTCTGCGCGATTTCCGCGCGCAGCTGCCGACGGCACTGGCGCAGGGACTCTCCCCGCAACAGCTATCCAGCGATACCCCTGGACTGCGCCAGCACTACCGGCTGGTACCGCTCACCGGCGCCCTGCCGGAAGGCAACCGCATCGATGAGGCGCCACTGATCCACGGTCTGTGGCAATGGCAATTGACCCTGGCCGACGATGAACACCGCGTCGCCTGCAGTGAATTTCTGCTGATGGATGATCAGGGCCCGCGCTGGCTTAACGCCACCCCGGGCCACCTGCTCGCCGACAGCGACAACAAAGAACAAGAGGAAGCAGCCTGATGGTGCAGTGGCGTGACAGCAAAGTAAGCCGCGGTGACGTGGACCTGGCAGTACGCACCTGGAGTGAGGACAAAAGTCCCACGGTGATCCTGGTGCACGGCTATCCCGATGCCAGCCATGTGTGGGAAAAAGTGGCCGAACGGCTCAGTCGCCATTTCAAGGTGGTTGCCTATGATGTGCGCGGGGCAGGCAATTCCACCGCCCCGCGCCAGCGTTCCGCCTACAAGCTGCGCGAACTGCGAGACGACCTCCATGCGGTCATGGACGCAGTGAGCCCCAACGAGAAGGTGCATCTGGTCGGCCATGACTGGGGCTCCATCCAGACCTGGGAGTCAGTCACCGACCCCGGGGCCGAGCAACGCATTGCCTCCTACACCACCCTGTCCGGTCCCTGCCTGGACCATGTGGGCCAGTGGATGAAGGCCCGGCTGCGCGAACAGAAGCTCGGCGTTGTCCTCAATCAGCTTTCCCACTCCTGGTACATCGGTGCCTTCCAGCTGCCGGTTCTGGCACCGGCCCTGTGGAAAGCCGGCCTGGCCAAGGCCTGGCCACAGGTGCTGCGTCGCACCGAAAAACTGGACAGTGAACCCAGCGCCACCCAATTGCAGGATGGCACCCACGGCATCGAGCTCTACCGGGCCAACATGCTGCCCTGCCTGCTCAAACCCCGGGAACGCCACACCACCGTACCGGTGCAATTGATCGTCGCCCGTCAGGACAACTACGTCCGGCCGGCCATGCTGGAAGACCTGCCCCAATGGACGGATCGACTCTGGCGCCGCGAGCTGGACTGCGGTCACTGGGGGCCGTTACTGCAACACCCGGACCTGACAGCCGACTGGATTCGCGAATTCATTGCGCATATCGACGGCGCCCCGGCATCCGGCCCGCTGGATCGCAGCCGGGTCACGGACACCCGACAAACCGGCCCGGACAGCGGCAAGCGAGTGGTCATCACCGGTGCCGGCTCCGGGATCGGCCGGGAGACCGCCCTGGCCTTTGCCCGTCGCGGCGCCCTGGTGGTGTGCACTGACATCAACACGGAAGCCGCCGCCACCGCTCGTATCATTAACGCGGAAGGGGGCATCGCCCTCAGCCGCAAATGCGACGTGAGCAGCACGCGCTCCATGGAGGCGCTGGCCAACTGGGTGGAAAAGGAACTGGGCGCCCCGGACATCGTCGTCAACAATGCCGGCATCGGCCTGTCCGGCTCGCTGCTGGATACCACCGTCAAGGACTGGCAACAGGTGCTGGGCGTCAACCTGTGGGGCGTGATTCATGGCAGCCGCCTGTTCGCTCGCCAGATGATCGATCAGGGCCGTGCCGGCCATATCGTCAATGTGGCGTCCGCCGCCGCCTTCATGCCGTCACGCATGCTACCCGCTTACGCCACCAGCAAGAGCGCGGTGCTGATGTTCAGCGAATGCCTGCGCGCCGAACTGGGCGATCATGGTATCGGCGTCAGCGCCATCTGCCCGGGCATTATCGATACCCCGATTACTCGCAACACCCGCTTTGTGGGGGTGGACAACGAGGAGCAGGAACGCCGCCGTGAGCATGCCAACAAGTTCTACCAGCGGCGGGCCTTCACGCCGGACCGGGTGGCCAGCGCCATTGTCGATGCGGTGCAGAACAACCGCGCCGTGGTGCCGGTGAGCCCGGAGGCCCGGGGCATGCAGTGGCTGGGCCGGTTTACCCCGTCCCTGGCCCGCAACCTGGCCCAGGTGGAAATCACCCCCTGACACCGAGGCCCCGTTTGCAGGCGGTGATACGGACATCGCTGTCTGCAAACGTCCCGCCTTCTCCTCCGCGTACACATGCCAGAGTGAAAACGATCACATTTGTGGCTCGAAATGCCGCCCTGTGGACGCCGCAGGCTGTGGCGCCTGTGCAAAAAGCGGGCTATCATCGCGGGCATGAAAACCAGTGACCGCAACCCCGCCGCCATCCTGCGCAGCCTGAAAAAATACACTCAGCCTGTCACCGGAGCGCCTCAGGCCGAGGCCGGCAACCACAAGGAATTTACCATCGACGAACTGGCCCGCGAGGCTGGCTCCACGGTGCGTAACGTTCGGGCCTACCAGGACCGGGGCATTCTGCCGCCGCCGGAAAAACGCGGTCGTACCGGCATCTACACGGATGTGCATCTGGCACGTCTGAAGATCATCGGCGCCCTGCTGGAACGGGGTTACACCCTCAACAACATCCGCGACTTGCTCAGCGCCTGGGAACAGGGCCGCGAGCTCAACGATATTCTCGGCCTGGAAGTGGCCGTCACGTCCTGGCAGACCCCCAGCGTTCCCTCCTACCTGGACTATCAGGATCTGCTGGATGACTTCGGCGAAGACATCACGCCGGAAGTGATGACCAAGGCGGTGAAGCTGGGTTACATCATTCCCGAAGGCATGCGCCTGCGCATTCCCTACCCGCGCATCTACAATGCGGGCAAGGAACTCAGCGAAGCCGGCGTGCCCCTGGACGCAGTGCTTACCCACGTTTCCCTGGTACGCGAGGAAGTGGACAAACTGGCCGAGCGTTTCATCGGCATGATCATCCACCACCTGGTGGATGAAAAGTACGGTGACGAAGCCCTGCCGGAAGGCGAAGACGTGCCCAAGCTGGCCGACTTCATCACCCGCATCCGCCCCCTGGCCGATGCCGTGGTCAGCGACGAGCTGGGCCGGGTACTGGAAAAGAGCATCAACAAGATTCTGGTCGACCGCCTCGCCAACGTGCTGGCGCATATCGAAAAGAACATCTGAAAAGCAGCTGCAAGCCTCAAGTTTCGAGCGACAAGGCGCGAGAGAGATTTTCCTGTTCCGCGCCTCAGTGCCCGCGCAATCACCCGGGTGCGCGGACACGGCCTGTCAAAGCCCCCGGCCTGATCCGCGTTGCAGCCTGAAGCTTGTGGCTTGTCGCTCAGCCCCGGAATCGCGGGAACATCCTGTCCGACCCTGACACCCTCCCCCCGCGACTCATCGCTCATAGCTCGTAGCTATTTTTGCGTTTGGTTGGTTTTTCTTGCTGTTTTGTTGCCGGACCTCCTTTCATACTCATGAGAATGTCAATCTTGGGACGCTAGTGCGAATACGGTTCGCCGATCAAAACAATAATGTCCCGAGGAGAGCACCATGAAACCCGGCCTGATACTCAGTACCCTGCTGAGCGCCAGCCTGCTTGCCGCCTGCGGCGGCGGAGGCTCCAGCAACCCGGCCCCGGTCAACAATACCCCGACCCCCAATACCCCGGCGCCGCCGGAGGAACCGGCGCCCCCGGGGGAACGCCCTGCGTCACTGACGGCGCCCTATGCGGACTACGGCACCGTGCTCAACATTCTACCCCCGGGCCAGGATGACATCGGTGGGGTAGCCAATCTCACCGCCGACATTCCCGGGCTGGGGGATCTGCTCAGCACCCTGCTGGATGATCTGGTGGCGGAAACCGGCCTGGTCCCGGCACTCAGCAAGGAGCCCCACTTCGATGACCAGCTGGGACTGTATGACGCTCTGGTTCGCAGCGAACCGGGTCTCACCAACGACCAGCTCGGGGACTACTTCAAGGCCGCTCCCTTGCTGGCCCCGGAAGCCGGCGACTGGGAAAGCGAACAGACCCTGGATGCCGCCGGCTACCAGGTGAACATCAAACGGGACCGTTTCGGGGTGCCGCATATCTTTGGGGATTCCCGCCGTGACGCCCTGTTCGGCGTTGGCTACGTAACAGCGTCAGACCGCCTGTTCCTGCTCGACGTGCTGCGTCGCGCCGGGCGGGGTGAACTCTCCCGTTTCCTGGGGCCGGCGGATTTTTCCTTTGACGAAGACATTGCCGTCGGTGCTCCCTACCGGGAAGAAGACCGCACCACCATGATCGCCAATACCATTGCCCGCTTTGGCGAGGACGGCGCCCAGGTGTTCGACGATGCCACCAACTACGTCGCCGGCCTTAACCAGTATGTGGCCGATGCCCGCAGCGGCCTGTTACAAGTGCCGGTGGAATACGTGGCCCTGGGCGTGCAGCTGGAACCCTTCGTGATCGAGGATGTAGTGGCCATCGCCACCCTGATCCAGGGCATCTTCGCCGGCGGCGGCGGTGGCGAACACCGCAATGTGCTGCTCCTGCAGGCCCTGGAAGCCCAGACCGGCAGCCGGGAAGCCGCCTGTGATCTGTGGAAGGATCTGCGCCATGGCACCGACCCGGAATCCTCGGTGACCACCACCCTCTCCTTTGCCACCCAGTCTCCGCCCACCCTGCCGGACCTGTGCCCGCTCAGCGGCGAACTGGCCGGTCAGTTCCCGGGGGCGGTGATGTTCGATGCCGGCTCTTTCCAGTCCTATGACCCATTGACCCATGAACCCTGTGGCCGCCCCGGCCAGCCAGAGTGCCCGGAAGCGCTGGGCAATGTACCGGCTCTGCCCGGCACCGGCGTGGTCGGCGGCCTGCTGGATACCGTGGGCGATCTGCTCGGCGGCGTCTTGTCCCTGTCATTCCTGGACGATGGCGGCCAGGCCCTGTCCCGGCAGTGGGCGACACTGACCCGAAAGTTGCCCGCCCTGTGGCAGGAACCGGCCTCCCTGTCCGAGGCGGAACGGCAACAGGCCATGCAACGCATCGCCGCCATCGAAACCGGCATCCAGGGGCTGCGTGACGGTTTTCCCTCTGTCATGTCCAATGCCCTGTTGCTCAATGGGGAGCATTCGGCAAGCGGCCAGCCGCTGGCGGTTTTCGGTCCCCAGACCAGTTATTTCGTCCCCCAACTGCTGCTGGAAATGGCGGTCCACGGTGGCGACATTCATACCCGCGGCATGACCTTCACCGGCCTGCCCTATGTGGTCATCGGGCGCGGCCCGGATTTCGCCTGGAGCGCCACCTCCGGCAGTTCTGATCTCACCGACGTGCGGGTAGTGCAACGCTGTGAACCGGCAGAATCCCCCGCCCACGGCGAGGGTGGTTATCGGGTCAATGGCCAGTGCCAACCCTTCGACGTGATTGAGGAGCAGTGGGTCGCCCGCTGGAACCTGGCCTCCTCCACGGACCCGGAAGCCGTGGGGCAGAACGAAGCCGTCACCCGCCGGGTCATCCGCACCGCGGAATACGGTCCGGTGATCGGGTTTGCCACCGTGGGTGGCCAGCCGGTGGCCGTCACCCGTCAGCGCAGCACCTACTTTGCGGAACTGGATACGGCTCTGCCGTTCCTGCAGGCCAGCCGCAATGATGTGCATGACGTACAGAGTTTCTATGACGTCTTCTACAACACCACCGGCAGCTTCAACTGGTTCTATATCGATGACCGGGACATTGCCTATTTCCACTCCGGCGATTACCCGCAGCGAGCCGCAGGTGTGCACCCGGAACTTCCCAGCTGGGGTAACGGCCAGTATGACTGGAACGGTTTTCTGCCACAGCAGGCACACCCCCAGGAGAGCAATCCACCGCGTGGCTATCTGGCCAGCTGGAACAATCGCCCGGCCCGCGACTGGTGGGCCGCCGATGCCCATGCTCCCTATGGCTCTGCCCACCGCAACGACATTCTGGATGTCCGCCTGCAGCAGCTGGTCCAGGAGGGCAATGTCACCCGCGCCCGGCTGGTGGAAGCCATGGGCGATGCCGCCACCGTGGACCTGCGCGGTCAGGAAATCCTGCCCCGGGCCCTGGACCTGCTGAGCCAGGCACCGGTGACCGGGGATCAGGACAGTGCCATTCGCCTGATGCAGGACTGGGTCACCAACGGCGCCCTGCGCCGGGACCGGGACGGTGATGGCAACTACGACGAGGAGGCCGCCGTGGCGCTGATGGATGCCTGGTACCCCCTGATGATCGACATCCTGTTGCCGCAGATCACGGCCATCGAGGACGTGGACGGTGACAACCTGTCCCTGATGGGCCGCGACAACAAGCCCGGCGCCGGTGGCTCCGCCTACAACAACGGCTACTACGGCTACCTGGAGCGAGTGCTGGAACAGGCCACGGGCACCAGCGACCGCCCCTACCGGGCCCTGCGCTGTGCCGGCAGCGATGACGCCATGGCCTGTCGCGACGCCCTGGCCGACAGCCTCAATCAGGCCATCGCCCAGCTGGGCGGCATCGCCCGCATGGACAGCTGGAACGTGGATGAAAGCCAGGACCAGATCCAGCATCGCGCCATTGGCCTGGCCACGGTACCCGCCATCCACTGGCAGAACCGTCCCACCTTCCAGCAGGTGGTGGAGTTCACCGGGCATCGGTAAAGCAGCTTCGAGCTGCTAGCTGCTAGCTACAAGGCGCGGAAAAAGCACGGGGATTCGTCCCGGCTTTTCTCCGCGCCTCTCCGCTGGAAACGTCTTTTCACTCGCAGCTAGTGGCTAGAAGCTAGTGGCTATTAGTTATCTTTATCCTCCCCCATCCACCCCATGCATTTGTCTAATCCCCCCATCAGCGTTAGCGTCTGCTACACATAAAAAACAGATTTCCGGGAGAGCAACGCATGCGCGCGATTTTGTGCAAGGAACTGGGGCCGGCGAATACGCTGGTCATTGACGACATCCCTTCCCCTGAACCGGGCAAGGGTCAGGTGAAGGTGCGGGTTAAGGCCGCCGGGCTGAATTTCCCCGACACCCTGATCATCGAAGGCAAGTACCAGATCAAGCCGGAGCTGCCGTTTTCACCGGGCGGTGAAATGGCCGGTGAAGTACTGGCCGTGGGCGAAGGCGTACAACGCTTCAAACCCGGTCAGCGGGTCATGGGCCTGACCGGCTACGGGGCCTTTGCGGAAGAAATCCTGGTGCCGGAAACCAACCTGATTCCGGTCCCGGACGGCATGGACGACCACACCGCCGCCGCCTTCTCCATGGTCTACGGCACCAGCTACCACGCCCTCAAACAGCGCGCCAACATCCAGCCCGGGGAAACCCTGCTGGTGCTGGGTGCCAGTGGCGGGGTGGGTCTGGCCGCGGTGGAACTGGGCAAGGCCATGGGCGCCACCGTGATTGCCGCCGCCAGCAGCGCCGAGAAACTGGCAGTGGCCAGGGAAGCCGGCGCCGATGACCTGATCAACTACGCCGAGGAAGACCTGAAGGACGCGCTCAAGCAGCGCTACCCGAAGGGCGTGGACGTGATCTACGACCCGGTGGGCGACAAATTCACCGAAGCGGCCATCCGCAACATGGCCTGGAACGGCCGCCTGTTGATTGTCGGCTTCGCCGCCGGCGACATCCCCAAGATCCCCGCCAACCTGGCGCTGCTGAAAGGCTGCTCCATCGTCGGCGTGTTCTGGGGGGCTTTCACCCAGAAGGAACCGCAGACCAATATCCAGAACATCATGGAGCTGATGCAACTGTTCAATCAGGGCAAGATTAACCCGCGCATCAGCCAAGTGTTCAAGTTCGAGGACTACGAGCAAGCGCTCGCCGCGCTCACCTCTCGCACCGCCAAAGGCAAAGTGGTGCTGGATATTGCGGGTGTGTAGTTAGCAAGTTTCAAGTTGAAAGTTGCAACGCGAGTAAACCGGCAAGGTCTTGCTCAACCTGTGCCCGCGCTTAATGGTAATGGCGCGGGCACGGCCCCTTAAATCAAAACACCGGTTCCGTGCTTTGCACGTTGCGGCCTGCCTACACATATTTTTGCTCACACGCCAAACGTAATTTCCCTACCCTAACTCTCTCTCCACCAACCCGGTGATACAGCCCCGCCTTAGCTTGTATATAGTGGAACCTCGCGATGGCAAGGAGGCAGGAATGACCACACCGCTGGTACTGGTAATCAACTGTGGCAGCTCGTCTATCAAGTTCGCCCTGGTGGATGAAGACAGCAGCACGTTTCCCCTGGAAGGGCTGGCGGAAAGACTGAACAGCCCCGAGGCGGTGCTGCGCTGGGAGCAGGATGGCGAGCAACAGGAAGAGCCTCTGGCCGATGCGGACCACCGCCAGGCACTGGAAGCCCTGCTGCCCCGGGTGCAGGCCTACGCCGGGGACCGGCTGGCCGCCATTGGCCACCGGGTGGTCCATGGCGGCGAACAGTTCACCGCCGCCGGACTGCTGAATGACACCGCCCTGGCAGCAATCCGTGCCGCCAGCCCCCTGGCGCCACTGCATAACCCGGCCAACCTGCTGGGCATCGACGCCGCCCGCACCCTGTTTGCCGACCTGCCCCAGGTGGCTGTATTCGATACCGCGTTTCACCAGAGCTTGCCCGAACACGCCTACCGCTACGCGCTGCCCATCGAGTTGTATCAGCAACAGCGCATTCGTCGTTATGGCTTTCATGGCACCAGCCATTGCTATGTCACCCGCCGGGCGGCGTCCCTCACTGGTTTGCCGGTGGATACCAGCGGCTGGCTGTCCGCCCACCTGGGCAACGGCTGCTCCAGTTGCGCGGTACAGGATGGCCACAGCCGCGACACCAGCATGGGCTTCACGCCCCTGGAAGGGCTGGTGATGGGAACCCGCAGCGGCGATGTGGACCCCAGCCTGCACGCCTTTCTGGAACGGGAACTGGGCTGGTCCGCGCAACACACCGATCAGGTTTTGAGCCGGGAAAGCGGCCTGCTGGGCCTGTCCGGGCTGTCCAACGATATGCGCACCCTGGAGCAGGCCAGCAACGACGGCCACGAAGGCGCCACCCTGGCCATTGAGGTGTTCTGCTATCGACTGGCCAAATCCCTGGCCGGCCAGGCCTGCGCCCTGACCCGGTTGGACGGGCTGATCTTCACCGGCGGCATCGGCGAGAACTCGGCCCTGGTACGAGCCAAGACCGTCGCCCATCTGCGGCTCATGGGGCTGGCCATCAACGACGATGCCAACCGTGCCTGTGTGGGCGGCAGCAGCGGCGAAATCCAGGCCGACAACAGCCCCCGCATCCTGGTGGTGCCCACCAACGAGGAACGCCAGATCGCCCTGGAAACCCTGGCCGCCATCGGCGCCGACAAGGACGAGGAATCATAATGCAGATCTATTTTATTGCCCCCACCGGCTTTGGCGTGGGGCTCACCTCCACCAGCCTGGGGCTGCTGCGGGCCCTGGAACAGGGCGGCCTGAAGATCGGTTTCTGCAAGCCCATTGCCCAGCACCACCCCGGCGACACCGGCCCGGAGCAATCCAGTGAACTGATCACCCGTACCTTCGCCATTGACCCCCCCGCACCCATGCCACTGGAGCAGACGGAAAAGTATCTCGGCGACGGGCAACTCGACGACCTGCTGGAGCAGATCGTACAACGCTTTCATCAGGCCGCCGACGGCAAGGACGTGATGGTGGTGGAAGGCATGGTACCCACGCGCACGGTGAGCTATGCCGGTCGCCTGAACGCGGCCCTGGCCAGCAGCCTGGGGGCGGACGTGATTCTGGTGGCGGCGCCGGAAGACGGTAACGTGTCCGCCCTGGCCGACAGCCTGGAAATTCACTGCCGCCAATTCGGCGGCAGTCGCAACGACAAGGTGCTGGGGGTGGTGCTCAACAAGGTCCATGACGACAGCCTGCCGGCGCAACTCAAGCAGCAATTTCCCGCCCTGGCGAAAGGCGACCTGCGCCTGCTCGGCTGCGTGCCCTGGCAGGAGGAGCTGAATGCCCCGCGCACCCGCGACGTGGCCAAGCTGCTCGGCGCCACCGTGCTCCACGCCGGCGATGACGAGCACCGGCGTATGGAAAAGATCGTGCTGTGCGCCCGCGCCCTGCCCAATACCGTGGAGCTGTTCCAGCCACGGGTACTGGTGGTGACCCCCGGCGACCGGGACGACATCATTGTTGCCGCCAGCCTGGCCGCCAGCAACGGCGTACCCCTGGCCGGGTTGCTGCTGTGCACCGGCTTCCAGCCGGACCCGCGGGTCATGCGCCTGTGCCAGAGCGCGCTGGATGCGGGCCTGCCGGTGATGACGGTAGAGACCGGCTCCTACGAAACCGCCACCAACCTGAATCGCATGAACCGGGAAATTCCGGTGGACGACAGCGAGCGGGTGGAAAAGGTGACCAACTTTGTGGCCAGCCATCTGGACCACGAATGGCTGCGTGAGCGCTGCGGCAGCCCCCGCGAGCTGACCCTGTCCCCACCCGCCTTTCGCTACCGCATGGTGCAACGGGCCCGCGAAGCCAACAAGCGCATCGTGCTGCCAGAGGGCAGCGAACCGCGCACCATCGAGGCCGCCGCCATCTGCCAGGAACGGGGTATTGCCCGTTGCGTGTTGCTGGCCAAGCGCGACGCGGTGGAATCCGTGGCCCGCACCCAGGGCATTACCCTGCCGGAAGGGCTGGAGATCCTCGACCCGGACAGCATTCGCGAACAGTACGTGGAACCCATGGTGGCACTGCGTCGCAACAAGGGCCTCAATGCCCCCATGGCCCGCGCCCAGCTGGAAGATACCGTGGTGCTGGGCACCATGATGCTGGCTCTGGACGAAGTGGACGGCCTGGTGTCCGGCGCCATCAACACCACCGCCAACACCATCCGCCCGGCCCTGCAGCTGATCAAGACCGCCCCGGAATACAACCTGGTATCGTCTATTTTCTTCATGCTGCTGCCGGAACAGGTGCTGGTCTACGGGGACTGTGCGGTCAACCCGGACCCGGATGCTGGGCAGCTGGCGGAGATCGCCCGGCAGAGTGCCGCCTCGGCAAACGCCTTCGGCATCACCCCGCGGGTGGCCATGCTCAGCTACTCCACCGGCGATTCCGGCACCGGCAACGATGTGGAAAAAGTGCGCGAAGCCACCCGCCTGGCCCGCGAGGCCAACCCGGATCTGTTACTGGATGGTCCGCTGCAGTACGACGCCGCCGCCATCGACAGCGTCGGCAAGGCCAAGGCCCCGGACAGCCCGGTGGCCGGCCGCGCCACCGTGTTCATCTTTCCGGATCTGAACACCGGCAATACCACCTACAAGGCGGTACAGCGCAGCGCCAACTGCATCAGCGTCGGGCCCATGCTGCAGGGGCTACGCAAACCGGTGAACGACCTGTCCCGGGGCGCCCTGGTGGACGACATCGTCTACACCATCGCCCTTACCGCCATTCAGGCCGCGGATCTGTGAGGAACGCAGAGGTTCAAGTTGCAAGTCACAAGTTTCAAGGCGCGGGCCTGGACCGAAGGGTTTTAGGCGCCGTGCCCGCGCCCAGGTTGAGTCGCGGGCACAGCTTCATCAGTCGTTGATGCCGTGCCCGCGTTGAAACTTGTGACTTGCAACTTGCAACGGCTCTTATCGACCACTCTGATCAATCACCACCCCCGGCGCCCCGGTCTGCAGCAACGTGCGCAGGTCGTCGGGCACCGGGGTTTTCTCGAAGGGTTCCGTGGTCATCATCACGTAGACCGCTTCCGCGCGGGCAATGGCTCGCCCCTCATCCGCATGGCGAATGTCCGCTGCCAGGGTGAACGACGTATTGCCCATGTGCGTCAGTGACACAAACACATCCAGGACATCATCAAAGCGTGCCGACGACTGCCATTCCGTGGTCAGCTTCACCACCTGATTATCCAGCCCCTGTGCCAGTAGCTGGTTATAGTCCCGCCCGAGGGCACGCATGAATTCCGTCATGGCCAGATCCACGTAATCCCCGTAACGGGCATTGAACACGACTTGCTGGGCATCGCATTCGTTGTAACGCACCCGGAAGCGAAAACAGAAAGGCTGGGCCATGAATTTCTCCTGTAGGGCAGGGTTAAAGGCGGTTTTCGATAACACGGTAGAAGGGCGCTTGTGAGGCGCAATCGGGTACAGCATGCCGACGCTACAGCATCCGCTCAATGGGCAATAACGACAGCAACCATGCCAGCATCCGCCGCCACAGCGTCACCCGCGGCTCCCGGTGATGTATCACCGGCGTACCATGGTCCCCGTCGCCGGCCCACAGCAAGTCACCGTTATCGGTTTCCAGTCGATAGCTGTTTTCCGGAGCCAACCCTTCCTCGATAAAGGCCGCTACCTGCTGGCCCAGTTCCTCGGAAACCACGTAGTAACCCATCTCGGTGTTCAAATGCACCGAGCGGGGATCGATATTGAACGAGCCGACAAACACTTCCCGTCGATCCAGCACCATGGCCTTGGTGTGCAGGCTGGCGCGGGAACGCCCCTTGAACAGGCGCACCTGGCGATGCAGGGCGCGGGCATTAGGTTGCAGTTCATGCAGCTCCACCCCGGCGTCCAGCAACGCCGAACGATAACGGGCATAGGCACCGTGGGCGGCAATCACGTCATTGGTGGCCAGGCTGTTGGTCAACACCGCCGCACGACCGCCACGCTGTTTGAGTTCGGCCAGCTCCGCCACGAAGGCATTACCGGGGATAAAGTAACTGGCCTCCATGAGCAGCTCCCGATGATCATCCCGGGCCAGCAGATGGGCGAGCTGATCCCCCATCAGGGTCTGTTTGACCCCGGCCGCCTTGTCCGGGCTGTCGAACAGCAGCACGGCATGGGCCTGCACACACTGACGATCCTGCCCGGCCAGATAATCGGTGAAAAATGCCTCGTGCTGGGGAAACAGGTAAGGATACCCCTTGAGAGTACGGCGCCATTGCCGCAACCATTGCCAGGCGCGCTCGGCGGCCGCTTCCCGATAACGACGCAGGGTCTTCATGGGCACCGCCAGCGGACTGTCCCAGTAGCTGTCGAACGCCGACTGGGTATCAACCACGATGGGACCCTGGGCATACAGATCCAGATCGCGAAAATTGGTGGACGCATTCACGCCGAAATAGTGATCGGCAATATTGCGACCGCCCACCAGGGCACGCTCGCCATCCACGATCCAGGCCTTGTTGTGCATACGGTGATTGAGCAGCGGGGCATGGTAGAGCCATTGCAGAAAATGCTTGTAGCGTCCACGGAACGGATTGAACAGGCGCACCTCGATATTGGGGTGCGCATCCAGCGCCGCCCACTTCACATCGCGGCCCAGCTGATTGGCGTGGTCCAGCAGCATGCGCACTTTCACCCCCCGGCGCGCCGCCTCCAGCACCCGGTAGATCAGCAGCTTGCCGGTGGTGTCGTCATCCCAGATGTAGTACTGCACATCCAGTGTCCGTTGTGCCAGACGGGCCAGGGTGACCCGCAGGGTAAACGCCTGGTCACTGTCTGCCACCAGCGCCAGAGAAGACAGCGCCATCGGGCGGGATTGTGCACTCACGCTGTTCGTTCTCCGTTCACCCACACCACTCCATTGCCTTGGTTATGACCCGACCATGACCGGGCCATGACGATTGTCCTGTTTTCGTCGGTAATGCCTACCCTGCCATAAAACGAACAGCATTCACCGAAAATTCACGGGATTTTTACGCGCGGGACTTGTCCTGTCGCCACCCTCTGGGCACTCCATTTTCTGCTCAGGGATGAACACTCATGCAGCGTATTCTTGTGGCCGGCCTGCTGGCCGCCTCGCTGGGATCGGCCCATGCCTACCAGTGGAACTACCCCACCCCCATCAAGACACCCGGTGCCAACGACAATGGCAAGGTGGTGCTGTTCGATGTCTCCCACGGGGGCACCGAAGGCAACGCGGACTGGGTCATCGACGGTGCCTTTTCCGACTTTGCCGATGCCCTGGTGGGCGAAGGCTATACGGTGCAGGAATACCGGGGCGTGGACAAGAACGGCGATGGCATCATCCAGTTCGTGGATGACTACACCAGCCCCACCGCCGCCAACAGCAGCGCCAATGAAGCGGTGATCAGCTACAGCGCCATCAGTCATGCCGATGTGCTGGTGCTGGCAGAAAGCAACCGTCCCTTCACTCAGGCCGAACAGCAGGCCCTGGAAGATTTCGTGGCCGCCGGCAAGGGCATCTTCTTTGTCGCCGATCACTACAATGCCGACCGCAACCTGAACACCTGGGACAGCACCGAAGTCTTCAATGGCTATAACCGCTCCACCCTGGCCCAGTTCAACGTGGGCGGCAGCTACGGCGACCTGCGCAACCCGGGCACGGCCAGCGGCTGGCTGGCCCAGCAATTCGGCATCCGCTTCCGCTTCAACGCCATCGACTGGCACAGCGGCGCCAGCGGCATCGAACCGGCCAGCCAGGTGGAAGGCCTGACCACCGGCGTGGGCCCGGTGCTGATGGCCGGCGGCGCCACCCTGGCGATCACCGATCCGAACCGGGCCAAGGGCCTGGTGTACTTCTCCACCAGTGACAGCCCCAGCCGCTGGACCCACGCGGTGGACTCCGGCCTCTACTTCGGGGGCACCGCTGAAGGCCCCTACGTGGCCATCGCCAAATCCGGCCCCGGCAAGGCCGCCTTTATCGGCGACTCCAGCCCCATCGAAGATGCCTCCCCCAAGTACAAGCGCCAGGACAACGGCAACACCAAGAGCACCTACCCGGGCTGGACCGACGCGGGCAACGCCGCCCAGCTCAGCCTCAACCTGATCGACTGGCTGGCCACCCCGGAAAGCTACACCCACTTCAACAGCAGCAGCCACCCGGCCGGCACCGCCACCCCCACTCCCATGGCCAGTGAAGAGCGGGATGACCCGGATAATGGCCAGCCCTGGAACTCCCCCTCCGGCGGCTATAACCCCTGGGATGCCAGCACCTTCGACTACGGCGCCTATGGGGCCCCGGATGGCCCCGGTGGCAGCACCGGTGGGGGTGATGTGCTGTCCGTGAGCGAGGCCCTGGCCGAACCCACCGGCACGGCGGTGACGGTGGAAGGCGTCATCACCCAGGCCATCAATGGCGAGTACGCGCTGGAAATTGAGGACAGCAACGGCAGTGCCACCCTTTACGTGAAACTGGACAGCCAGTACCGCAACGACTTCAGCCCGCAGAACAACCCGGCAGTGATCGGCGAAACCCTGCAAGTGAGCGGCGAGCGTGACGTCTACATGGGCGAGCCCAGCATCGAGTACGTCACCGACATGCAGCTGGTGGATGGCAGTACCGGCGGCGGCAGTTGTGGCAGCAGCGGCGCGGTGTCGGTGAGCGATGCCTACGCCAGCAGCCAGGGCACCCCGCTCACCGTGGTGGGCGAAGTGATCGGCGGCGTCAACGACCCCTACGCCCTGGAACTGGGCGACCTGGACAACAACGCCACGGTTTACGTGAAGCTGGAATCCGATCAGCGCGCCGAGTACAGCCCCGCCAACAATCCCGCCATGGTCGGCCAGACCCTGGAAGTGGATGGCGTGCGCGATCTCTACATGAGCTACCCCAGCCTGGAATCGGTGAGCTCACTCACTGTAATCAGCCACTGCCCCTGATGCTTTTAAACCCTTGCCTGGCGGCGTTCGCGCCGCCTTTCCCAACCCGACACACAGGACACATCATGAAAGCTTCACTGCGATCCCTGCTCGCCCTGTCGCTGGCCGGCGGCGCCCTGCTCAGCGGCTGCGGCGGCGATAATGACAACAACGCCGCAGAGCAGAACACCGGCCCCCGAGTGGATCTGCGTCTGATGGAAACCACCGACATCCACGCCAACGTGATGGACTACAACTACTACAGCGACAGCGTAGATAACGGCCATGGCCTGGTGCGCACCGCCATGCTGGTCAAGCAGGCCCGTGCCGAAATCACTTACCCGGAAAATTCCGCGCTGGTGGACAACGGCGACCTGATCCAGGGCAGCCCCATGGGCGACTGGCGCCAGGCGCAAGGGCTCACCAGTGGCGAAGTCCACCCGGTCTACAAGGTGATGAATGAAATGGCCTACGATGTGGGCAACTACGGCAACCACGAATTCAACTACGGCCTGGATTTCCTCGCCGAAAGCGTGGACGACGCCGCCTTCCCCTACATCAGCGCCAATGTGTTCAGCGCCGACGGCAGCACCCCCTACTTCGACCAGTACAAACTGATCACCAAAACCGTCTACGACCGTGACGGCGAGCCCCACGAACTGACCCTGGGCTTTATCGGCTTCCTGCCGCCGCAGATCATGCAGTGGGACAAGAAGAATCTGGAGGGCAAGGTCACCGCCAAAGACATCAAGGCCACCGCGGAGTTACTGGTGCCGCAGATGAAAGCGGAAGGCGCGGACATCATCGTCGCCATTCCCCATTCCGGTATCAACACTACCGCCTACTCGAAGGACGCCAAGGCAGAAAACAGCAGCTGGTATCTGGCGGACGTGGACGGCATCGACGCCATCATGTTCGGCCACAGCCACCTGACCTTCCCCTCGGACAGCTTTGCCAACACCGCCAACGTGGATCTGGAAAAAGGCACCATCAAGGGGGTGCCTTCGGTCATGCCCGGCTACTGGGGCAGCCACCTGGGCATCATCGACCTGACCCTGGCGCTGGCTGACGATGGCGAGACCTGGACCGTGGTGAACAGCAAGGTGGAAGCCCGGGCGCTGGACCCGGACGGCGAGGCCGATGCGGCCCTGACAGCACTGGTCAAACCCGACCACGACGCCACCCTGGACTACATGGGTCAGGTGATTGGCGAATCCACCGACGATATCTTCAGCTTCCTGGCGGTGGTGAAGGACGATCCCTCCATCCAGATCGTCAGCGATGCCCAGAAAGCCTATGTGGAAGACGCCATTGTCGGCACCGAGCTGGATGGCCTGCCGGTGCTGTCCGCCGCCGCTCCCTTCAAGGCCTGTGACCGTGATGGCATCTGCGCTGAGGAAAGCAGCTTTACCGTGGTCCCGGCTGGCGAGCTGCAAGTAAAGAACATCGCCGACCTGTACCTCTACCCAAACACCCTGATGGCCGTGAAAGTGACCGGGGCCGAACTGGAGCAATGGCTGGAATGCTCCGCCTCGCAATTCTTCCGGATCACCGACACCGCCGACCGCCAGGAGCTGGTGAATTTCAGTGGTTTCCCCACCTATAACTTCGATGTGATCGACGGCGTCACCTACCAGATCGATGTGACCGAACCGGCCCGCTACGACCGGGACTGTGCCAAGATCAGCGACGGCAGCCGTATCGTCAATCTGCAGTTCGAAGGTGCCGCCATCGACCCGGCCCAGGAATTTCTCATCGCCAGCAACAACTACCGTGCTACCGGCGGCCACTTCGCCGGCACCGGTGGCGACCATGTGGTGATCGAATCGCCCGATGAAAACCGCCAGGTGGTCGGCAACTACATTCAGGCCAACAGCCCGGTAACCCCTACCGCCGATAACAACTGGGCCTTCGCACCGATCCTGGGCTACAGCAGTGATCTGCAAATTGTCTTCCGGGTACCCAACACCGACCGTGCCAAGAACTTCGTGGCCGACGCGGTCGCCGGTGCCGGTGGCAGATTTATGGCCACGCTGCTGGATGACAGCGGCAACGAAGCCATCTACGAGCTGAACCTGCAGCCCTGATCAATCGGACTGCGACACCCGACGAGTCGGCGCCGCCGGCTCGTCATTTCGTACCCGCAGAAAGCTGGCAAAGCGCG
>JAZAJX010000188.1:0-5042 GCA_036230225.1 Pseudomonadota bacterium | reverse complement strand
TGACTTTTCTGCAGTCCCGACTGGGAGAGGCAACCCCGTTGGCGGACGCGGAAATGGCCACGGTGGTCGAGACGGTTCCCGCCTCACGGTTGCCCGATCACCCGCTCATTCGCACCGATGCAGAAACGCGTATTCGCCACGCCCGTGGACAGAGCTTGCCGGACTGGCTGGCCATGCGTTCCGGGGACTTTGGTCGTTTCCCGGACGGGGTTGCCACCCCGGCAAGCAGCGAAGAGGTCAAAACCCTTCTTGCCTGGGCACAGGAACAGGACATCCTGGTCATTCCCTATGGCGGTGGCACCTCCGTGGCAGGACATATCAATCCCCCAGAAAGTGACAAGCCGGTACTGACTGTGTCATTGGCGGCCCTCAACAGGCTTCTTGACCTGGATCGGGACAGCCAGGTAGCCACCTTTGGCGCCGGTACACCCGGCCCGGAAGTGGAACGCCAGCTCCGTGAGCATGGCTACATGCTGGGCCATTTTCCGCAATCCTGGGAGCTCTCCACGGTGGGAGGATGGGTCGCCAGCCGCTCTAGCGGACAGCAATCCATGCGCTATGGGCGCATCGAACAGATGTTTGCCGGTGGCCGTATCGAAACCTTGCAGGGGACCCTGGAGATTCCCACCATTCCTGCGTCTTCCGCCGGCCCGGACCTTCGCGAAATCATCATGGGTTCCGAAGGCCGCATGGGCATTATCACGGAAGTGAAAGTGCGGGTAACACCGCTGCCGGAGACAGAAACGTTTCAGGTGGCCTTTGCGCCAGACTGGGAAACCGCACGCGCGCTGGTACAGTCACTCACCCAGGCAAAACTGCCGCTATCCATGTTGCGACTTTCCAATGCAGAGGAAACCCGCACCCATTTAATGCTGGCCGGCCATGAGAGGCTGGTGGGTGCGTTGCATCGCTATCTGGCATTGCGTGGCTGCGGGGAGCAGAAATGCATGATCACCTTTGGCGTCACCGGGGAAAAATCACTCGTCCGCCATACCCTCTCCACGGTCAAGAAGCGCATCCGTGCTGCCGGCGGTAGCGTGGTCGGAGAGCTGTTAGGCAAGAAATGGGAAGAATCCCGGTTTCGTTCCCCCTATTTGCGTCATGGTCTCTGGGAACATGGATACGTGGTGGACACCTTTGAGACCGCCGTGGATTGGAGCCGGGTGACGCCGGCCATGCAAGCCATGGAGCAGGCGGTAAAGGATAACGCCGGTGACGGGGAAAAAGTGCATGTCTTTACCCACTTGTCACACCTTTATCCGCAAGGTTCCAGTATCTACACCACCTATGTGTTTCGATGCTCCGGCTCTTACGCGGAGACCCTGCAACGCTGGCACGCCATGAAACAAGCTGCCAGTGATGCCATCGTTGCCCATGGTGGCACGATTAGCCATCAGCATGGTGTCGGCCGCGATCATGCCCCCTGGCTGCCCCAGGAGAAAGGGCCGCTGGGCATGGCGACACTGACATCCTTGACCCGACACTTCGATCCACAGCAGAGGCTCAATCCCGGGTGTCTTCTGCAACAAACCGCTGACGACGGGGAGTGCTAATGCTAGGCAAACGGAAAAACCTGGACAGTCTCAGTGAGCGAACCTGGGATCTGATTGTGATCGGTGGCGGCATCACCGGTGCCGGCGTGGTGCTGGAGGCGGCTCGGCGGGGGCATCGTGTGCTGCTGCTTGAGCAGACCGATTTTGCCTGGGGGACGTCCAGCCGCTCGTCGAAAATGGTCCATGGGGGGTTGCGCTACATTGCACAGGGGGATATCCGCTTGACCCGTCACTCCCTGCTGGAGCGGGAGCGGCTAATTGATGAGCTCCCGGGGCTGGTTGAGCGCGCGACCTATCTGTTCCCGCTTCGCAAAGGGGTCTTCCCTGGTCGCTGGCCCATGAAAGCCATTCTCTGGCTATATGATTTTCTGGCGGGCATCCGCGACCATCGTTACCTGAGCCGTGAGCAACTTTTGGCCCGCGTGCCGGGTTTGAATCCGCAGGCGCTCACGGGCGCCATGAGTTATACCGATGCCCTCACCGATGACTGTCGCCTGGTCATGAGGGTGTTACTGGAAGCGGCCCGCCACGGGGCCGTGGTGCGCAACTACAGTCAGGTCGAAGAGGCCAGGCCCGAGGGTGAGGGGTATGCCGTTACGGTGAAAGACCGAATGAACGGCGACACCGTTACCTTGTCGAGCCGTCGCGTGATAAGCGCCACGGGCGCCTGGGCAGACCGTTTTTCCGGCAGTGATCCGCGCGTTCGGCCCCTGCGAGGCAGCCACCTTTTTGTGGATCCCAAAAGGCTCCCGGTCAACGATTGCCTGACGGTGATGCATCCGGACGATGGGCGCCCGGTGTTTGTGTTTCCCTGGGAGGGCGTGACCTGTGTCGGCACCACAGACCTGGATCATCCGCAAGACATGGATATCGAGGCAGCGGCCAGTAGTCAGGAGGTGGATTATCTGCTTCGCCTGATCAACAGCCAATTTCCGAGCGTGAACCTGACCCGGGATGATATTTATTCAACCATTGCGGGTGTTCGCCCAGTGATTGCCTCCGGAAAGGGGGTGGACCCCTCCAAGGAACGTCGTGATCACGCGGTATGGGGCGAGAACGGGATCGTCACTGTCAGCGGTGGCAAGCTCACCACATTCCGTCTGATTGCGCTTGATGCGCTCCTGGCTGCCGGATTGCTTGATGGGGCCACACACAAGCGTAGTCAGAAAGCAGACCAGCCTACCTTTATGCCCCTCGACAGCGCTCCCGCGGCAGTAGATGCCTTTCTGCATGCCAATCAGGCAGATCCGGCTTTTATCCAGTGGATTCTTGAGAATGAAGCGGTAGCACATCTGGATGATCTGATGTTGCGTCGGACCCGGCTGGGATTGCTGATGCCAGAGGCGGGGGCCGGGCTTCTGGATTCCCTGCGTACGCAAATACAGACTGCGCTCTGCTGGGATGATGACCGCTGGGCGCAAGAAAGAGACCGCTATCTGGATATACACGGGCGCTACTACGGTGTTCCCGGCCAAAACCTCAGGCAGGCAAGCGCATGAAGCGCCCCCTGTTACTGGCGCTGGACCAGGGAACACAGAGTGCCCGGGCCATGCTTTTCGATGCCCGTGGCGAGCTGGTGGCTCGCTGCCAGCAGCATATTGAGCCTTACCGGGCGGGCCCGCCGGGGCATGCTGAACAGGATGCGGATTATTTCTGGGAGCAACTCGGACAGGCCTGTCAGGGATTGTGGCTCAAACACGCGGAATGGCGATCACAAGTGGTCGCTGTGTCCCTGACCACGCAGCGCGCCTCGGTGGTCTGCCTGGATCAAACCGGGAAGCCGCTTCGTCCGGCGGTGATCTGGCTGGATCAGCGACGGACCACGGATTTTCCCCGCTTGCCCTGGTGGTATGCCGCCCCCGTCGGCCTGCTCGGGCAGGCAGAAACCCTCCGCCAGTTTCAGGCCAAGGCGGAATGCAACTGGCTCGCAGAAGACGAGCCGGCCATCTGGGCGAAGACGGCGCATTTTCTGTTGCTGTCCGGGTACCTGAATTACCGTCTCACGGGTGAGCTGCGTGACTGCACTGCCTCCCAGGTGGGGTACCTGCCTTTCGACTACAAGAAACAGCGCTGGGCGCCAGCCCATGATCTCAAGTGGAAGGCGTTGCGAGTGACGCGGAAGCAGCTCCCCGACCTGGTGCTCCCCGGCGAAAAGCTCGGTGAAATAACCGCATCGGCCAGCCGCCATACCGGGATTCCGCAGGGGCTACCGGTAATTGCCAGCGGCGCCGACAAAGCCTGTGAGGTCTTGGGGTCTGGAGCCTTCACCCCGGAAATCGGCAATCTCAGCTATGGCACCACTGCCACCTTCAATACCTGCAACGCCCGCTACGTGGAGCCGATTCCTTTTGTGCCGGCCTATAGTGCTGCGGTGCCCGAACGCTATAACTCGGAAATCATTGTCCAGCGGGGTTACTGGATGGTGAACTGGTTCAAGCGGGAATTTGCTCAACAGGAGGTGCAACAGGCGGAGGAGCTGGGCGTGGCGCCGGAAACCCTGTTTGAATCCTTCCTGGAGGATTCCCCGCCGGGCGCCATGGGGCTGGTATTACAACCCTTCTGGAACCCCGGGGTGAGAATTCCCGGACCGGAAGCGAAGGGGGCCATCATCGGGTTTGGCGATGTCCACACCCGTGCGCATTTGTATCGTGCCATTATCGAAGGCATTGCCTATGCCTTGCGAGAAGGCAAGGAGAGGCTGGAAAAACGCAATCGGGTGAACGTGCAGTCGTTACGGGTATCGGGAGGTGGCTCCCAGAGTGACGCGATCATGCAGATCACCGCGAATATTTTCGGGCTCCCTGCCGAACGTCCGCACACCACGGAAACCTCGGGGCTTGGCGCCGCGATCAATGCAGCGGTTGCGATGGGATTGCATGCCGATTATGCCACTGCTGTTGCCGCCATGACCCGCCCGGGAAAACGTTTCGAGCCCGAGCCTGCACTCGCTGACCGGTACGATGCCCTGTATCGCCAGGTTTATCGCAGGATGTACCCGCGGCTGGCGCCGCTGTACCGGTCGATTCGGCAAATTACCGGTTACCCGGCCCGTTAGCGTGGCGAAAACTCGATTTTTTGCCTAGTCTGTGCGGCAACTGAAGAGGTTGTCGCATGTCCCGTTTTTCCCTCTCGCTGGTGTTTTTTTTCCTGACCCAGGCCGCCATGGCCAGCAGCGCCACGCTAGACAGTCTGCGCTCAGACCTGTCCTCAGGCTCCCTGGAGCCCGTGTTGTCCCGGCAGGCCCTGGTGTCTCTTCCGGGCGATGCCTTGTCCCGATGGGTGACTGGAACGGAAATCCAGCGTTTTGCTATCACCGGGTTCAATGAAAATCGGGCGCGCTTTGCAGCGCGAATCCGTGTGCATTTTCGTGGTGGCGCCGTCGGCTTTTTGCGTCTTGAAGGTGAGCCGGGCGAACGTTACCGCCTCACCGATTGGTACGATTACAGCAGCGGGCTACGGCTGAGCGAGCTGGCCGAGTTAGGAACGGCG
>JAZAJX010000187.1:0-8341 GCA_036230225.1 Pseudomonadota bacterium | reverse complement strand
GGTTTGCGAGAAGTGGGGCCCGGACAGGTGGTGGTGCAGTTGGCGCTGGGCAAGCAGCGGCTGCTGGCAAGAATTTCCAGTCGCTCAGCCCGGGAACTGGAGGTGTTCCCCGGCGCCCGACTGCATGCTCAGGTAAAGGCAGTTGCCCTGGTCTGAGTGCCGTCAAGCTGCCGCTTCGTTCTCCCCCTTGCAGCCATGCTCCTGACAACCGGCCTGGCTGCGCCAGTCTGCAGCAAGCCCAAAACGGAGCTCACCGGTGGTGATAGTGCTGGTCCCCGAGAAGAAGAACATGGCCACGGTGATCAGCTGCAGACTGAGAATGACCCCTGGGGACCAGAGCGCTTCCAGGCCGCTCGCCAGGTCAGGAGCCAGGCCGGCATGGGCGGGCAATGCCAGGCTGATGGCAATCCCGTACAGCGCGGCCAGCAGGGCCATCATCTGATACACGGAAAACAGCTTGCTGCCGCCACGATAGTCCGCCCGCAGGGTTTCCGAGTACACGCGCCACAGCTGGCTGCCGACCAGGCTCAGGGCAAAAGCCAGGGCAAATTGCCGATGGTAGAAGAGGGCGCTGCACAACAATGCCAGGGCGGTATAGATCACGCAGGTAACGGCTTGAATCGGTATCACCTTGACGGCTTCCATCTCCCCGGCGAAGGCGATTTTCTTGGTCTTGCCGATAAATACATGGTTAAGCGTACAGAACAGTCGCTGCGCCCAGCGAGGCGAGCTATGCAGTGCCTTGCCATAGCAGCAGCCGAAGCTGATACAGGCAAGCCGACCAATACCTTCCCCCAGCACATAGGCAATGGACATGGCTGCCAGCATGGGCAGGATCGGCAAGGCCGTGTCCCACCAGCGCTGGCTTGCCAGATCGGCCAGCCAGAGGAAAAGTGGTGCGATGATGATACCGACAAAGCTGGCGCCGCCCACGGTGAAACCATGGCGGTTTTTCTCGACCACGGTGGCGATGATTTTGGCGGCGGGCAGACAGATCGCCAGTACGCCCAGTGTCAATAGCAGGGCTGTGGAGAGGGCAACGCCTGCGGACGCGGTCAGCAGAATGAAGCTGGCAACCCCGAGGCCGCCAGCGATACCGGTAAAGAGGCCATAGAAAGTCAGGTTTAGCCCCTGCCAGGAGCCGTCACCGTTTTTCTTCAGCGGTAGTGAGGCGACGAATTGCCAGCGTTCCTCTGGCAGATGCCGGAACAGAAACCGAAAGCCCAAGCCGAAGACCAGGGCGCACCCCAACAGAAACAGATCCGCAGCCATTTGCGTGCTCCTTTAACGGTGGCGTTATCGGGCAGCATGGAGGTGTATGAGTGCGGTGGAATGACAGTGAAATGACGGTTCTGTGAAAGCGGGCGGAGAGAAGCGTGGCTAGTCGCGGTTGCGCAGGAAGCACTCGGCGGCCTGCACAATCAGTTCGGTCACTGAGCGATCTTCCATCAAGGCCTGCATCTTGAGACGCTTGTGAAGGTCGGCGGGGATATCCGCGGTCAGCCGGCGATAGCCATCACGGACGGCGCCCTGGCGTTGCGGCTTCGCGGCCTTCCGGGGTGCGGGTTCTCGAGCAGCGGCAGTGCGTTTGCGCGGACGTTTCTGCTCTTCAATAGTGACGAAGTCAATCTGTTCCATGGGTGCTGCAATGGGGCCGGCGAAGATAGCGCTCAGATTACTGGAAAGTGCTGCAAATAGACAGGATTGCCCGTTAATTTTATAGTGCAAAACCTTGATTAAAAACGCCTTGTGGCAAAAAGATCGATAAAAAAAGGCAGGGGGAAAAATGGAAAGCGTGGATGTCCTGGTCATCGGGAGTGGCTTTGGTGGCTCTGTGATGGCCTGCCGCATGGCGGAGAAGGGAAATCGGGTCGTGGTACTTGAGCGAGGTCGGCGCTGGCTGCCGGAGGATTATCCGGCCATGTCACAGCGTAACTGGTTCTGGGATGAGGAGGAGCCGGAACAACAGAACGGCTGGATTGATTTCCGTTACTTCGGGGATATGAGTATCGCGATGGGGGCCGGAGTTGGCGGCGGCTCATTGATCTATGCCAATGTCAGCATCGAGGCCAAACCGGACGTTTTCGAACAGGGGTGGCCGCAAGCCATTAATTACGCCACGTTAAAACCGCATTATGACACCACGGGTGTCATGCTCAACGTGCAGGAATTGCCGGCCAACCAGTGGACACCGCGTACCCATCTGATGAAAGAGGGCGCGGATGCCACTGGCGCCAGTGACCGTTTCCGGATTGTGCCCCAGGCGATCACATTCGATCCCCAGTGGAGTCCAGATCGGGATGACCCCTACGATTACCGGCACAGCCAGTCTTGGGTGAATGCCCAGGGAAAAACCCAGGGCACCTGTGTCCACTGTGGCAACTGCGACCTGGGTTGCCCGGTACAGGCAAAGAATACGCTGGATCTGAACTACCTGGCGGCAGCGGAAAGTGCCGGAGCGGAGATTCGCCCTCTGCACCATGTTCGCACCATCCGGCCAATGACCGGGGGCGGCTACGAGGTTCTGGCTCGGGATCTGGACCATCTTTGCTGGCGCCGATTCAAGGCAGAGAAGGTGATCGTATCGGCAGGTTCGATGGGGTCGACAGAACTGCTCCTGCGCTGCCGGGACCAGTACAAGACGCTACCCAAACTGAGCCGTAAGCTGGGTCATAACTGGTCCTGCAACGGTGACTTCGCCACAGCGGCATTCTATGAGGAGCGCCGTCTTTCGCCGACCCGGGGTCCGACTATCACCAGCGCGATTGATTATCTTGACGGCGATGACGGCGGCGCCCGTTATTTCGTTGAGGATGGCGGGGTGCCGGATATTCTGGGCAGTTGGCTGGAAAGGCTGGGCAAACACTCCCGCTTTGCCGGCACCCGCCTGGGGGCGGCCATGCTTAAATACGGTGACAGCAGTGACCCCTTTGCCAGGATGATGCCATGGTTTGGTCAGGCTATTGATGATCCCGGGGGGCGGTTTTATCTCGGTCGCCGCTGGTACTGGCCCTGGAAGAAGGATCGCCTGAAACTGGACTGGGACTACCGCAAGGCAGAGAAGGCGGTACAGGGGTTGGCGAACCGCCATCTGGCGTTGACCGAGGCCACCGGCGGGGAGCCGATGACCCCGGCTACCTGGACCTGGTTCAAGGACCTGATCACGCCTCATCCTTTGGGCGGCTGTAATATGGCAGACTCTGTGGATCAGGGCGTGGTCGATCATCGAGGGGAAGTGTTCAACTATCCCGATCTGTTCGTGATCGATGGGGCCATGGTGCCACGGGCTCTGGGGCTCAACCCGTCACGAACCATTGCGGCCCTGGCCGAGTATGCGGCTAGCCAGATAGATTGAAGGGGTGGCCAGCCCAGCCAGCAACACGATGCCATACGTGGGTCCTTGCCCGCGCTGGCAGACTGACTGAATCAGAGAGGAGTTCACCATGTCCGATGCCCGCTATCATATTGTTTTTGCCGGTCAGCTGGTGAAAGGGGCCGACCCGGCTGCGGTCAAGGCCAACCTGGGCAAGCTGTTCAAGTTGGATGGCGGCCGGGTGGAAAAGCTTTTCGCCGGCCAGGAGGTGGTGCTCAAGAAGGACGCAGATCAGGCCACGGCCATGAAGTTCCGGGCGGTGCTGAAGCAGGCCGGTGCCGAATGTGAGTTGCGCCCGGTTGATCCACCCGCTGCGGTTTCCCCGGCCCCCACCGGGGAGACAGCGAGTGCATCGCAGACGGTTTCTGAGTCGCCGGAAGCCTCCTCCGGTGATCTCGAGACAGTCGGCACCATCCGCACCGGGGGCACCGGGTTTTCAGGGGCCTTTTCCGTGGCGGAAGTGGGGGAGGACATGGATAACAGTGAGAAGGCCCCGCCGCCGCCTGCGCCGGATGTGAGTCACCTGAGCATGGCTCAGGCTGGGGAAGACCTCGGCCAGGCCAGGAAAGAGGCTCCCCCGGCCGCACCGGACATCAGTCATTTGTCACTGCTGGACGATTGAGGTAGCGGCTAATGGCCGGCGATTAGCCCGTCATCCGTGAGCGTGAGGGAGCGGCTGCCAAGTTGGCAGCCGCTCTCTGTATGCACATGGACTGTCAGCTGGCCCCCGGGTATCAGGCCAAGACTGCCCACGTTCTTTGACGACCAGGTTCGCCAGTAATCGGCGCTTACCGCCAGCGGAACATCCAGTACCGGAGTGTGGTTGTAGCGCCAGGTGTGGTGCAACTGCTCGCCATTACCATCCTGAATGGCAGTAAAGAAGAGCAACTCGGTGACAGAAACCGGGACAGATTCCAGCGAAGAAACCGGCTCCCGATCCGATACTTCGGTGGTGAACGCCGCGCTTACCAGGGTTGGGCAGGCATCGACCCCTGTTTCAGCCAACGCCAAAGCCGGGCCCAGCAGGCCAGCAACAATACACAGACGCATTTTGAATCCCCCGGGTGATCAGGCCACTATCGGTTATTTTGTAAGCAGCTTCCGGCAACACACCGTCGACAGTCAAGTCGTGAGGCGTTAGCCCTGCTCGATACGGAGGGGGAGGGGCGGCGGGTGGCCGCGGTCAGGGTTCGTCGCTGTCACCCTGATCCGGCCCATGAAAGACCAGATACAGTTCTTCCAGCACTTCCGGGATGCTCAGGGCCATTTGTCGCACCACCTGGCTGTTTTCCCAGAGCGTGTCCAGGGCGTCGTCATCGTCCACGCCGGAAATCAGGATAAATGGAAGGAGCAGTTGCGCCATCTGCTCTTCATCGTCCTGGTACCAGGCTTCTTCATCGACAAAAACACCGGTCATGAACCCGGCACACCAGCTGGCCAGGTCCTGGCCATCATCTTCCTGATAAGGGTCCAGCAGGCAGGGGAGGTTGATGGCATCACCGCCGAGTAGCTGTGTCACCAGTCGCTCACGAAGGCGTTCGAGCGCGGTATGGACCTCGTCGGGGACCGGCATTTCCAATTCTGCTGCAAAATCCACCGTGCCCGTTTCCGGCCCGACTGCCAGGGCACAGAGCATGCCATGGATTTCCGTCCAGGTCGGGGCATCGTCCCCCTGACTCTGGAAATAACGGCGAACGGTGTTTTTCAGGCTGGGATTGGTGATATCTGACATGGGGTTCCTCCACTGGCGGCAAGCATACCCGGTGTTGTTCAGCGGCTCCAGAGATTCCCGGCGTCAGGGCAGGGGCTCATGGACCACCCGGTTTCTGCCCCGGGATTTTGCCTCGTAGAGTGCGTTGTCAGCACGTTTGATTAATTGGTCAGCGGTTTCGCCTTCCAGGTAGCCGGTCAGGCCGGCGGAGAAGGTGGTTTTGAGGTCATCGGCAAACGTGTATTCCTGATCCGCAAAGTGACTGCGCAGGCGCTCCAGCGCAGCCTCACTGGCCTCCGCGGAGGCATGAGGAAAAAGCACCACGAATTCCTCTCCGCCGTAGCGGGCGAGCAGGTCAGATCTGCGCAAGCCGAGACTGGCAATTCGCGCGAAACGGGTAAGCACCTCGTCACCGCTGTGATGGCCGAAGGTATCGTTGACCTGCTTGAAGTGGTCCAGATCGATGATGGCGAGATACAGCGAGGTATGGTTGCGGTTGGCCAGGGAGATTTCTTCTTCAAGCCGTTCCAGAAAATGGCGACGGTTGTAAAGACCGGTAAGGTCGTCGCGCACGGCGATGGCTTCCAGCCGCTTGTGGGCATCACGCAAGTGCTCCCGCTGGTCGCGGACCCGGTTCTGCAGGTTGTAGATATAGCCGCCCATGTAAATGAACCAGAGCAGAATCAACGCCAAAATGAGCCAGTGGCCAATCAGGAAGGAAAAAATCGCTTGCTGCGGCGTTTCACGCCATTCGTAGGCCTGCAGAATCGTGAAGCAGAACAGCGTGAAGCCGGCCATGGCCATTAATCGCCGTCGGTCCAGAGCAAAGATGCCGAACGTCATCACCATGAAGTAGATGCTCAACATGGCCCCGCGCAGTTCCCGGGCGTAGTGCAGGATGAGGGTGGTCAACACGATGCCGGTGGCCATCTGCAAGATGGTCAGGCTGGGGTCGCTGAACCGTTCGCTCAGTCCGCTGCGGATCAGCAGGTAAAACACCAGATTGATGGCAAAGACCGTGGAGAAGAGCGTCAGATGCGGGGTATCCGGTGAAAAGGCACTAAGTTCCACCCCGATAAAAGTCCCGGCCCATAACAGGCAATAGGAATAGACGGCCATAATCTGCCGCCGGACACGGATGGCGCGTTCCGGGGGATCGGAGGGGATCAGGGCAAACACGTGAGCAAGGGTGTCCTGTTGTCTGGGATGATGTTTTTTGAACGACTTTACCGTTTTTATCAGCGCAGGTCACAGTGATGTCATTGTAGGAGGTAGACAGAGGCTGACAAACTGTCTCGCATTAAACAATCGTTTGATTGGTTCGTTCACAGAGGACAGCTTGAGGCCAGACCATGTCGACCCCGCTATTCGATCTGACGCTGACGGAAGAGCAGCGCATCACTCGTGAAAACATGCGGCGTTTCGTCCGCGAAAGCCTGGCAACCGGTGCCAGAGACGCCGATGACAGCGGTGCAGCCAGTGTGGCTACGCTGGATGCCATTGCCGGCTTTGGTCTGGCATTGATGCCAATGCCGGAGGCACTTGGCGGGGTGGGCATGGCTCGTTCCCCCCTGTCCAACGCCTTGACGGTGGAAGACCTGGCGCAAGGCGACCTGTCCCAGGCCCTGGCCGGCCTGCAGCCCATGGCAGCAGTCAATGCCTTGATGGATTTCGGTGATGAGCGGCAACAGGAGCGCTGGTTGCCGTCTCTGGCCTCGGAATCCTTTGTCGGTGCAGCGATTGCCCTGAACGAGCCGCGAGCCACGTTCGAGCCCAGTGAGCCGCAGACAAGGGCCACCACGGCCGGTGACGGTTACACGCTCACTGGCATCAAGAGTCTGGTGCCTGTGGCGGGCCAGTGTGAATGGTTTGTGGTGATCGCGGCGCTGGACGGTGAGCCGCAAGCGTTTGTGGTCCCGGCAAATGCATCGGGACTGACGATCGAAGCGTCAGCCCATATGGGGGTGCGCAGTGCGAATACCGCGACCTTGACGCTGGAAAACGTGGTTATCGACCGGGAGAGCCGGTTGCCGCACTTTGATTTGCATCGTTTGCTGGCCCTCAGTCGTATCGGTCAGTGCGCGCTGGCTGTGGGCTGCTGCCAGGCGGTGATGGATTACTGCATTCCCTACGTGAAGGAGCGCAAGGCCTTCGGTGAGCCGATTGCCTGGCGTCAGTCAGTGGCGTTCATGGTCGCCAATATGGGCATCGAGATTGAGGGCATGCGCCTGATGATGCTTCGTGCCGCCAGCCGCGCGGAGCAGGGGCTGGATTTTCACAGGGAGGCCTACCTGGCACAGCTCCAGTGTATGGAGAAGGCCATGGAAATCGGCACCAACGGCATCCAGTTGTTCGGTGGGGCAGGTTTCGTGCGCGATTACCCGCTGGAAATGTGGTACCGCAACCTGCGCAGCATCGCAGTGTTGCACGGCAGTCTGATGGTATAGGAGAGAGTCATGATCAATCTGGAAATTCCGCCGAAGCTCGAACAGGTTCATCAGATGGCCCAGCAGCTGGCTGCCGGCGTGTTTCGCCCCATTTCCCGCAAGTACGATGCCATCGAGCACTGCGATACTCCGGAAGAACTGAAACCGGTGGCACAGATGATGGCCGCCATGCCACGAGGCGGTGGCAAGAAAGGCGGCGCTGACGAGATCCGCAATGGCAGCAACATGACCGGCATCATGGCAGTGGAAGCCATGTGCTGGGGTGACGTGGGGTTGATGCTGTCGATTCCGGGCTCGGGCCTGGGCAATGCTGCCATCATGGCGGTAGGGACGCCGGAGCAGAAGGAAAAATACGGCAAGATGTACTGTGCCATGGCGATCACCGAGCCCGGAGCGGGGTCTGACTCTGCTGCCGTCAGCACCACGGCTGAACTGGACGGGGACGAGTGGGTGCTGAACGGGGAGAAAATCTACTGTACCGCCGGCCAGCGCGGGGATGCGGTGGTGGTCTGGGCGACACTGGACAAGTCCATGGGCAAGGCGGCCATCAAATCGTTTATCGTCCCTCGTGACAATCCCGGTCTGCAGTTGGTCCGGGTGGAAGACAAGATGGGCCTGCGGGTATCGGATACTGCCGCATTGTCATTGACTGACTGTCGTATCCCCAAGGATCACATTCTCGGCTCAGCGGAAATCGGCGATACCGAAGCGGCTCGCAAGAAGGCCTTCGGCGGGGTCATGCAGACCTTCGACAATACTCGCCCGCAGGTGGCGGCGATGGCCTTGGGTGTGGCCAGGGCTGCCCTGGAG
>JAZAJX010000186.1:0-5117 GCA_036230225.1 Pseudomonadota bacterium | reverse complement strand
CTGCCCGGGCGCGGGCCCGCTTGCACCGCCAGCCACCCCCCGCTTCCCACAGGGCGACAACAGGGGCTCAGCCCTTGCGCTGTTCGCGTACCACCAGCCAGGCCGCCAGCATCACGCCCAGCGCCAGGGCAAACCAGGTGATGGCGTAGACCAAGTGGTTATTGGGGAAACGGATCACGGTAAGCCCACCGATGGGGCCGGGCTGCTCGCGGGCATCCGCATCGACAAAGTACGGCGCTACCGGTGCCAGCCCGTGCTGCTCGGCCATGGCCTGCACATCCCGGGAGTACCAGCGGTTTTCGGCGGGCACATTGTCACGCAGCACGCCGCCGCCCGGTTCGTTGAGACGCAGCAAGCCAGTGATGGTGGCCTCACCGTCGGGAGCAAAGTCTCCCCGACCGGCCTGCTCCCGCTGACTCTGGGGCACGAACCCCCGGTTGATGTAGACCCAGCTGCCATCCGCCCGCTGCAGCGGCGTCATCACCCAGTAGCCCTGCCCTTCCTCCGTCGCGGCAGCCACCAACGCGGTCGCGTCGGGCAAATACTGCCCCGAAAGCTGAACGCGCAGATACTCGTGGGACGCGTTACTCACCGTTGCCCAGTCGCCCTGTGCGGGCGCGGTCACCGGATCCGCATGGACGCGGGCATCCACTCGGGCAATCAGGTCCTCTTTCCAGGCCAGCCGCTGTACCTGCCAGACACCCAAGGCGATAAAGCCGGCAAAAGCCGCCAGGCAGAGCAGCAGAAACAGGAAAGAAAGAAGACGCCGACGAGCCATGGGAATGCCTCTTCAAACGTGGAGGGGGGAGATGGGGGAAACCGGCCACGCCGGTTTCCCTCCTACGCGTGTTGCGAACGGGGCAGGCGAGCCGCCCCCTACATCATGCCCGGCATCATGTTGTTGTTCAGGCTGATCATCACCCACAGGGAACCTGCCAGGGTAATGAACACCAGCACCAGGGTGAAGATCAGTGCCAGCATGTTCCAGCCCCCTTCCGAATGGAAGTTCATGTGCAGGAAGTACACCATGTGAACGACGATCTGCACCACCATGAAGGCGAGAATGATCAGCGCCGTGGTGGTGGAGCTTTCGAACACATTGCCCATCACCAGCCAGAACGGGATCACGGTGAGAATCACCGCCAGCACAAAACCGGTCACGTATTCCTTCAGGGTAACGTGGGGGCCTTCTGCCTCATGATGATCGTGGTCGTGTGTATGCTCACTCATGGCAGCACTCCCATCAGGTAAACGTAGGTAAAGACACCCACCCAGACCACGTCCAGGAAGTGCCAGAACATGGACAGGCAGAACACCCGGCGCTTGTTCGCAGGAATCAGACCATGCTTCTTGAGCTGGAACAGCAGGGTCACCAGCCACACGATACCGAACAGCACGTGCAGGCCGTGGGTTCCGACCAGCGCAAAGAAGGCGGTCAGGAAGCCGCTGCTCTGCGGCGTCGCGCCGATATGAATCAGGTGATAGAACTCATACAGTTCCACCGCCAGGAAGCCGGCGCCCAGCAGGCCGGTAACGGCCAGCCAGATCAGCGTGCCTTTCAGGCGGTTGGCCTGCATCTCCAGCATGGCAAAGCCATAGGTGATGGAAGACAGCAGCAGCATGGAGGTGTTGATGGCCACCAGCGACAGATCGAACACTTCCATGCCGGTGGGACCACCGGCATAGCTGCGTGCCAGCACGCCGTAGGTGGCGAACAGACAGGCAAAGATCAGGCAGTCGCTCATCAGGTAGAGCCAGAAGCCCAGCAGGGTGCCGTTCTGGGGGTGATGATCCCCCTTCACCAGGAACTCCAGCGGGCCGTCCTGCGTTTTCACGTCAGCGGTCATGGTTGCTTCAGACATTGGCAAGCACCTTGGTTCGTTCGGCCTCAATCCGTTCTACTTCCTCGGCGGGAATGTAGTAGTCACGGTCGTAATTGAAGGTGTGGTAGATGGCCGTGGCCACCAACACCACAAAGGACACGGCAGCCGCCAGCCACATGTGCCAGATCAGGGCGAAGCCACAGGCCACACTGATCGCCGACAGCACGATGCCTGCCCAGGTGCCCTTGGGCATGTGGATCGGAATGAAGCCGGATTCCGGGCGCTTGAAGCCGTGCTGTTTCATCTGCCACCAGGCGTCCAGGTCATGCACGCGCGGGGTGAAGGCAAAGTTGTACGGCGGCGGCGGCGAGGAGGTGGACCACTCCAGGGTGCGGCCATCCCAGGGATCACCGGTCTTGTCCACCAGGGCCTCGCGGCGACGGAAGCTGACAATCAGCTGGATCGCGAAAGCAGCAATGCCCACGGCGATCAGCACGGCCCCGAAGGCGGCGATCTGGAACCAGATCTGCAGGGACTGATCCTCGAAGTGGCTGACACGACGGGTCACGCCCATCAGGCCAAGCACGTACAGCGGCATGAAAGCGAAGTAGAAGCCGATCAGCCAGAACCAGAACGACAGCTTGCCCCAGAACTCATCCAGCTTGTAGCCGGTGGCTTTCGGGAACCAGTAAGTGATGCCGGCAAACAGGCCGAACAGCACACCACCGATAATCACGTTATGGAAGTGGGCGATCAGGAACAGGCTGTTATGCAGCACAAAGTCCGCCGGCGGCACCGCCAGCAACACCCCGGTCATGCCGCCGATCACGAAGGTGACCATGAAGCCCACGGTCCACAGCATGGGAACATCGAAGGTGATGCGGCCACGGAACATGGTGAACAGCCAGTTGAACACCTTGGCCCCGGTGGGGATCGAGATGATCATGGTGGTGATCCCGAAGAACGAGTTCACGCTGGCCCCGGAGCCCATGGTGAAGAAGTGGTGCAGCCATACCAGGTAGGACAGCACGGTGATCACCACGGTGGCGTAGACCATGGAGGTGTAACCGAAAAGCGGCTTGCGGCTGTAGGTGGCCACGATCTCGGAGAAGATACCGAACACCGGCAGGATCAGGATGTACACCTCCGGGTGACCCCAGATCCAGATCAGGTTCACGTACATCATGGCGTTGCCGCCCATGTCGTTGGTGAAGAAGGCGGTGCCCAGGTAACGGTCCAGGGTGAGCATGGCCAGTACCGCGGTCAGCACCGGGAAGGCGGCCACGATCAACACGTTGGTGCACAGGGAGGTCCAGGTGAACACCGGCATCTTCATCAGGGACATGCCCGGGGCGCGCATCTTGACGATGGTTACCAGCAGGTTGATCCCCGATAGCAGCGTACCGACACCGGCAATCTGCAACGACCAGATGTAGTAGTCCACCCCCACGCCGGGACTCTGCAATATCCCCGACAAGGGCGGATAGGCCAGCCAGCCGGTCTTGGCGAACTCGCCCACGAACAGGGACATCATCATCAGCACCGCGCCACCGGTGGTCATCCAGAAGCTGAAGTTGTTCAGGAACGGGAAGGCCACATCGCGGGTACCGATCTGCAGCGGGATCAGGTAGTTCATGATCCCGGTCACCAGCGGCATGGCCACGAAGAAGATCATGATCACGCCATGGGCAGTGAAGATCTGGTCGTAGTGATCCGGCGGCAGGTAACCCATGTTGTCGCCAAAGGCCATGGCCTGCTGCAGACGCATCATGATGGCATCGGCGAAGCCGCGCAGCAGCATCACCAGGCCGAGGATGATGTACATGATGCCAATCTTCTTGTGGTCGATGGAGGTAAACCACTCGTTCCACAGGTAGCCCCACAGCTTGTAGTGGGTAATCGCTGCCAGCATGGCCACGCCACCCACCGCCACGACGGCGAAGGTAGCCAGAATGATCGGATCATGGAACGGAATCGCGTCCCAGGTCAGACGACCGAAGATGAGTTTGGTCAGGTCCAGGTTTTCAAACATGGGCGACACCTACTGCGACAATTTTTGTTTGCTCCCCTCTCCCTTTGGGGGACCAGCGCAGCGCAGAACAGCCGCAGGCGGGCCCGACGGGTGAGCGAAGCGAATAAAGGGGCCGGGGGAGAGGGAAAATCCGCAAGGATTTATTCATGGTGGCCTCCATGCTGGGCATGGCCGGCGTGGGCATCATGCCCCGTTTCGCTCGCCTCCTGCTTGCCATGGCCGCTGTGGTACATCATGTCTTCCATGCACACGGTGCCCGGGTCCACGCAGCGATTGAGAATGGCGTGGTAGAGGGTCGGATCGACGCTGCCATAGCGGGTCACCGGGTCCTTGATGCTGGGCACTTCCAGCTCCTTGTAGACCTCGCGGCTGAGGGTATTGCCGCTGGCCTTGTTCTTGTCCACCCAGGCCTGGAAATCCGCCTCGCTGAGCCCATGGAACTGGAACTTCATGTGCGAGTAGCCGGCACCGCTGTAGTTGGCGGAAAAGCCCTGGTAGACCCCCGGCTCGTTGATCACGCCGTGGAGCTTGGTCTCCATGCCGGCCATGGCGTAGATCTGCCCGGCCATGGCGGGAATGAAGAAGGAGTTCATCATGGTGGACGCGGTGATCTTGAAGCGGATCGGATGATCCACCGGCGCCGCCAGCTCATTCACTGTGGCAATGCCCTGTTCCGGGTAGATGAACAGCCATTTCCAGTCCAGCGCCACCACTTCCACGGTCAGCGGCTCCAGATCCGCCGGCACCGGGGTGTTGGCATCAATGCGATCCAGAGGGCGGTAGGGGTCCAGCTTGTGGGTATACACCCAGGTCATCGCCCCCAGGGCGATGATGATCAGCAGCGGTACCGCCCAGATCACCAGTTCCAGCACGGTGGAATGGGTCCAGTCGGGCTTGTAGGTGGCATCGGTGTTGGACGCGCGATATCGCCACGCGAACCACAGGGTCAGCACGATGACAGGAACGATGACCAGCAGCATCAGGATGGTGGACCAGACAATCAGGTCCCGCTGTTGCACTGCCACATCACCAGAGGGGGACATCACGACTGCATCACAACCCGACAGCAGGGCAGCGACAAGCAACGTCAGCGACACTCCACGCAAGTATTTGAATATTTGCATTGGCGGCTTTTCTGGTTGGCTTATGGGATGGGAGAACTTTAGCCAAGGCCATGGGAAGCGGGTATTGGACATTTTGTCCCATAGCCTTAAAGTGCTAGGGGAATGAGCTGCAAGCTACAAGCTTCAAGCTACAGGGCG
>JAZAJX010000185.1:0-13587 GCA_036230225.1 Pseudomonadota bacterium | reverse complement strand
AGCTGCAACGAGCGGTTTACCACCTTTGAAACGGCGGAGCTGGTGATGCCGCGGTTGGTCAAATCCGATGGCACGCGGCAACCGTTCGATGAGGCGAAGCTGCGGGCCGGCATGCTGCGGGCGCTGGAGAAGCGGCCGGTGAGCATGGAGGATCTGGAGGCGGCGATCAGTCGGGTCTGCCACCGCCTGCGTGCCACCGGTGAGCGTGAACTGCCGGCCAGGGAATTGGGTGAATTTGTCATGGAAGAGCTGCAGCAACTCGATGATGTGGCCTATGTGCGCTTTGCATCCGTGTATCGCAGTTTCCAGGACATCTCCGAGTTCTCCGCGGAAGTGGATCGCTTGCGCGGGAAAAGTGACAAGAAAGAGGATTAGGCTGGGAGCCACTGAAAATCCAGGCAGTGTTGAGGGTAGGTCAACGTCCCCCAGAAACATAAAAGCCACCGGTCACAGGGTTGTGACCGGTGGCTTTTTTTGTTGTGTTGCAAGACGATTCGTTAGCTGTGCAGCCACTGGGCCAGCAGCAGATACACGGGGATGCCCGCCAGCACATTGAACGGGAACGTGATGCCCAGGGAGGCAGCCATGGACAGGGTGGCGTTGGCCTGGGGCAAGGCCACACGCATGGCGGCGGGTACCGCGATGTAGGAGGCACTGGCGCCCAGAACGGCCAGTAGGGTGATGCCGCCGATGGAGAGGCCCAGGCCGTTACCCAGTAGCGCGCCGAGCAGACCGGCCAACAGTGGCATGAAGACGCCAAAGGCGGCGAGGAAGGGACCATCCTGTTTGAGCGCACTGAGTTGCTCCGTGGTGATCAGCCCCATTTTCAGCAGGAACAGGGCCAGCACTCCCTGGAACAATTCCATAAAGAAAGGGGCGATCTTGGTCAGGCTGTCACCGGAGAAAGCGCCGATCAGCAGCCCTCCCACCATCAGTACAATGCCGGGACTCAGCAGGGTCTCGTGGGCCAGCTCTCGGCTGGCCAGGCCAGCGGACATGCCCTTGGCCAGGGCCAGCCCCACAATGATGGCGGGAATTTCCAGCAGCACCACGAACAGGGGGAAGTAGGGTTCGTAGGCGATGCCGGCGGCGTCCAGCACGGCCACGGCCACGGCATAGGTGGCGACACTGACGCTGCCGTAGTGGGCAGCGATGGCGGCGGCATTGATCTTGTCCAGACCGCCGATATGGCGCAGCAACGGGAAGGCCAGCAGGGGTAGCGTGATGCCGAAGCCGACCACCAGCAGTGACTGCCAGACAATGCGCAGACTGGCATGTTCGGCCAGGGCGGCGCCGCCCTTCAGGCCGATGGCCAGCAGCAGAAACAGGGTCAGGCTCTGATAAAGGCCGCCGGGAAACGGCAGCCGGACTTTCAGGGTGCCCGCCGCCAGGCCCAGAACAAAGAACAGGACGACCGCATCAAGCTGCATAGCTGTCTCCGTCCTGCTGAGGCAGAGCGGTGTGGGCCGGGGTGCGACCGGCCAGCCAGGCCAGCGGGAGCAGGGCAACGCCAATGACCCCGAGCGGAATGCCCGGGTGCCCGTTCAGGGTGAGGAGGGCTGCCAGGCCCAGGTTGGTCAGGGACACAAACAGGATGAAAAGACGTTGACGCAAGGACAGTGACATGGGGCCTCCGCAGTTGAAAACGGGGGCATTATCCAGAGAAGCAATATTAGATAAAAATAGATACTATCTAGTTTTTGTATAGATAAAAGTCTATTTATGAGTCGACTTCATGCCCGCGTGGGCACTCTCAGACAGCTTGAGATCCTGCTTGCGGTTCACGACACCGGCACGGTCACTGCCGCGGCAGAAGCGCTCCACCTGACTCAGCCCACGGTTTCCATGCAGCTGCATAAACTGGTGGATGCCATGGGGGTTCCTCTCTACGAGCAGCATGGCCGCAAACTGCGCTTCACGGATGCCGGGCTGGCGGCGGTGGCCTCCGCCCGTCGTGTCATGGAGGAATTTGAGCATCTGGACATGACCCTGGCAGACCTGCGGGGACTCAAGGCGGGGACCCTGCGGTTGTCAGTGGTGACCACCGCAAAATATTTTGTCCCCCATCTGCTGGGCCCATTCTGTGAGCGTTATCCCGGTGTGGAGGTGTCCTTCCATGTGGGTAACCGGGAGCAGATTATCGAGCGTCTTGAGCAGGGGCTGGATGACTTCTACGTGTTCAGTCATGTGCCTGGCGGCATGCCCCTGGAGTCCAGTGCCTTTCTGGACAATCCCCTGGTGGCCATCGCCTCGGAAAACCATGCGCTGGCACGGCATCAACCGCTGACACTGGACGATATTGCGCGGGAGCCTTTTCTCATGCGCGAGTCGGGATCCGGCACCCGCCATGCTATCGAGCAGTACCTGCAACAGCAGGGGAAGGTGCTGAATGTGAAGATGACCGTGGAGAGTAACGAGGCAATCCGGCACTCGGTGATGGCGGGGTTGGGGATTTCCATCCTCTCTGCCCATACGCTCAATCTGGGCGGTTGGGTGGGGCTGGTGCCGTTGAAGGTGCTGGGGCTCCCCATTGTGACCCAGTGGTATCTGGTGCGACCCTCAAAAAAACGGTTGTCGGTGGTGGCCCGGGCCTTTCAGCAGTTCATGGATGATGAGGGCCGCGCGGTGCTGGCTGACTTTGTGGAAGATGCCGGTCGCTTTGTTGCGACACCGGACCCCGGCATCCAGTAGAATGCCAGCCATGTTTACCGCACTGGATCACCAATACATGGCGCGGGCCCTGCAATTGGCCGAGCGCGCCCTGTACACCACAGACCCCAATCCCCGGGTGGGATGCGTGCTGGTGCGTGACGGTCAGGTGGTGGGCGAGGGGTTCCATGCCCGCGCCGGCGAGCCACATGCCGAACGCCATGCCCTGGCCGCCGCCGGAGACCGCGCTCGCGGTGCTACCGCCTATGTCACCCTGGAACCCTGCTCTCACACCGGGCGAACCGGGCCCTGCGCCGATGCGCTGGTGGAAGCCGGGGTGGCCCGGGTTATCGCCGCCATGGAAGATCCCAACCCGCAGGTGGCGGGGCAGGGCATGGCGCGGCTTCGGGGGGCAGGGGTCGAGACGGCTTCCGGGTTGTTGCAAGGGGAGGCGCTGGCACTGAACCCCGGGTTCGTATCACGCATGACTCGCCAGCGCCCCTATATCCGGATCAAGATCGCCGCCAGTGTGGATGGCCGTACCGCCATGGCCAGCGGGGAGTCCCAGTGGATCACCGGCCCGGCGGCCCGTGAGGATGTGCAACGGCTGCGGGCGCGAAGTTCGGCGGTGATTACCGGTGTGGGAACGGTGCTGGCGGACCGCCCCTCCTATACGGTGCGTCCCCATCAATGGGCCCGGGGGGACTATCGGGCGCCGGGGGGAACCGACTGGGTGCGTCAGCCTCTGCGAGTCATTCTTGATCGCACCCTGAAAACCCCCCCGGATGTGCCCGTGGTCAGCGCCCCCGGGCACTGTCTGCTGGTGGCTGGCGAGCAGCATCCGGGGCGGCAAAATGCGCTGGAATCCGCTGGCGCAGAAGTCATCCATCTGCCGGCCTCCGGATCCGGCATCGATCTTCAGCAACTCCTCAAGGAATTGAACCGGCGCGAATGCAACGAAGTACTGGTAGAATGTGGCGCCACGCTGGCCGGGGCCTTTGTCCGCGAAGGCCTGTTTGACGAGTTGATCGTCTATATGGCGCCGGCCCTGCTGGGGTCGTCGGCGCGCCCGCTGCTGGGCCTGCCGCAGCTGGCCAGCATGAGCGAGAAAGTGTCGCTGCAGTGGCAGGATGTGCGCATGGTGGGCGGTGATCTTCGCCTGACGCTGGTTCCTGATGAGTTGCAAGTTTCAAGTTGAAAGTTGCAAGGCGCGGGAGAGGGTGTCACTTCGCAAAGGCCGTGCTCGCGGGGTTGTAATGGCGACAAACGCGGCGGTTGAGATTAGCCGTATTGCACGGCGTTAGCCGCGTTGAATCTTGTAACTTGAAACTTGCTTCTCCAAGAGGTTTTCCATGTTTACCGGCATTATTGAAGCCATGGGCAAGGTGGCATCCATGACCCCCAAGGGCGGCGATGTGACCCTGCTGATTCAGAGTGATGATCTGGACTTTTCCGATGTGCAGCTGGGTGACTCCATTGCGGTCAATGGCGTCTGCCTGACCGCTACGGCCTTGCCCGGTGGCGCCTTTGAGGCGGATGTGTCCGGGGAAACCCTGTCACTCACTTCTCTGAAGCAGATCAGCGTGGGCAGCACGGTGAACCTGGAAAAGGCGCTGACCCCGTCTTCTCGACTGGGGGGCCATCTGGTCAGCGGCCATGTGGATGGGCTCGGCAAGATCGTCGAGATGACGCAGGATGCCCGTTCCGTGCGTATCGACATTGAAGCGCCTGCGGATCTGGCCAAATACATTGCCCACAAAGGTTCCATCACCGTAGACGGTATCAGTCTGACGGTGAATAGCGTCTCCGGGGCGGTGTTTTCCCTGAACATCATTCCCCATACCCAGGATGTCACCACCATCGGTCAATGGAAGGTGGGGACGCCAGTGAACCTGGAAGTTGATATAATCGCCCGCTACCTGGAACGCCTGCTGCTGGGAGAGAAGGCCGCCGAGACCAGCTCTGAAGGCATTTCCATGGCGTTTCTGGCGGAAAACGGGTTTTTAAAGGGCAGTTGAAAGTTGCAAGTGACAAGTTGAAAGGCGCGTCAATGGGTGTCGGAAATTGATTGGCCGTGCCCGCAGAGCAACAAACGGGAAGATCGTTTGGCGCTGATCTGCGTGGCAACTTGTCACTTGAAACGTGCAACTCCAACAGCGAGTAATCTATGCAGCTCAACAGTATTGAAGAACTGATCGAAGACATTCGTCAGGGCAAGATGGTCATCCTGATGGATGATGAAGACCGGGAAAACGAAGGGGATCTGGTCATGGCCGCCGAGCACGTGACCGCCGAGGCCATCAATTTCATGGCCAAATACGGTCGTGGCCTGATCTGCATGCCCATGTCCCGGGAGCGTTGTGAGCTGCTGGAGCTGCCCTTGATGGTGCAGAGCAACGGCAGCGGTTTTGGCACCAAGTTCACCGTGTCCATTGAGGCCCGGGAAGGGGTGACCACCGGCATTTCCGCCGCGGACCGTGCCCGTACCGTGCAGGCCGCCGTGGCCCGTAATGCCCGTGCCTACGATATCGTTCAGCCCGGCCACATTTTCCCGCTGATGGCGGAACCCGGCGGTGTACTGCGCCGTGCGGGTCACACCGAGGCCTCCTGTGACCTGGCCATGCTGGCTGGTTGCGAGCCTGCCGGGGTGATCTGCGAGGTCATGAACGAAGACGGTTCCATGGCGCGCCGGGAAGACCTGGAAGTGTTTGCCAAGGAGCACGCACTGAAAATCGGCACCATCGCCGACCTGATTCAGTACCGCGCGCTTAATGAGAAAACCATTGAGCAGGTGTCCGATAACGCGCTGGACACCTGGTATGGCGATTTCCGTCTGGTGGCGTTCCGTGACACGGTAGACGGCCTGACACACGTGGCGCTGGTGAAAGGCGAGATTCGTGAAGACAAGGAAGTGACGGTACGGGTCCACCAGGTCGATCCCCTGCGGGATCTGATGAGTGCCAAGATGAATGGTCGCACCGGCTGGAACATGCACCGGGTGCTGGAAGCCGTTTCCGGGGCGGATGCCGGTGTGGTGATTATTCTCGGCCAGGATTATGAATCCCAGGACACCGTGGAGCGCCTGGAGAGCTTCTTTGGCGGCACCGCGGCCAAACCCAAGGGCGAATCCCGTGCCTACCGCAACATCGGCACCGGCTCCCAGATTCTCAAGGCACTGGGCGTGCGCAAGATGCGCTTGCTCAGCTCACCGATGAAGTTCAACGCGCTCAGTGGTTTCGATCTGGAAATCACCGAGTACGTGGAAGCAGACAGTTAAGGCGCGGCGCGTCGAAACCGAAACACACGCGGCGCGCTCGCCGTCGGATGACAGGAAAACAGTATGCAGAACATCAAGACTCTGGAAGGCACTCTGAACAACGTGGGCGGCCGCTACGGTATCGTTGTGGCCCGCTTCAACAGCTTCGTGGTGGAAGCCCTGCTGGAAGGGGCGGTGGATGCCCTCGTGCGTCACGGTGTCAGCCGCGATGATATCGAGATCATCCGTGTCCCCGGTGCCTGGGAGTTGCCGGTGGCGGTGAAAAAGATCATCGAGAAGCGTGATTACGATGCGGTCATTACGCTGGGCGCCGTGATTCGCGGTGGGACGGCTCACTTCGAATACGTGGCGGGTGAAGCGGCCAAGGGTATTGCGGCGGTGCAGAATGCCACCGGGGTGCCAGTGGTGTTCGGTGTGCTGACCGTGGACACCATCGAGCAGGCCATCGAGCGTTCCGGCACCAAGGCCGGCAACAAGGGGGCAGAAGCCGCCATGAGCGCGCTGGAAATGGTCTCCCTGTTTAAGGCTCTGTAATTATCCGGGACGCGGCGCGGGGCGCAGGCGTCCCGCCCACTTCCGACATTGAGGCAGCATGAACAATCCTTCCACACCCAGTGCCCGCCGCAAGGCGCGGCGGTTCACCATGCAGGCCCTGTATCAGTGGCAGCTGGCGGGCGCCGCAGTCTCTGATATTGAAGCCCAGTTCCTGGCCAATCAGGACTTCGCCAAGGCAGATCGCCAGTATTTTCATGATTTGCTGCATGGGGTGCCGGCGCAGGTCAACGAGCTGGATGAGCTGCTGTCCCCCTTCCTGGATCGTCGCGTGGAAGAGCTGTCTCAGGTGGAAAAGGCCATCCTGCGGCTGGGGGCCTTTGAGCTCAAGGAACGCCTGGATGTGCCTTACCGGGTGGTGATCAATGAGGGGATCGAACTGGCCAAGGTGTTTGGCGCGGATGATTCCTTCAAGTACGTCAACGGTGTGCTCGACAAGCTGGCGCGCAAGTTGCGCTACGCGGAAGCCGCCGAACGCCCCTCCCGCGACTGACAACGGTCGCGTATGCTTGTCGAATGACTGATGCCGGCAAGGCGCTGGATGAGTTTTCGCTGATCCGGCGCTACTTTCATCGTGACGCACAGGTTGCCGGGCCCGGCGTGGAGCTGGGCCCTGGCGATGATGCGGCGATCCTTTCCCCGCCCCCCGGGCAGCAACTGGTCATGACGCAGGATACCAGCCTGGCGGATCGGCATTTCCCTGCGGACATGGATGCCTCCGATGTGGGCTACCGTTGTCTGGCGGTGAACCTGTCTGATTTGGCTGCCATGGGCGCCGATCCGCTCTGGTTTCTGCTGTCACTGACCTTGCCGACGGTGGATGAAGCCTGGCTGGCCGGTTTCTCGAAAGGCTTGTTTGCGCTGGCCGATGAGGCAGGAATTGCGCTGGTGGGCGGAGATATTACCCGTGGGCCCCTGGCGGTTTCCATCCAGGCCACGGGGAGTGTGCCGCTGGGGCAGGCGCTGCGTCGTTCCGGTGCCCGGGTCGGCGATGCCATCTGTGTGGGTGGCGTCACCGGGGCAGGCGTGCTGGGCCTGGAACAGTGGCTGCAGGGACGGCGCAGCGGGCCGGCCATTGCCCATTTTCGTCGGCCGCAACCTCAGCTTGGGCTGGGAAAGGCCCTGCGTGGGCAGGCCTCCGCCTGTATCGATATTTCCGATGGTTTGCTGTCGGATCTGGGCCATATTCTGGCGGCCTCCGGTGGACTGGGTGCCTGTCTGGACGAGGCCGCGCTGCCGCTGGGAAGCGAGACGCTGGGCGCCTGTTCGGTGGAGGAGCAGCGCCGGCTGCAATTGCAGGGTGGCGATGATTATTTGTTGCTGTTCACGCAATCCCCGGAGCGGGCTGTGCCGCCAGGTTGCTATCGGCTGGGTACCGTTGAGCGGGAGCCCGGCTTGCGACTGAAAAGAGAGCAAGGTGAATATCTGTCGCTGGATGCGTCTGGTTGGCGACATTTTTGACGAGCAAGCGCCGGTGTGTCTTGCCGTGCCGGACTGGGTCATCCTCATGTTGGTCCCGTGTTAGCGGAGAATAAATGGAACTGAAACGCCCCAAAATGACAAATCCGGTGCACTTTCTGGCCTTCGGGTTCGGCTCCGGGCTGGCCCCCATTGCACCGGGCACCTTCGGAACCCTGGCCGCCATGCCCATCTGGTGGCTGTGTGCCCAGCTGCCCCTGTGGGGCTACCTGATGGTGACGGTAGCGGTGATCCTCGTCGGCCCCTATTTGTGTGGCAAGACATCCCATGACATGAACGTGCACGACCATCCGGGCATTGTCTGGGATGAAATTGCCGGGCTGTTGATCACCATGATTGCGGTGCCGGTGACCTGGTGGGGCGCGCTGGCTGGCTTCGTGGCCTTCCGCGTCTTTGACATTATCAAGCCGTGGCCCATCGGCTGGCTGGACCGCCGGGTGGAGGGTGGGCTCGGTATCATGGTGGACGATCTGCTGGCGGGTGTGTACGCGGCGGTGGTGATGCAGCTATTGATTGTCTTTCTGCCGCAATGGTTTACCTGATATCGTTTTGTTACTACCGCTGGCGCGAAAAGGATGGTGCCAGCGAAGGCTAGCTTCTAGCCTGAACGGAGAACAAACAATCATTTCAGGCAAGGATATGCCATGTCGGATGCCGATCCCCGCTCGCGGCGGGTGGTGGTTCCGGGGGTGCGCTGGTTACGTTTTCCCCGGCGTCTGGAAAAGGAATACCGCGACTTCCAGTGCCGTGAAGCCGTGGCGGCCTTCCGTGTCAATGCCTTTTATATCCTTCTGCTTTATATCCTGCTGATAACCGGTATCTATGCGCTGGCCCCGGAGGCCGTGCGAGGGCGCTGGCTGGCCACCTATCTGTGGGTGGGCATTATCGTCTTGCTGGCCGGGGGGATGGCCCAGATCCACGCCCTGGATCGGTTTTTCCCCTGGTACGCCGGTATTGGCAGCTTCCTGGCGGTGGCAGTGTCCATGGCCATTCCCGGTTTTATCGATAGCCCGGTAGCGGTGCAGCTGGCCCATGTCTCCGTCATTTATGCCCTGGTGATCATTTATGCCATGGTGGGGCTGCGTTTCCCGGTGGCGGTTGTCGCGTGCTGGGGCGGAGGCCTGCTGGGCTGGTGGCTGTCGGAGCGTTTTGGCCACGGCGTGGACTGGCAGGTGGCACACCGGACCTATACCGGGGTGAGCCTGCTGGGTATGTTTCTGTGCTACACCTCGGAGGTCCGCCACCGGTTGTTGTTCTTCAACCAGTCACAATTGCTGCGCCAGCAACAGCGTACCCAGGCGCTGGCGGAACGGTTGCACCGGCTCAGTCGTGAGGACAGCCTGACCGGCCTGGCTAACCGGCGTTACTTTGATGAAGCGCTGGACCGGGAGTGGCGACGTTGTCAGCGCGATGGGCAGCCGCTGACCATCATGCTGGTAGATGTGGATTGCTTCAAAGCCTATAACGACCATTACGGCCATCTGCAGGGAGACAAGTGCCTGCAGCAGCTCTCCAATGAGTTGCGTCGCTACGGACGCCGGGGCGGGGATCTGGTGGCCCGGTTCGGGGGCGAGGAATTCGTCATGCTGTACCCGGGTACCGGCGAAGGAGATGCCCAGCAGCTGGCTTCGCGGATGTGCCGCTCCATTCGCGCTCTGGCGATCCCCCATGCCTATAACCCGGGCATGGGGGAGGTGACCGTCAGTGTGGGGATTGCGGTCCAGATACCGGCGCCGGGTCATACCGCCCAGGCGTTGCTGGACGGGGCAGACCGTGCTCTCTACCAGGCCAAGCAGGGAGGGCGCGACACCTGGCGTTTGTTCGAGCCGCCGCCCCGGGTCCGCCTGGTCAAGGACGATTGAAGTGACTTCCCCGGATCAGCGTGCCTCGCGAAGGCGCTGCTGGTCGTTCAGGCGCGTGCGAATCTGCGTCTCGATGCCCTGCGCATCCAGTCCGGCTTCGGCCAACAGCACATCCCGTTTGCCGTGATGAATGAAGTGGTCCGGCAGGGCCAGATTCAGCACATCAATGACCAGTCCCTCTTCGTGGAGCAGTTCGTTCACGGCAGAGCCGGCGCCGCCCATGCGCTGATGATCTTCCACGGTCACCAGCAGAGCGTGACTGGCGGCGGCCTTGAGGATGGCATCCCGGTCCAGGGGTTTGACCCAGCGCATGTCCAGTACGGTAGCGTTGAGCGCCTTGCCGGCCTCCAGGGCGGCTGGCGTGAGGGCGCCGAAGGCCAGGATGGCCACTTGTTGGCCGTCCTGCAGGAGCCTGGCCTGACCAATGGGCAACGCTTCCATGGTCTGCTCGATGGCGGCGCCGGGCCCGGTGCCACGGGGGTAACGGACGGCGGCCGGACCTTCGTGCTGATAGGCGGTATAGAGTAGCTGCCGGCATTCATTCTCGTCGGACGGGGCGGCGATGATCATGTTGGGCACAGTGCGCAGGTAAGCCAGGTCAAAGACTCCGCCGTGGGTGGCACCGTCTTCGCCGACCAGGCCTGCTCGGTCCAGACCAAAGGTCACGTCCAGATCCTGCAGGGCGACATCATGGATCAATTGATCGTACCCGCGCTGCAGGAAGGTGGAATAAATGGCCACGACCGGCTTCTGGTTTTCACAGGCCAGGCCGCCGGCCAGGGTGACCGCGTGCTGCTCGCAGATGGCCACGTCGTGGTAACGGTCCGGGAAGCGCTGGCTGAATGCCACCATGCCGGAGCCTTCGCACATGGCGGGAGTGATACCTACCAGACGCGGATCCTGCTCGGCCATATCGCACAGCCACTGGCCGAAGATGTCCTGATACTTGGGTTTCTTGGGCTGGCTGGGAACGGCCACCTGGACCTTGGGTTTGGGTTCGATCTTGTTGATGGCGTGGTAGCCCACCGGGTCCGCTTCGGCGGGGGCAAACCCCTTGCCCTTGGTGGTGTAGATGTGCAGCAGCTGGGGGCCTTCCAGGGCCCGCATGTTACCCAGGGTGCGTACCAGTTCGTCCACATTGTGGCCATCAATGGGGCCGATGTAATTGAAGCCGATGGCCTCGAACAACATGTCCGGGCTCACCATGTTCTTCATGCTCTCTTCCGTGCGGCGGATGAAATCCCAGGCCGCCGGCATGGTGGAGAGCACCTTCTTGCCCCCTTCTCGCAGGGCGATGTAACTCTTGCTGGCCCAGATACGGGCAAAGTAGTTGGAAAGCCCGCCCACGTTGTGGGAGATCGACATGTTGTTGTCGTTGAGGATCACCAGCAGATTGGAGCGGGTATGGGCGGCATGGCTCATGGCTTCAAACGCCTGGCCGGCAGTCATGGCACCATCGCCGATGATCGCCACTGCGCGTCGGTCGCTGCCGGCCATTTCCGCCCCCAGCGCCATACCCAGTGCGGCACTGATGGAGGTGGAGGAGTGCCCCACGCCGAAGGTGTCGTACTCGGATTCGCTGCGTTTGGGGAACCCGGACAAGCCGTCTTGCTGGCGGATGCTGGTCAGGGCTTCACGCCGCCCGGTGAGGATCTTGTGCGGGTAACACTGGTGCCCCACATCCCACACCAGGCGATCGTCAGGGGTGTTATAGAGGTAATGGAGCGCGACAGTCAGCTCCACCACACCTAACCCGGCACCGAAATGACCGCCGCATTGGCCCACGGCGTAAAGCAGGTATTCACGCAGTTCATCGACCACCTGTTCCAGCCGGTGCGCCGGCAGCCGTCGCAACTCGGCAGGGCTGGTCAGGGTATCCAGCAGCGGAGTGGCCGGTCGGGTCAGCGGGATTTGCGTAAATGTCTTGGGCATAGGGGGTTGCAGCCTGAAATGCACGGCGAAGTGAGGGTCTAGTATACCTTTACCGGGCGTCAGTCGTCAGTGATCGCGGGAAATGATGTACTGTGCCAATTGTTGCAATGGATTGGCACGTTCACCGTAGCCGGCCAGGGTCTGCTGGGCCTGCTGGCATAGCTCCCGGGCGCGCTGCTGGCTTTGTGCCAGCCCCAGCAGGGACGGAAAGGTGCTTTTCTGCAGTTTCTCGTCAGAGCCGGAGGGCTTGCCAAGCTGTTCGGTGCCGGCGGTGATATCCAGAATGTCATCCTGAATCTGGAAGGCCAGCCCGATGGCATCGCCAAAGCGTGTGAGATCGTCAAGCAGCGAAGGGGCATCCGCCTCGGCGGCGAAGTAGCCCAGTTGCAGGCTGGCGGTGATCAGGCGGCCGGTTTTCAGATAGTGCATTTCTTCCAGTGCCGCCACAGTCTGCTGTTGGCCCTGTGCCAGCATGTCCTGCATCTGGCCGGCGGCCATGCCATCCACGCCGGCGGCCTGACACAGATGGCGGATCATGGCGATGCGGGTATCCGGGCGATAATGCCCGTTACTGGACAACAGCTCGAAGGCGCGGGTGTGCAGGGTGTCTCCGGCCAGGATGGCGGTGGCCTCGTCGAATGCCTTGTGACAGGTGGGCTGGCCACGGCGCAGGTCATCGTCATCCATGGCGGGCAGATCGTCGTGGACCAATGAATACGCGTGAATCAGTTCCACGGCCGCCGCAGGCACATCGGCCTGCTCCGGCTGAGCGCCGGCCAGCGTGGCGGCACCATAGACCAGCAGGGGCCGGATGCGTTTGCCGCCGCTGAGGGCGGCATAGCGCATGGCCTGGCTCAGCCGCGGGGCCGCGCTAATGGCGGGAACCAGAGTATCCAGGGTGTGTTCCAGGCGCGCCCGGCTGGTTTCCCCCAGCTGATCCAGCGCTGCGAAATTATTGGCCATTGTCGTCACCGGCAAAGGGCGCCGGCTCGGCATCCGTATTCTGTTCCAGCAGAATGCGCACTTTCTGCTCGGCCTGTTGCAGGGCCTGCTGGCACTCCCGGGACAGGCGAACCCCTTCCTCGAAGGCCTTGAGGGATTCTTCCAGTGTCAGATCACCGGATTCCATGCGCTCTACCAGGGATTCCAGGTTGTCCAGTGCGGTTTCCAGCGCGGGGGCTGCCTGCTTTGCCATGTCAGTCTCCTGGCCTGCATGTTTGCCATCATGCGCTCAGGGGGATGATAGCAGGTGAACAGGCGATTCGGGCGGTATGGGGCCGGTATGTCCGGCGGCAACAGTAATGCACCGGCGGGGGCGAATCAATTGCTGGCAGGCTGTTGAAAAGCCCCTCGCGAACCAGCCCGAACGTCCCTTCAGGCTGCGCTGGGTCTGCAAGGAGGTTTTCAACCGCTTGCTCAGTGGGTGGGGGCAGCCGCCAGAACGGCCATTGTTCGTTTTTTTTGATAGTTTGCAAGCTGCTGATTATAAAGAGATAAGCGACGTCGCGATGGCTGCTGGGCAGCATTGATTCCAAATGGTTCTAAACAGGGGCTTCCGATGCCGGCAGCGGCCTGCTTATAGTGAAATACCCGCCGGAGGCTGCAGGCAGCTTCTTCCTCTGATCTCCTAAGCTATGGCGTTTGGTCTGCGTCACCGGCGGGGCTCCTTTTCCGGATTGCAGCCCATAAACCGACGATTCTCACGGCAACGCGCCGCGCCCCAACGGGGCGCGGCGCGTTTCGTTGGTGTCGGCGGGTGAGAAGTCGTAGCGCAGCCCCACCGTGAAAACCAGGCCGTCACACTGCACCTGATATCCGGCCAATGGGTTTAAGCTG
>JAZAJX010000184.1:0-30792 GCA_036230225.1 Pseudomonadota bacterium | reverse complement strand
ACCGTGATGTGCCTGCGCATCACGGTTTTTTTTACCCTTGTGGATGTCAGGAAAGGCGCGCGCGTATCAGGACACCGGGTTCCGGGGGTGTCACTACCCCAAGAGCGGTCAGCGTGTCCATCACTTGATCCACGGTAATCCGCTGCAGGCAGGGGTAACTGTCCAGCGCGCAGCTGTTGCGCTCGCAGCGCGGGTCGCATTGCTGCCAGCGCAGAACGCGGGCGTGCGCTGAGAGAGGATGCCAGAGACTGTCGTCGGTGGGGCCGAACAGCGCCACGGTCGGTACGCCGCAGGCAGCTGCCAGGTGCATGGGGCCGCTGTCGTTGCCGATAAAGCCTCGGCAGCGTTTCAGTAAGGCGACCAGCCCACCCAGACTGAGCTGGTCGCACAGCGTTATGGCCGGCGTGTTGAGAAAACCCTGTATACGGGCAATCTGCCGGCGGTCCTTGCGACCGGCACCAACCAGGAGCGGGGTGCAACCCGCCCGGCGCAAGCGTTGGCACAGGGCGGCAAATTGTTCCGCATGCCAGATCTTGTAGGTTTTGGTGGCGCCGGCGTGGATCGCAATCAGCCGCGCCCCGGGGGCCGTTGCCGCCAGCAGGCTCTCTACCTCGTTGCTGTCGGTGGCAGACGCGCAGAGCGGCAAATAGTGTGCCGGTGGCGCTGCGGCAGGTTGGCTAAGGCTGGCATAGGCCTGCCAGCGATGGCCGAACCATTCCGGTTGCAGGGCATCGGTGTAGAACCATTTTCCATGGCGGCGTTGCGGGCCAAGGCGGCGGCGGGCACCACTCAAGCGTGCGAGGGTGGCGGATTTCTGTTCCCCCTCGATGTCCACGGTCACGTCGGGCCGGAATTTGCGCATGGCAAACAGCAGTGCCAGATAGCTGCGAACCCGTTGCGGTAGGGGAGCGTCCCGGGACAGTGCCTGTTCCGGATAGTAGAGCAGCCGGGTTTCGCCAGGCAGGCTCTGTTCCACCAGCCTCTGGTAGCGTTGACTGACGATCAGCAAGGCCTGTGGATGAGCGGCCAGCATGGCGTGCAGGTGGGGAAGGGCAATCAGCAGGTTGCCCAGGTGGCTACAGGGAAACAGAATCAGCAGGCGGGGCATGAAGGGTAGACGGCTATCCATAACATTGAATAACAGCCTAGGGGGATTGAGTGTCGTTTACATGACAGCTACGAGCTACGAGCTACGAGCTACGAGCTACGAGCTACGAGCTACGAGCTACGAGCTACGAGCTACGAGCTACGAGCTACGAGCTACGAGCTACGAGCTACGCTCGTTGGATAGGCAAAGGTTGGAAAGTTCCTCGTAGTCTGCCATTTCAACGAAGGCGCTGTAGGAACGGAGCGCAGCGGAGAGACGCACGTAGTTCAGTGCGGCCCGAAGGGTGAGCAGAGCGAATACCAACGCTTGAGCCGCGAACCGCGCTTGCGCGGAAAGCGATCGGTGGGCGATCAGGCGCCCCAAAGCTCGACAGGTCCCTCCAGAAACAATGGTGCTTTGCCGCCTCGCTACGCTCGGCTCGCCAGCAGGCATGGGCTCCTACAAAAAACGGGGGCACGGCACAATGCGATGAGTGAGGCCACGCCTGCCTGGAAGCTCGCAGCGGCTCAATCCCGCTCGATCAGCCAGTCGGCGATTCGCCCCCAGCTCTGTTTCTGCGCCGCCGCGCTGCCCAGAATGCCCATGTGACCGCCGTCGATGGTCACGAAGGTCTTGTCCTTGCTACGGATCAGCGGCTCCATGGCCTGGCTGCATTCCGCGGTCACGATGGGGTCATTGGCGCCGGTAATATTGAGTACGTTGGCGGTGACCTGGTTCAGGTGGCCGTCGGTGCCCTCCATGGGAAGCTGGCCATGGGCGACCACGTTGTCAGTCCACAGGTAGCGAATGATGTCCTGAATCACGCCGCCGGGATAGGCGACCATGTCATCCAGGAAGGCGCCGTTGGTGGCATGGGCAGAGACGAAATCCCGGTCGTGCAGGTTCTTCACCAGATTCCACTAGCCCTGCAGGCTGCCCACCGGGTTGGTGAGTTTGAATGCCAGGCTGTTGACCCACCCCGGTGAACGGAGCAGCCCGGCCGGCACGTCATGAATGCGCAGCCCGGTGGAGCGGCGGATCCACTTGGCCCGCCGGCTGAAACGCCGGTATTGGGCGCCCAGGGCACCGTTACGGTGGTAGTCCGTGGGGGCGCCGACCAATACCAGGTTCTTGATGTCCGGGTCCTTGCCCAGGGCGGTGTAGCAGAGGCTGAACAGGCCGCCAAAGCTCCAGCCGTGCAGGCTGAGTGCCTGTTTACCACTGTGCTGGCGGACCTGAACCAGCAATTTGGGCAGGTAATCGGCGAAATAGCTGCTCAGGCTCAGGTGATTGTGGTGTTTGCCTGGCCGCCCCCAGTCCACCATGTAGAGTTCAAAGCCGCGGGCACGCAGGTAGCGGACCAGACTGCGCTGGGGAAACAGGTCGTAGATCAGCATGTTCACCGCCAGCGGTGCCACCAGCACCAACGGGGTGCGCTGGGTCTCCCGGTTGACCGGCATTACGGTGCCGTCCGTGAGCGGGATGGCGTTCTCCTGTAGCGGCGGGTAATAGCGCAGCTTGACCAGGCCATCGTCGAATAACACCTCGTAGGGGGTTTGCTCCGCCTGGCTCAGGGCATCTGCCTGGAATAGCCGGGCACGGCCATTGTCCAGGCGCTGACGCCAGGGGCGGGTGGTGTTTTGAAAGGCCTGTTGCAGGGTGTCAGTGATCATGGTTACACCGGTGCTTGATTCAGTGGCCGGCCATTGTAGGGAAGATGCGGCAATCTGCAGTTGCTTTGCGGACCGGGCCTGATGTCAGGCGGGACACTCGGCAAATCCGGGTCATTGCAGGAAATGACGAAATGCGGTAAACGAAAATGATAGCCGTGTTTCTGTTCGGGAGAGGGGGCCGGCGTGGGAACGACGGCCCTGAATTGCAGAGGGGCTCTAGCAGGCGTTTCAGCAGCCTGCTAGTCGCGGTAGCGTCCCAGTTTGCCTTTCACCCGCACCAGGCTGCCGGCTTTCAGGTCGGCCTCGAAGTTCGCCCGGCCTTCCGGGAACAATAGCACCACCGTGGAGCCCAGCAGGAAACGACCGAGTTCTTCACCCTTTTCCAGAGTAATAGGGGTATTGCGCTGGTAGTCGGTGCTTACTACCTGCTTGGGAAGCGGGGTGACCTGACCGCTGAACACGGTTTCAATACCGGCCACGATCATGGCGCCCACGAGAATCACCGCCGCCGGGCCGCGCTCGGTATCGAAGATACACACCAGCCGCTCGTTACGGGCAAACAGGTTGGGCACGCCGTTGGCGGTGGCCTCGTTGACCGAGAACAGGTCGCCGGGCACATAGCGGGTCTCGCGCAGGGTGCCGGAGACAGGCATGTGCACACGATGGTAATCCCGGGGAGACAGGTAGATGGTAGCGAACTGGCCGTTGGTGAATTCGCTGGCCAGGGCGCTGTCACCGCCCACCAGATCGTACAGGGAGTAGTCGTGGCCCTTGGCCTGGAAGACCTGATTGGCGCGGATGGCGCCCAGTTGGCTGACGGCGCCGTCCGCCGGGCAGGCGATGTCGTTGACGTCAGCGGCTTCCAGGGGGCGGGCCTCCGGTTTCAATGCCCGGGTAAAGAAGGCGTTGAAGGTCTCGAACCGGTCCGGATCTTCGATTTCCGCTTCCGACAGGTCAATGCCGAAGCGTTTCATGAACAGGTTGATGAAAGTGGTCTTGATCCACGGCACTTCGCTGCGTGCCAGGGTGCCCACCAGTCGGGACAGGCCGTGCTGAGGTACCAGGTATTGCAGGGTAACGAAGAGTTTGTCACGCCAGTTCAATGGAGCATCCTTGATGTCAGTTGGCAAATGCTTGCGGGGGCCTCAAGCGTCTTTTTCCACCGGGGTATCAGGGTGATTTCCCCATTCCGCCCATGAGCCGGCATAGCCTCGCAGGGTCGGGTAGCCCAGTATCTTGCCCACCAGCCAGGAAAAGCTGGAGCGATGGTGAGTCTGGCAGTGGCAGATCACTTCCTTGTCGGGCGTGATGCCACGGGCTTCCAGTTCCGCACGAATGTCATCCAGCGGTCGCAGGCGCAGGTTGTTCTGTTTGTCCATGGGGTCGGTCCATTCGTAGTGAATGGCGCCGGGAATGTGTCCGGCCTTCTGGGCAAAGGCGCGCACGCCGGAGAATTCTTCTTCCGAGCGGGAATCCCAGATGGCCACTCCGGGGTCCTGGTAATGGGCCAGCAGGTAATCCAGGTCGACTTCGGTGAGCGGGTCGTGGGCAGCGACTTCATAATCACTGGCTTTGGGCTCGGTGGACTCGCTGCTGGTGGGGTGTCCTTCAGCCAGCCAGGCATGGATGCCGCCGTTCAGGTAGCTGTAGTGCTTGTGGCCGATGGCATCCAGGGTCCACAACAGGCGTCCGGCCCAGCCACCGCCTTCATCATCGTAAGCCACTACATGCGTGTCCGGGGTCAGGCCCAGCCCGGAAAACAGGTCGCCGAGGGTGTCGTCATCCGGGATCATCCCCGGTGCCGGCTGTGCTCCGGTTTGTAGTCGCTTGAAGTCCAAATGAATCGCCCCGGGCACATGGGCCTGCACATAGATGGTGGGCTTGCTCAGATCGATGATCAGCAGCTTGTCATCACCAAGGTGCTTGGCGAGTTCGGCGGGTTCTAGCAGTAGAGGGAGCATAAAAGGCAGTTGATAGTTGATAGTGGACAGTTGACAGCTAAAAAATAAAAACAGCGCGTCTTGGGCGCCCATTATTCCTGATATAACGGCGTTCTGGTAGCCGGGGTTTCGCTGTCAACTTGAGTATCGGTCCCGCCCCTCCTCATCCAGGGTGTCGGCAATCTGGTAGAAGTTTTCCAGGCGCTCCTCGCTGATGGCACCACTCTCTGCGGCTTCCAGAAAGGCGCAGCCCGGCTCATTGCGGTGGGAGCAGTTGCGGAACTTGCAGTGGCCTGCCAGTTCGGAAAGTTCCCGGTAGCCGTGCAGCAGTTCGTCCTCGCTGATATGCCAGAGGCCGAATTCACGGATACCGGGGGAGTCGATCAGTTCGCCGCCGGTGGGCAGATGGAACAGCCTGGCGGTGACCGTGGTGTGCTGGCCCAGCCCCGAGGTGGCCGACAGGTCGCCCACGTCCAGTTCGGCCTCCGGCAATACCGCGTTGACCAGGGAGGACTTGCCGACCCCGGATTGCCCCACGAACACACTGATCTTGCCCTTGAGTGCTTCGTGCAGGGGAGCCAGCCCCTGCGGGTCATGGGCACTGAGTTCCATTACCGGATAATCCAGCGTCTCGTACATGGCTTTCAGGTCATCAATGAACGGCCGTAGTTCGTCGTCGATCAGGTCGGCCTTGTTGAGCACCAGGGTGGCAGGGATGGCGGACAGTTCAGCGGCAACCAGATAACGGTCCAGCAGGGTGCTGGAGGGGGTCGGCAGGGGGGCGAACACCACCAGCATCTGTTCCACATTGGCGGCCACGGGTTTGAGATTACCGTAGGGGTCGGGGCGCTTGAGCACCGTGTCGCGGGGCTCGATGGCCACGACCACGCCCAGTCCTTCACTCTTGGGCGGCTGCCAGATCACCCGGTCACCCACCACCAACTGCTCGAGCGTGGCGCGGAAATGGCAACGCCGGCTTTCGCCGCCCTGACTTTCCACCTGTACCTGCTGGCCAAAGTGAGCGGTGATGATGCCGGTCTGTTCATCGCCGAGATCATCGGCGACCAGCTCTTCCAGCTGCTGGTTACGGCGCTGGGCGCGTTCGCGTTTTTCCGCCTGGATCTTTTCGATACGCCAGCGCTGGCGCCGGTTGAGTTTGCGTTTGGCCACGGTGTCGTCGGTATCTTCCGGTTTTCAGGTGTGGCCATGCTACCATGCGGCCATTAACCCGCGTAGCGAAGAGATGCCGACTCATGACCGATAAACGCAACAACCTGATCTGGATCGATCTGGAAATGACTGGCCTGAGCCCGGAAAACGACCGCATCATCGAAATCGCCACCATCGTGACTGATGCGCAGCTGAATGTTCTGGCGGAAGGGCCGGTGTTGGCAGTGCATCAGAGTGATGCGTTGCTGGATGGCATGGACGAATGGAACACGACCCATCACAACAATTCCGGTCTGGTGGCGCGGGTGAAGGAAAGCCGACTCAGCGAGATGCAGGCCCAGGCTCAGACGCTGGATTTTCTCCAGGATTATGTGGAAGCCGGCATGTCGCCCATGTGCGGCAACAGTATCTGCCAGGATCGGCGCTTTCTTGCCAATTACATGCCAGAGCTGGAAGCCTTCTTTCACTACCGCAACCTGGACGTGTCCACCCTGAAAGAGCTGGCACGACGCTGGAAGCCGGAGATTCTGGAAGGCTTTAAAAAGGAAAACAAACACCTGGCACTGGACGATATTCGCGAATCCATCGCCGAGCTGCAGTACTACCGTGAGCATTTTATTGACGCCTGACGCCTGACGCCTGACGGCGACGCGATGAAACCCGTTGAAAATCAAAAGTTGAAAGTGAACACGCGGTCCTGGTTTGCGCAGAGAGCCCGGGGCGTGCCCGCGATTCTCGGCATGGGCGCGGAGAAGGCCACACAGGACACTCCGTGCCAGCTCGCGCTTTTCAACGTTACACTTTGAACTTTCGCCTCTCTCGGTATTCGCTACGGTGCGCTGGCGGGTTAGGCATTGTGCTGTTTCAGCGCCCACTGCACGTGTTCCTGCACCGTGTCGTCCGGGTAATCGCGTCTTTTCTTCAGGGCCTGGGTGACGTCCTCTGAGGTGGGTGCATTGCCCAGGGCCACGGCAAGGTTCCTGAGCCACTTTCCATAACCTGCACGGCGAATCGCCGAACCGGCGGTGCGCTCCAGAAACTCCTCTTCGCGCCACATAAACAACGTAACCAGATCGCTGTCCCCGAGACCGTGACGGGGGTGAAAGTCGCCTTCCCCGGTGTGCTGGGCAAAGCGGTTCCAAGGGCACATGAGCTGGCAGTCATCGCACCCAAAGATGCGGTTGCCGATGCCCTTGCGCAGGTCTTCGGGAATGCTGCCGTCATGCTCAATGGTCAGATAGGAGATGCAGCGCCGGGCATCCAGCTGGTAGGGCGCCACGATGGCATCGGTCGGACAGACCGTAATACAGGCCCGGCACTTGCCGCAGTGATCCTCACCGGGCTGATCCACCGGCAGGGGAAGATCCGTATAGATCTCGCCGAGAAAAAACCAGCTTCCCGCCTCGCGATTCAGTACCAGGGTGTGCTTGCCCTGCCAGCCCAGACCGGCCTTGGCAGCCAGGGGCTTTTCCATCACCGGCGCACTGTCCACAAAGGCACGGGCCAGTTGGCTGTCGGCCACCTCCTCGCGAATGCGTGAGGCCAGAATGGCCAACCGTTTGCGGATCAGCTTGTGGTAATCCCGTCCCAGGGCGTAGCGGGATACATAGGCCTTGTCCCGTTGTTGCAGCATCTTTACCGGTTGGGTGTCCGGTGGCAGATAGTCCATGCGTGCGGAAATGACCCGCAGGGTGCCGGGCTCCAGTGCATCGGGGCGATAACGTTTGTTGCCATGGGCAGCCATCCAGTCCATCTGTCCCTGGTAGCCTTTTGCCAGCCAGGTTTTCAGGTCGGCTTCGGCAGCACGCAGATCCGTATCGGCGATGCCGATTTGCTGAAAGCCAAGCTCTCGGCCCCATTGCTGGATCTTTTCTTTGAGTGCCTGCAGGTCCATGGTGTGACGGGATATAATGCTGGAAAGTGAATCATGAAGGGTAACATGACAGGACTACCCACTGCGCTCTATACCGCCGCCCAAACCCGGGAGCTGGACCGCCTGGCCATTGCCGCCGGCACCCCGGGCGCCGAGTTAATGACCCGCGCCGGTGAGGCGGCCTTCGATGTACTTTGTCAGTGCTGGCCTGAGGCCCGCCGGATTGCGGTGCTGTGTGGTGGCGGCAATAACGGTGGGGATGGTTACGTGGTGGCTCGTCTGGCCCATGCCGCGGGTCTGGCGCCGCACATCCATTTCACCACGCCTGCGGAACAATTGCAGGGGGATGCCTTGACCATGGCGCAATCCTGCCGTGAGGCGGGCATCCCCATGACCCCGCTGACGCTGGACAGCCTGCCGGAGAGCGTGGACCTGCTGGTGGATGGCTTGCTCGGCACCGGGCTCAGTGGCGCCTTGCGCGACAGGATGGCCGCGTTGCTGTCGGCGCTGAATGCGTTGCCGGTGCCGCGCCTGGCGCTGGATATTCCCTCCGGTCTGGGGGCGGATACGGGCATGCCGCTGGGAGCGGTACTGCAAGCGGATCGGACCTGTACCTTTATCGGCCTCAAGCGTGGCCTGCTCACGGGCGAGGGACCGGTGCATGCCGGCGAGTTGCGTTTTTTTGATCTTCAAGTGGACCGGGATGTGTATACCCGGGTGCCGCCGGATTGCCGGGTGCCGGTGCCGGCGGATCTTTCTGTCCGGCTGCCGGTGCGGCGGGCGGACGGTCATAAGGGCCGATATGGACATGTGCTGGTGATTGGTGGCGACCATGGTTTCGCTGGCGCCCCGGTGATGAGTGCCCAGGCGGCGGCCCGTTGTGGGGCCGGCAAGGTCAGTCTGATTACCCGGCCGGAACATGTGGCGGTGGCGCTTACCCGTCAACCGGAGATCATGGCCCGGGGAGTGGACGACGCGGCCGAGGCCGCACCGTTGATGGAGGCGGCCACCGTGATTGCCATCGGGCCCGGGCTGGGTCGGGGGGAATGGGGGCGAGCCTTGCTGGCCATGGCCCTGGATAGCGGCAAACCGCTGGTAGTGGACGCGGATGCCCTGACACTGATGGCGGAGGATGCGGGAATCGGTGACAGTGACTGGGTGCTGACGCCGCATCCCGGTGAGGCGGGTCGCTTGCTGGGAGCCTCTGCGGCGGCCATCCAGCGTGATCGCTTTGCGGCGCTGGATAGTCTGTCTGCCCGTTATGGCGGTACCGTGCTGTTAAAGGGCCTGGGCACCCTGATTCAGGGAGAGGGCCCGCACGGTGACAGGGAGCGGGCCCTGATTCGTGACGGCAACCCGGGGATGGCATCCGGGGGCATGGGCGATGTGCTGACGGGCGTGATTGCAGCTTTACGGGCTCAGGGGCTGAGCGGCTATGATGCGGCCCGACTGGGTGCCATGGTGCATGCGCGGGCGGCGGATGCCGCGGCGCAGCAGGCCGGCCCCCGGGGACTGCTGGCCACGGACCTGTTGTCGTTTTTACGCACTGAACTGAACGTTTTCCCTGCAGAAGAAAGGAAGAGTGGATGACAGTTGAGCAGGTGGATCTGCCTGACGAAGCCGCGACGCTGGCCTTGGGGGCGAGTCTGTCCCGCCGTCTGACCGCGGGAGGCTGCGTGTATCTGGAAGGGGATCTGGGCGCCGGCAAGACCACCCTGGTGCGGGGTATGCTGCGCGGGATGGGCCATGACGGTGCGGTAAAGAGCCCGACGTATACGATTGTGGAACCCTACGAGCTGGGCGGCGTCCATATCTATCACTTCGACCTGTATCGTCTGTCCGATCCGGAAGAACTGGAGCTGATCGGCGTGCGGGATTACTTTGCCTCCGGCGCACTGTGTTTGCTGGAGTGGCCGGAGCGGGGGGCCGGCGTGGTGCCATCCCCGGATTTGACCATTACACTGGCCGTTGACGGCCATGGACGAAAGGCGACCCTGGATTGGGCCTATGACGCGACGCAACAATAAAAAATGGCTGCCAGCCTGGCTGGTGATGATGGTTGCCATGGTGTGGGCCTCCCAGGGGGCAGCCCAGGCCAGCATTGATTCGGTGCGCCTGCACCGGGCGCCGGACCACACCCGTATCGTGTTTGATCTGCCATCACCGGTGGAACACAAACTGGACAAGTTGGCCAACCCGGACCGTATCGTTCTGGATCTGCTGGATGCCAGCCTGGGTTTTGACGTCAACACGCTGGATTACGCCAGTAGTCCCATCGCCAATATTCGCGTGGGAAAACATGCGGACAAGACCCGTGTGGTCTTCGACATGAAGGATGGGGTGCGCACTCGGACCAATCTGCTCAAGCCCATCGAGCCCCATGGCTGGCGTCTGGTGGTGGATTTGTTTGACAGCGAGCTGCAAAGCGCGGCCAAGTCCAGCCCGGAACCGGCCAAGAAAAAAGAGGCGCCCAGCGAACCCCGCCTGATGGTTGTGGCCATTGATGCTGGCCATGGTGGCGAGGATCCGGGTGCCCGTGGTCCCAGTGGTGTCTACGAGAAGACGCTGGTACTGCAGATCGCCAAGAAGGTGGAAAAATTGGTCAATGATCAGGCCGGTATGCGCGCGGTGATGGTCCGCGATGGCGATTACTATGTGCCTCTGGCGGAACGCCGCCGCATTGCCCGGGAAGACCATGGCGCGGATGTGTTCATTTCCATTCATGCGGATGCGTTCACCGATCCCCGTGCCAACGGGGCCTCGGTGTTTGCCCTGTCCAGCAGCGGTGCCACCAGTGCCCGGGCCCGTTATCTGGCGAAGATCGCCAACGAATCCGACCGGGTGGCCGGTGTCTACGAGGAAGAGAAGGACGACAGCTCCCTGCTCAGCGTGCTGGCGGACCTGCGCATGAACGGCTCCATGGCGGGCAGCCTCTATCTGGGGCGGCAGGTGCTGCTGGAAATGGACAAGGTGACCAAGTTGCACGGAAATCGCCAGCGGGTGGAGCAGGCCGGCTTTGCCGTGCTCAAGGAGCCAGAGATGGTTTCCATCCTGGTTGAGACCGGGTTTATCTCCAATCCCAACGAAGAGCGCAACCTGCGCTCTTCAGCACACCAGAGCAAGCTGGCGCGCTCCATCGTCAACGGCGTGGACGCCTATTTCCGGAGCCACCCGGCGCCGCATAGCTGGTACGCGGCACAGCGTCGCGAGCACGGGGAGGAGTATCGTATCCAGCCCGGTGATACACTCTCGGAAATCGCTCGCCAGTACAGTGTGTCCGAGCAGGCTATTCGCACCGCCAACGAGATCAACGGTGATCGCATTATGGTCGGACAGGTACTGAAAATTCCCCGCTCCTGACAGCCTGGAAACCGTTTTGTCTAAGATTCAACTGCTGGATTCACGCCTGGCCAACCAGATCGCTGCCGGTGAGGTGGTGGAACGCCCCGCCTCTGTCCTGAAGGAATTGCTGGAAAACGCCCTGGATGCCGGGGCGGAATCCATCACCGTGGATGTGGAGCAGGGCGGCGTCAAACTGGTTCGGGTCCGGGATAACGGCAGTGGCATCGACAGGGATGACCTGCCTCTGGCCCTGTCCCGCCATGCCACCAGCAAGATTCGCGGTCTGGATGATCTGGAAGCCATCGGCACCCTGGGCTTTCGGGGTGAGGCGCTGGCCGCGATCAGTTCTGTCTCGCGACTGACGCTGGCCAGCAATGTGGAGGGCGAGGCGGAAGGCTGGCAGGTACAGGTGGAAGGCCGCGATATGGCGCCAACCGTGACGCCTGCCGGGCACCCCCGTGGCACCACCGTGACCATGCGTGATCTGTTTTTCAATACGCCGGCCCGGCGTCGCTTCTTGCGCACTGAAAAGACCGAATTCAACCATCTGGAAGAGGTGTTCCGGCGCATTGCGCTCAGCGAATTCAACACGGCCTTCCGTCTCACCCATAACCAGAAGGTGCTCCACCAGTTGCCGGCAGGGCTCGACGATACCTTGCGTGCGGCCAGGGTGGCCAAGCTGTGTGGCAAGGGATTCATGGAACAGGCGGTGCCGGTGGAAGTGGAGCGCGACGGCATTCGTCTGCACGGCTGGATGGGGCTGCCCACCTTTTCCCGCTCCCAGGCGGACCTGCAATATTTCTATGTGAACGGCCGGGTGATCCGCGACAAGGTGGTCAGCCACGCGGTGCGTCAGGCTTACGCGGATGTGCTCTATCATGGTCGTCACCCGGCCTATGTCCTGTTTCTGGAGCTGGACCCGGCCCAGGTGGATGTGAACGTGCACCCCACCAAACATGAAGTGCGGTTCCGGGAGCAGCGCATGGTGCACGGCTTCCTATACAGCTCGCTGCATCGTGCCATTGCCGACGTGCGCCCGGGCCAGTCACCGGCGGCCACGGTGGTGGATGAAGGGGAGCCGGTCATGTCCGCTTCGGCGCCCAGTCAGGCGAGTATGTCCCTGTCCGCGCCGGCCGGTCGTCCTTCCTATACGCCTCCGGCAGGGAACGGTTATCCCTATGGTCAGGGGGCGCGCCAGGCGGATGCCTATGGTGCCCTGGTGCGGCCCGGGGTAGCGGAAGCCCCGGTGATGCCGCCGGCCTCGGAAGAGGAAACTGTCCCCCCCCTGGGTTATGCGGTGGCCCAGTTGCATGGCATCTTCATTCTGGCGGAAAACCAGCAGGGACTGGTGGTCGTGGATATGCATGCGGCCCACGAGCGCATCACCTATGAGCGGTTGAAGCAGAGTTGGTCCGAGGACAAGGTGCGCAGCCAGCCGCTGCTGGTACCCGTGTCGCTGGCGGTCTCTTCCCGGGAAGCCGACTTTGCCGAGCAGCAGCCAGAGGTGTTTTCCCGGTTGGGCTTTGTGGTCGAGCGCGCCGGGCCGGAGACACTGGTGGTGCGTGAGGTGCCTGCCATGCTGCGTGACAGTGATAGCGAAGCGATGGTGCGCGATGTGCTCTCGGACCTGCTGGCTCAGGGCAGCAGTGAACGCATTGAACAGAAACTGGACGAACTGCTGTCCACCATGGCCTGCCATGGCAGTGTGCGTGCCAATCGCCGCCTGACCTTGCCGGAAATGAATGCGCTGCTGCGCGACATGGAGGCCACCGAACGATCCGGGCAGTGCAACCATGGTCGGCCTACCTGGACCCAGATGAGCCTGAAGGATCTGGACCGGCTGTTCATGCGGGGGCAGTAATGACCCTTCCCGTTGCGCTGTTGATGGGGCCCACCTGTTCCGGCAAGACCGCCCTGGCGATTGAGGCCGTGCAGTCATTGCCCGTGGAAATCATCAACGTGGATTCCGCCCTGGTGTACCGTGGGCTGAATATCGGGGCGGCACGGCCCAGCGACACGGAGCTGGCGGCGGCGCCGCACCGGTTGCTGGGGTTTCGGCAGCTGGATGCGCCCTATTCCGCGGCGGACTTTCGTGCCGATGCCCTGAAGGAGATCACCCAGATCCATGCGAATGGCCGATTACCGTTGCTGGTAGGGGGAACCATTCTCTATTTCAAGGCGTTGGTGGAGGGGCTGGCCCCCCTGCCGGAAGCGGACCCGGCCGTGCGGGCTGATATCGCGGCGTTGGCCGAGGCTGAGGGCTGGCCGGCGGTGCATGCTGCCCTGGCCCAGGTCGATCCGGCCACCGCGGCGCGGCTCAAGCCCACGGATCGTCAGCGGCTGCAGCGGGCGCTGGAAGTCTACCGGGTCACCGGTCGCCCCCTCTCTGCCTTTCATGAAGACCATCATACAACTGTCACACAGAACCGGGATGGTCTGAGTGAGTTCAGTGCCTTGCCCTGGCCGGTTTACAGTGCGGCCCTGTTGCCCACGGACCGAGCCTGGCTGCACGGCATGATCGCCGAGCGTTTCCGCCAGATGCTGGCACAGGGGCTGGTGGACGAAGTCCAGGGGCTGCGTGAGCAGGCGGGTGTCCATCGGGATCTGCCGGCAATCAAGGCCGTGGGTTATCGTCAGGTGTGGGATTATCTGGATGGGCAGTACGACTACGACACCATGGTGGAGCGGGGCATCATCGCGACCCGGCAGCTGGCCAAGCGGCAGTTCACCTGGTTGCGTAAATGGCCGTATCTGGACGCGTTCGACAGTAACGATCCGTCACAACGACAGGCATTGCTCGTGCGGCTTGCGAAGATCTGTAAATCTGTGTTTAGTTAGCCCTGTTAATGGACTTTTTGGTTTATAATTCGTTCAAATTACCATTCTGTGGCGATCCGAGACGGTCGGCGCAGGTCGGGTTGGGTCGGGACCTGGAACCAATTCACTGGGTTGTTGACAAAAAAGTTTGCCCGATAGCGCATCGGGTGAAGGCAGTGGCCATACGGGATGGTTTCACTGTGTTTGAGCGCTGATTGCCCGAGATGTTGGGCACTACTTTTTACTGTTATTTCAAGGAGACTTGCCATGTCAAAGGGGCACTCGCTACAAGACCCTTTTCTCAACGCGCTTCGTAAAGAGCGGATTCCGGTTTCTATCTTTCTGGTGAACGGAATAAAGCTCCAGGGGCAGATTGAGTCTTTTGACCAATATGTCGTGCTGCTGAAAAATGCAGTCAGCCAGATGGTATACAAACACGCGATTTCTACCGTCGTGCCTGCCCGCAACCCCCGTGGTGGCGGTAACCCGGCCATGACAGGTACCGGTAACGGTGGTGCGGTAGCCCCCGGCGCCGGTGAGAGCTTCGGCAACCAGTAAATTTCCGCCGTAGTCTCGCGTTGAAAGAGCCACCTTCGGGTGGCTCTTTTGCGTTATGGGGCACCACTTTCCCGATGCTTTTTCCTGCCTTCTTGGGCGGACTGGTTTAAACTGGGCGTTCCATCCCCATACTAGAGACTTCAAACAGGCTTTTAGGCATCTATGGACTTATTTGATCGTACAGAGCAGACCAGAACCGGCGCCGGAGAGCGAGCCATTCTGGTGCATCTGGACCTGCCCGATGCCATGGGCCGTGAAGACCTGGATGAATTTCATCACCTGGTGACCTCCAGCGGCGTGGAGCCGGTGGCAGAATTGACCGGTAAGCGTGACCGTCCTGACCCGGCCCTCTTTATTGGCTCTGGCAAGAGCGAGGAGCTGGCGGCGCTGGTGACTGAGGTGGAAGCGGACGTGGTGTTGTTCAACCATGCGCTGAGCCCGGCCCAGGAGCGTAATCTGGAGCGGGCAGTGAAGTGCCGGGTACTCGACCGTACGGGACTGATTCTGGATATCTTTGCCCAACGTGCCCGTACCCATGAAGGCCGGCTGCAGGTGGAGCTGGCGCAGCTGCGTCACCTGTCCTCGCGGCTGGTGCGGGGCTGGACGCACCTGGAGCGCCAGAAGGGCGGGATCGGCCTGCGCGGCCCGGGTGAGACCCAGCTGGAAACAGACCGGCGCCTGTTGCGTGACCGCATTCGCGGCATCGAATCCCGTCTGGACAAGGTGCGCAAACAGCGTGCCCAGGGCCGTCGGGCGCGTCAGCGCTCCGAGACGCCGCTGATTTCCCTGGTGGGGTATACCAACGCCGGCAAGTCCACCTTGTTCAATGCCATCACCACCGGCGATGTCTATGTGGCGGACCAGCTGTTCGCCACCCTGGACCCGACCCTGCGCAAGGTCAAAGTGCCTGGCGTGGGGCCGGCCATTCTGGCGGATACCGTGGGCTTCATTCGCCATCTGCCTCACCGGTTGGTGCAGGCTTTTCGGGCCACCCTGGAGGAAACCGTTAACGCCACCTTGCTGCTGCATGTGACAGATTGCAGTGCGGAAGAGCGCGATAGCAACGTGGCGGCGGTGAACGACGTGCTGGAAGAGATTGGTGGTGACAAGCTGCCGGTACTGCACGTCTACAACAAGGTGGACAACCTGGCGATGGCGCCGAAAATCGACCGGGATGAGCATGGCCAGCCGTGGCGAGTCTGGATTTCCGCCCGAAGCGGTGAGGGGTTCGATCTGCTGTTCGAGGCGATTGCCGAACGGTTGGCCGCAGGTTGGGTGGATTGCTGGGTGCGGTTGCCGGCGTCTGCCGGTCGCCTGCGTGCCCGCCTCCACGAGGCGGGTGAAGTGCTGGATGAGCAGGCGGCACTGGATGGCAGTATGCTGCTGAGGATCAACGTAAACCGTGTGCATTTTGAACGTCTTCTCCGTGAGCAGGGTCTCAGGGAAGACGACTTGGTGGTGCCGGCTCCTGCGGTTGCAGGGGATGATGCCCCTTCCTACAATTCACAACGCTCGCATGATGCGAGTCATCAATAATCCGGTGGGCCCAGCGCCCGGACCGATTGGAGACCTACATGGCGTGGAATGAACCCGGCGGTAACAAGCCGAAGGACCCTTGGGGCGGAGGCGGTGACCAGGGGCCGCCGGATCTGGATGAAGCCCTGAAGAATCTGAAAGACAAGATCAATAGCGTATTCGGTGGCAAGGGCGGCAAGACCGGCGGTGGTGGTCGCAGTGGCGGCGGTTCCCCCTGGCCGGTACTGATTGTCGCAGGGGTGATTGCCGCCGTGGTCTATTTCCTGGTTGGGTTTTTCCAGGTGGATCAGCGCGAGCGAGCCGTGGTGCTGCGTTTTGGTGAATACAATCGCACCGTGGATCCGGGCCTGCGCTGGCGCGCCCCGATCATCGAGCAGTACCAGAAGGTGGACGTGGAGCAGAATCGCCGCTACGAAATCACCGAGGAAATGCTCACCCGCGATACCAACATCGTGAGTGTCACGCTGCAGGTGCAGTACCAGGTGTTGGACCCGATTCCCTTCCTGCTGAAGGTGGCACGTCCGGAAACCATTCTGGAGCACGCGACCAGTTCTGCACTGCGGCATGTGGTGGGGTCCTCTACCATGGATGATGTCCTCAAGGACAACCGGGAGGAGATCCGGGTGTTGGTTCGTCAGCGCCTGGATGAATACCTGAATCGCTATGACACCGGCCTGGTGCTCAAGCAGGTGGTGCTGGATCAAACCCAGGCTCCGGATGCCGTTCGCGATGCCTTTGACGATGTGTCCAAGGCGAAGGAAGACGAGGACCGTTTCAAGAAGGAAGCGGAAGCCTATCGCAATGCGGTGATCCCCCAGGCCCGTGGTGAAGGCAAGCGTCTCGAGGAAGAAGCGGAAGCCTACAAGAATCGTGTGATCGATAGTGCCAAGGGTGACGCGGAGCGTTTCACCGATCTGCTTACCGAGTACCGCAAGGCGCCGGATGTGACCCGCGAGCGTCTCTACCTGGAAACCATGACCCAGGTATATGGCTCTACCAGCAAGGTGCTGGTGGATGTGGACAAGGGCAACAGCCTGATCTATCTGCCGCTGGAGCAACTGGTCAAGGGCCGCAATGCCAAGAACCAGGTGCCGGAGCAGAGCAGCTCCAGTCAGAGCACCAGTTCATCAGCAGGGGCGGATGACGGCGGCAGTGGTCGCGACACCACCCGCAGTCTCTATGGCACACGAAACCGGGAGTTGCGCTAATGAATAATCGTGGATGGTTGGCGCTGCTGGCTTTGGGTGTCCTGGCCCTGCTGGCGCTGGATTCCTTTTTTATCGTGAATCAGACCGAGAAGGCGGTGCTCAAGCAGTTCAGCCGGATCGACAAGGCGGATATCGAACCGGGTATCTACTTTAAATGGCCGCTGGTGGAAGAAGTGGTGCGTGTCGACGGCCGTGCCCTGGTGTACGACGTGCCGACCCAGTCTTTCCTGACCGCCGAGAAAAAGCTCCTTAACGTGGATGCCTTCGTGGTATGGCGGGTCAATAACGTCCAGCGTTATATCGTCAGTGTGGGCGGCGGCTCGTCCAACTCTCAGGTGATGGAAGGGCGTGCGCGCCAGCTGCTGGACCCGCGTGTTAACGAGGCTCTGCGTAACGAGTTTGCATCACGGACGGTGTTCCAGGTCGTTGCTGGTGAGAGCAACGTGGAAAAACTGGAAGGCGACAAGGTGGTCCTGCGGGATCCGGTGACCGGCGAAACCACCGAGGTGGCCCGGGATCAGCTGGACGATTCCGTGATCCGTGACGCGCAAAGCGACGCGCCGAGCGAGCCTGCCGCGCAGAAGGAAATGGCCCATGATCAGCGCGAAGCCCTGATGGATCAGGTTCGCGAGGAAGTGAACAAGTCCACCATCGAAGACCTGGGCATCGAGGTGGTCGACATCCGGGTGAAGCAGGTGGATTGGCCGGATCAGGTTCGTGGCCGGGTTTTCGACCGCATGCGTGCCGAGCGTCAGCGCGATGCAGCAGCGCACCGGTCCCAGGGCCGTGAGGAAGCGGAAAAAATCCGCGCCGGCGCAGATCGTCAGCGTAGCGAGATCCTTGCCGAGGCCTACCGCAAGGCCCAGGCCACCCGCGGTGAAGGGGATGCCCAGGCGGCGGCTACCTACGCCCAGGCCTACAATCAGGACAAGGACTTCTTCCGCTTCTACCGGAGCCTCCAGGCTTACAAGGAGAGCTTCAAGGATCCGGAAGATGTGTTGATCCTTGAGCCGGATGGCGAGTTCTTCCGCTATCTGAAGGGGGCACAGGGCAGCCGTCCCTGAGGCTGCCCGAAAAGCCCCTGCCGGCCACCGGCAGGGGCTTTTTTGTGTCAGCGTATAACCTGTCCGATGCCCGGAGACCGTGGTAGAATGCCGCAACCGGGGGCCGAGGCTCCCGGTTTTTTTGTGGCTGTCTGGCAGGAACAATGGACTTCAGCTTATTGATCAAGGCCCTGTGCCTGGTACTGGTCATAGAGGGCATTCCGCTGTTTCTGGCACCTAATCGTGCCCGCGAGGCAGCGCTGCAGGTCGCCCGCATGCCCGGGCGGACACTGAGAATTCTGGGGCTGGTGCTCATGGTGTTGGGTGCCGGCCTGCTACTACTGATGCGGTCGTAAATGATGAACCAGGAAGAACAGTGGCTACTGCCCGACGGGGTGGAAGAGGTTCTCCCGGGGCGTGCCCGGGCCATTGAGCAATTGCGCCGGCAGACGCTGGATCTCTACCAGCGCTGGGGTTACGAACTGGTTTTCCCGCCACTGATCGAGTTCCTCGAATCCCTGCTCAACGGTGGTGGCCGTGATCTGGAGCGGGAAACGTTCAAGATTACCGACCAGCTCACCGGCCGTCTGATGGGGGTGCGTGCGGATATCACTCCCCAGGTGGCGCGCCTGGATGCCCACAGCCTGCGGCGGCAGGGGCCATCCCGTCTCTGTTATTGTTCCAGCGCTCTGCGCACTCGCCCGGCCGTGGCCGGCGCCACACGCTTGCCCTATCAGTTGGGGGTGGAGTTGTTTGGCCATGCCGGCAGCGATAGCGATCTGGAAGTGATGAGCCTGTTGCTGGATACCCTGGCCCTGGCCGACGTCGCCGATCAGGTGGTGCTGGATCTGGGCCATGTGGGCCTGTTCCGCGGTTTGCTGGATGCCTGCGATCTCAGCGAGACAGAGCAGGGGCAACTGGAAGACATTTATGTGCGCAAGGCGCGCGTGGAGCTGGATTCCTTCCTGGCAGAGCGTACATTGCCTGCCGCGGCGGCTCGGGCGCTGGCTGCGCTGCCCTGGTTGGCGGGCGGGGTCGAGGTCATTGATGAAGCCCGTACCCTGCTGAATGATTTTCCCGGTGCCCTGGCGGCGCTGGACGAGCTGGCGGTACTGGCCGCTGTCCTGGACAGCCGCGGCGTACAGCTGCATCTGGATCTGGGCGAGCTACGCGGTTACCACTATCACACCGGCTGTGTGTTTGCCGCCTACCTGCCTGGCGAGAGCGAGCCGGTCGCCAAGGGCGGGCGCTATGACCACATTGGTGAGGTGTTCGGTCGTGCCCGTCCAGCCACCGGTTTCAGTGCAGATCTGAAGATGCTGGCGGCGCGTACCGAGGTGGCTGTCCCGGACGGTATTCTGGCGGAAGGCTCTCTGCAGGATGCGGCCTTTGCGGCCAAGGTGGCCGCGCTGCGGGCAGAGGGCGAGCGTGTGGTGCTGGCGTTGACCGGGGCCGACAACGATGCCGGGGAACTGGGCTGCGGACGCAGGCTGGTGGCCTCGGGGGATGACTGGGTCATCCAGGCAATTTGATAGACAGGCGGGAAGGCGGACTTTCCGCCTTTTGGTGAAAGAAAATCTGTGCGTGCCGCGTCAAGCGTGCCGCGTGCAAGCGTTAACTCAACACGGCAGCAAGCAATCATGGGCAAGAACGTAGTGATTCTCGGCACCCAGTGGGGTGATGAGGGCAAGGGAAAAATCGTTGACCTGCTTACCGATCAGGCCTCTCTGGTGGCCCGTTTTCAGGGTGGCCATAACGCCGGCCATACCCTGGTGATCGATGGCAAGAAGACCGTCCTTCATCTGATTCCCTCCGGCATCCTGCGCGAAGACGTGCAGTGCCTGATCGGCAACGGTGTCGTGCTGGCGCTGGATGCCCTGCTCAAGGAAATCGGTGGCCTGGAAGACCAGGGGGTACCGGTGCGCGAGCGCCTGCGTCTGTCTGCGGCCTGTCCGCTGATCCTGCCGGTCCATGTGGCGCTGGACCAGGCCCGCGAAGCGGCCCGCGGCAACAAGAAGATTGGCACCACCGGTCGCGGCATCGGCCCGGCCTATGAAGACAAGGTGGCCCGTCGCGGTCTGCGTCTGGGTGATATCTACCAGCGTGAGCGGTTTGCGGCCAAGCTGGGCGAAGTGATGGATTACCATAACTTCGTGTTGCGTCACTACTACAATGCAGAGCCGGTGGACTTCCAGAAGACCCTGGACGAGACCCTGGCGCTGGGCGAGAACGTGCGCGGTATGGTGGCAGACGTGACCTCGGTACTGCATGGTGCTCGGGAGCGTGGTGAGAACATCATGTTCGAAGGCGCCCAGGGCACCCTCCTGGATATCGATCATGGCACTTACCCCTATGTAACCAGCTCCAACACCACCGCAGGTGGCACCGCCACCGGTACCGGTTTCGGCCCGCTGTACCTGGATTATGTCCTGGGTATCACCAAGGCCTATACCACCCGGGTGGGCAGTGGGCCCTTCCCCACGGAACTGTTTGATGAAAACGGTCGCTACCTTGCCGAGAAAGGCCATGAGTTCGGCTCCACCACCGGCCGCGCACGCCGCTGTGGCTGGTTTGATGCGGTGGCCCTGAAGCGCTCCATCCAGATCAATTCCATCTCCGGTCTGTGTCTGACCAAACTGGATGTGCTGGATGGGCTGGAAGAGGTCAACATCTGTGTAGGCTACCAGGATGCCAACGGCAACTCCCTGGAGTGCGCCTGGGATGCGGACAGCTACGAAGAAGTGAAGCCGGTATACGAAAGCCTGCCGGGCTGGAGTGAATCGACTCTTGGTGCCAAGTCCATGGAGGAACTGCCGGCCAATGCTATTGCTTACCTCAAGCGCATTGAGGAAGTGACCGGCGCGCCTATCGATATCATCTCTACCGGGCCGGACCGGGTGGAGACCATCATCAAGCGGCATCCGTTCGCGTAAATATGATCACGGTGATGGCCGGAAATGGAGAGGCCCGACAGTAAACCGTCGGGCCTCTTTTTTTCGGCTAACGTCCTGACCAATCCAGGCGAATATCGTAACCATCAATGCGCTTACCGGTTTCGAGGGGGACGGTGCTGTCCGGATCGATTTTCCGGTATACGTTATTGGCCGGCGTCACGGTGGCGTCGCGGCCGTACAGGAAGCTCTGTTCTTCAACGATAAGCTTGTAGGCCTTGTTCAGCGTGAGGGCCCGCTCCCGGCTGGGGCTGATGAGGGTGTAGACATCCGCGTCCACCATGGCTTGATGATTCAGGCTGCCATCCTCATGGAACCAGCGCTCACGCATTTCCTCGTTCTCGCGAAATTCATTGCCTCCTCCCGCCAGTGCCAGGTATTGCGCGATTTCGCCGCTTTTTTGGTGGAGGGCGGGTGCATCGGGCATACCTTTCAGATCAATGTAGCCCCAGCCTGCGGCGCCGGTTACCTTGCGAGGAAACGCAAAGGTCTGATCAATCGTGGTGCCCACCGTGGTATGGCACCCCATGCATAATCGCTGTTCCTGATTGGTTTGCGGGCGCAATGAGCCGTCGGCACTTTCGATGAACCCAAGTATCATCCAGCCAAAACCGTTATCCATTCCCTGGTCTCCATGATCCGTATAGGTCGGGAGATTGCCCTCGGCTTTTTCCTGATGTTCGTTGCCGTACAGGGACTTCAGGTGGGCACTGTTGTAGAAGCGGTTTTTGGTCATGTAGCGCACTTCTTTCATGCGGGGAGATATGCCGGTATTGCCGCTATCGTCGATGCCCACGTAACGCACCGTATGCAGAAACTCGATCCCTTGCGGATAAAGCATATCGGTAACAGGGATGTCGTTGGCCATACCCAGATAATGGGGGCGGCGGATCATGGAGGAGGCCACATTCAAGCTGCCATTCCCGTCAATGTCTTCACAGATCCGCGTTTCATCAATGCCGGGGACAGTGATGCTGTCCAGTTCCTTGATGGCCATTTCCATCATGGAAAGATTGGCCAGATAAAGGTCCTTTGAAAATGGATTCCCCTCGCAACGGCTCTGGCGAAAATGTTCTGGCAGCCTCACCATGACATCATCCGTGCTGCCGTTGGTGGGCCAGAACGTGCTTGGTAATGGTTTGTAATTGAAGGCGACCCACTGACTGCCATCCCGTGCCAGGCCCTGTGCATCGAAGGCGTCGGCTCCTTTGTGCAGATCGCGGACAAAGGGAACCGGGCCCTGCCAGTCTTCAGATTGCTCGAGCTTTTCCATGAACGGGGTGTAATTGTTCACCGCGATATAATCGAGAATATCGTCATCCGACATCCGGGATATCTGGTCTCGCCGGTCCACAAACAGGTTCAGCCAGTGATTGGTCTCCCCCAGTTCGGAAAAGGCATAGTCGCCCTGGAGGTAGCCGTCCCACATGGTGTTTGGGCGGGAGCGATCGGGGTAAGTCTGATGGCAGGTATAGCAAGGATTGTTGGTGCCTTCCGTTTTGGTATAGCACTGGGGAGGAATGGGCGCTTCCTGATTGAAAATTCGCGAGCGGTCCCAGCTCAGGTCTCTCTGGAGCGCATCATTCGGTGTGGCGGTGTTGTCCCCCTGTCCACAACCGGTCAGGGAAAAGGCCAGGGCGAGAAAAGGCAATATCGGTTTCATAGCGTTATTCGGACATCAACAAGAAAAGGGGAGGGCGCCATGCGCTCCTCCCCGCTGCGGTGGTGTGTCGGGTATCAGGCTTCAGGGTCCAGCAGCCATACCATGTTGTTCTCATGGCCGCCGGTATCTTCACCGATCAGCACACGACCGTCGTCCATCACGGCCACGTTGTCCGGGCCGGAAAGGCCGTCAACGCTGCAGGTGTTGGCCGGGTCAGTGGGGTCGTAGGGGCCACCCAGTTCTACCATCTCCAGCCGGGAGACATCGTAGCCGGCTTCCAGTGGCATCCGGAAAACACCGCCACAGTTGGCATCGTCATTGGTCAGCTGGACCAGGCCGCTGGTGTCGGTCATGGCACCGCTGATATCGGACATGGCGACGTAGACATACGCTTGCTCGCCGCCGGCTTCCACACTGGCCTGTGCCCGTGCCACGTTCACGTTAATGCCTTCCATCTTGTTGAATTCGCCGGTGGCGCCCAGCTTGGTAGCGGCCTTGCGTGACTCCAGGAATGCCACGCGGTCATCAGCAAACGGATTGGCTGCCACATCGCCGCTATCGTCCAGGTCCTGGTTCAACTTGCTTTCTGCCCAGTCGTTGATCTGTTGATCGGAGATATAGCGGTTGGCACCGTCGACGTAGTCGGCGGTGGTGATGGGATCATACTCATCAACCCAGCTTTCAATGTCGGCATTGTTGCTGCTGGCCAGTTCTATCCAGCTGATGTCGAAGCCGGCTTCGGCGGCATCCATGTGGACCTGATCCTGTTCAACCTTGGCGGCATAGAGGGTGCCACTGCTCAGGTCGCCAGCCGTGTCGGCAACAAACTTGAACAGGATGACGCTGCCGCCATCATCACTCATATAAACGGTTTTCTGGTCGGGCATGACCACGGCATTTTCGTGAGAATAACGGCCAAGTGTGAAGTGCTTGACCGGCGTAGGGGTGCCGGTGGGGTTGGTGATTTCCACGATGTAGCCGTAGTCGTACGGATTCGGGTAAGTGGCGGTGTAGTCGGTGTTGATCTCGCCGGCGAGATAGTCGGCCAGGTCCTGAACGGCACCCTGGTTGGGGCTGTTCCAGTTGATGGTATTGTCAAAATACAGCTCTTCGGACGTCAGCGGGGTATGCCAGGGCGAGACGGTACCGAAGCAGTTCACCCAGGTGCCTTTCACCGCTGAGAAATCCACCATGGAGGCGTCGTTGCCCTGGATTTCCCATTTTCCGTCTTCCGTGCGAACCAGGTGCAGCCGGCTCATGCCACCGGGGCGGTCTTCCCAGTTGGTGAACAGATAGCCTTCGTTTTCGCTGACTTCCACCCAGCCGTTGAAATCCGGATCGTTGGAGACGCGAATCAGCGCGCTGCCATCTTTGACGGCAATCCCGCCCAGGCCCGGGTCGGGGGCGCCTGCCCAGACATCGCCTTGCTGGCCCAGGACGTTATAGCGACCACCAGCGACGCGCATGATCTGTTTTTCTTCATCACTTTCGGGAAGTGCCAGGGCCTCGAAGGGCTGGTTTACATCCATGCCTTCAATGATGCCGACGGTGGCATAGCTATAAACATTGCCTTCGGCGTCGGTGGCGGTGTTACCGTTAGAGGGATGCTGGATGTTGGTAAACACCTCGCCGTCGGCTTTCAGGTAAAGACCGGTGGCTTCTGCGCCCAGAGGAAGGGTGGCAATGCGGGTCAGGCGTTCCATTTGGGGAGACCCCGTCTCTCCGCCGGCATTATTGTTGTTATCGCTGTCGCCACCACATGCCGTCAGGCCCAGTGAGATGGCAATGGCAAGCGCGCTGAATTTGAAACGGGCGTCGTTCCGCAAAAGCATGATCTTCTCCGCGTGAGTTCAGGTTGGAATTGGGTTGGGCCTGAAGTCTGAATTGCGAATGTGTCAGTGCGGTTTCGTTTATATGAATTTCGTTCATTCTGGCGTTGTGTGGCGTCGCCACTATGCCGGGAGTCATGGAACGGTAGGGCGGGGGACATCGAACTGAAACAACAGTCCGGTTATCTAAGAGGCTGGGCGCTCGGGTTCTGTGTTGCCCTTCGGGGTGTCCCGGGGGGGAGGAGTCGTTGTACCGGGAAGCCGGTTATTTTTTACGCCGGGTAATGATGATCAGTGCGACGGTAATGCCGACCACGGCGGCTGGGAACAGGAGCAGATAGCGTTTGCGGTTGGCCTCCTTCTCCCGTTGCGCATCGGCTTGCTGGATGGCCGGGTGGGTGGCGCTGTTCTCGTCGGCGTAGGTGGCGACCGGGGCCAGGAACAGGCCGGTGGCCAGTATGCATGCGGCGATCATGGAGCGAAGAAAGGTCATGGCTGGCGATCCCCTGGTTCAATAACGAATGGCGATGACGGGCCAGAAACGAAAAAGGGCCCCCGTTTGGGAGCCCTTTGAATTGGTGCCGAGGAGAGGACTTGAACCTCCACGGGGTTGCCCCCACTAGCACCTGAAGCTAGCGTGTCTACCAATTTCACCACCTCGGCGTTTCGTGCTGTACCGGACTTTGTTCCAAAACAGTAAGTTTTTTACCGTTTGGGGCCGGTTCATCGCGAAAGCGCGTGCATTCTAGTATATGATGGCAGGATGTCAAACCCTCTTTCCGAAAAAAATTTAATGCCCCCTAAAAAACGCTATCGCGACCCCCACGCCGAACGAGAGGCGGAAAAATACGAGAACCCTGTCCCTAGCCGGGAACTGATCCTGGAAGCGCTCAATGACCATGGCAAGCCCATGGACTTCGAGCAGATTGCTGCTGTGCTGGAGGTGGACGAGGAAGGTGAGGTGGGCCTGGAACGGCGCCTCAAGGCCATGCTTCGCGATGCCCAGCTGGTGCAGAATCGCAACGGCAAGCTTGGCGTCGTGTCCCGCATGGACCTGATCGCGGGTCGTGTTCAGGGTCACAAGGATGGCTTCGGCTTCCTGATTCCCGATGACAAGGGCCAGAGTGACCTCTTCCTCGGCCCTCGCCAGATGGAAAAGGTCATGGACGGTGACCGGGTGCTGGTCAGCGATGCCGGTTATAACCGCTTCGGCAAGAAAGAAGCCCGTATCGTGGAGATTACCGAGCGGGTGACCACGGAAGTGGTAGGACGCTATTACCGGGAGGCCGGTATCAGCTTTGTGGAGCCGGAAAACCGCCGGATCACCAAGGAAGTGCTGGTCGAGGACAAGAATGGGCTCAAGCCCAATCCCGGCGACCATGTGCGTGCCACCATTACCCAGTACCCCAGCCGTGATCATCATGTGCTGGTGCGGCTGGAAGAAATCATTGCCACACCGGATCAGGCAGGCATGGAAATCGAGGTGGCCCTGCGCCGTTTCGAGATTCCCCATGTCTGGCCGGAGGGCGTCGAGGCGGCGGCCGAGACATTCGGTGACAGTGTCCCCCACAAGGCCAAGGCCCACCGGGTGGACCTGCGGGATCTGCCGCTGGTGACCATCGACGGTGAGGATGCCCGTGACTTCGATGATGCCATCTATGTGGAGCGTCGTCCGCGAGGTGGCTGGCGGCTGATCGTCGCCATCGCGGATGTGAGTCACTATGTGCACCCGGGCTCAGCCCTGGATCAGGAGGCGGCCAAGCGCGGTAACTCCGTGTATTTCCCCAATCGCGTGGTGCCCATGTTGCCGGAGGCCCTCTCCAATGGCCTGTGTTCTCTTAATCCGCATGTGGACCGGCTGTGCCTGTACTGCGACATGAAGATTTCCGCCAACGGCAGATTGTCCCGCTTCGTGTTCCGGGAGGGCGTGATGCGCTCCCGTCATCGCCTGACCTACACCAAGGTGGGGGCCATGATCGAGGAGCCGGAGTCCGAGCTGGCCCGGGAGACGGTGGCGAGCCTGGATGATGCGTCGCTGGATATGGTCTGGGCCTTCCACGAGCTGTTCCTGGCCCTGCGTCGTCGCCGTGAAGAACGGGGCGCCATCGACTTCGACAGCGAAGAAACCCGCATTCTCTACGACGAGCATCAGAAGATTCAGGCGATCGTGCCGGTGCAGCGCAATGTGGCGCATATCATGATCGAGGAGGCCATGCTGGCCGCCAACATCTGTTCGGCCAAGCTGCTGGAAAAGGCCGGCATCCCGGCCCTGTACCGGAACCATGAGCCCCCCAAGGAAGAGCGTCTGAGCAAGTTGCAGCAGTTCCTCGGTGGTCTGGGGCTGAGTATTGCCTGGTCGGAGGGGGCCCCGAAGCCGGCGGTCTTTCAGCAATTACGGGAGCAGATTCTGGATCGCCCGGATCGCAACGTGATTCAGACCATGATGTTGCGCTCCATGACGCAGGCCAAATACGAGGCGGAAAACAAGGGACATTTTGGCCTGGCTTACAAGGCCTATACCCATTTCACCTCACCGATTCGTCGTTACCCGGACCTGTTGGTGCATCGTGCCATTCGCTTCCTGATCCGCAGTGACGGTGAACCGAACCATGTGGACAACCCGGGTAAATTGCCGGCCATCCCTCGGGAAAAAATCCTGCCCTATGGTCAGGCCGACATGGTGGCTATTGGCGAGCAATGCTCCATGACCGAGCGACGGGCGGATGATGCCACCCGGGATGTGGTGTCCTGGCTGAAATGCCAGTTCATGGAATCGCATATTGGTGATGTCTTCGAAGGCGTGATCAGCGGCGTGGCCAACTTCGGTCTCTTCGTGCAGCTTAACGATCTGCATATCGATGGGCTGGTGCATGTAGCCAACCTGGACAGTGACTACTATCACTTCGATGAGATCAATCTCACGTTGACCGGGGAAAGCAGCGGTCGTCGCTTTGGTCTGGGTGACGCCGTGACGGTACGAGTGGCGGCGGTCCATACCGAGGATCGCAAGATCGACCTGCAGCTGGAGTCGTCGACGCCGTCCCGCAAGGGGCGCCCCAAAGGTGGTAGCAAGAAGGGCGGCAAGGGCGGTAATGGCCAGGCGAAACAGGGCATGTCCGAACGTGAGAAGCTGGCCAAGGGCCAGCTGCCCAAGCCCAAGGCCAAACGCAAGGGGCCGCCCCGTGGCAAAAAAGCGGCTCGGCGAAGCAAGAAAAGCTAGCCCCCTGCAGGGACGACGCTTGCGCCGTGAGCATCCAGCATGCTGGCATAGTCACGGCGCAAGTGTCGTTCCTGTAGCGTTATTTTTTTACCGCGTATTGCGTGGAGCATGAAGCGTGCAGGCGTCTTAAATGAGTAAACCCCAGAAACCTCTGATGTATTCCGGCTTTCACGCGGTGGAAGCCTTGCTGCGTCACCGCCCCGAGGCGGTGTTGGAGCTGTTTGTGCAGGACAGTCGGGCGGAACGGGATGAACCGCGCCTGGCCGCCATGATCCAGACCGCAAAGGAGGCGGGTATTTCCGTGCAACGGGCCCGGCGCGAGGTGCTGGAAAAGCATGCCGGCCCCCAGCATCAAGGTATTGTTGCCCGGGCCCGGGCGCGCAAACCCGGTGATGAAGGCGACCTGCTCAAGTGGCTGGACAGCAAGCCGGTTCGACCCTGGCTGTTGATCCTGGAGAATGTCACCGACCCCCATAACCTGGGGGCCTGCTTGCGTAGTGCCGATGCCGCAGGTGTGGATGCGGTTATTGTTCCCCGCCGCAATGCCGCCGGCCTCACGCCGGTGGCCTGCCGCACCGCGGTCGGAGCAGCAGAGAGCCTGTCCTACTATGAGGTGGGGAATCTGGCGACGCTAATGGATCAGCTCCGCGAGAGGGGCGTCTGGGTGGTCGGCACGGCTCTGGAATCACGCAGTGAATCCCTGTTTACCTTTCAGGCGCCCGATGCCCTGGCCATCGTGATGGGGGCGGAAGGCGCGGGTCTCCGACGGCTGACTCGGGACAAGTGCGACCAGTTACTGGAAATTCCCATGGCCGGCGAGGTACAAAGCCTGAATGTGTCCGTGGCCACCGGGGTGATGCTGTTTCATGTGCGGGCGCAGCGGGAGAGCAATTAATAGTTAATAATTAATAGTTGCGCGAGCAACGGCTTTGATTTTTTGATGCAAGAGGCCGCGACCCAGGGATGGGCGCGGCCTCTTGCATTGGGAAAACCGCAAACCTGCATTAATAGTTATTCATTATTAACTATTAATTGCCTTTTACCGCAGTTCCGCCTGGTTGACCACGGACTGGCGCTCCAGCCTCGGCAGTGAGGGCTGGGTCTGGGTACGGCTGGTTGAGAGTTCCTGCTGGATGCGCACGTTGTCTTCCAGCAGGATTTCCGGAATTTCCTCGTCATAGTGATTCGGCAATTTGCCAGGCGCGCTCAGCGCCTTGTCTGCCAGCTGTTGCCCGGGAAGCGGGGCCAGCGGAAAGCTGATGTGAGTGGTGCGGTTGAAGCGGATGGGCTCCCGGTAGTGGGGCTGCTCATAGCCCCGGGCATTGCGGACGGCAGTATCCAGGTCCTCCGGGCCGGTGACGTGGTGCCAGTCTCTGGGAGTGCTGGGGCGAGGAGGGCTAATGGATTCCCCCCTTGCCAGTTTTTCGACCAGGCGGCTCTTGCGCTGTTGCCAGGCCAGCAGGTCGGTGACGAACTGGTCCTGTCGTGGGTAGTCATGAATGTCGGGCCGCGGCCCCAGGGCCTGACGCTGCGAGTCATTCAGTGCAGGGGCATCCGCCCGGGCGAGTGCGATTATTGCCGGGGTGGTCAGACTCAACAGGACGATCATGCGAATCAGGGACATGGTGTGCTCCGATGCGCCTTGCTACGCGACACGATGGCTCCTAGGGGGCGCTTTCACAGCCGCTACTCAGGCAGCTTTCGATTTCGATGAGACCGCTGGTCAGCACTGGCTCGTTGCTCAGGTCCAGGTACAGGATCAGGTTGCCGGAGCTGGAGACGTCGACAATGGCCCCGGGATTGCCTGCCATCCAGGTCGCAAGGCTGGTCTTCTCCTCTTCGGCAAAGAGATTGCGGTAAAACTGTTCGGTAAACAGATTGAGAGCATTGCCACCGTCATTCAGACCGTTGAGCTGCATACCCACAATGGTCATGGGCAGCTCCAGGGGGGAGTCTGAGCCGGCATTGCCCAGCAGTGTGCGAATATGTTCGGCAGAGAGGGAATTGCCGGGCAGGGCCGGTAGGGCGAAGCTTTGTGACGTGGAGCGGTCATACCAGGTGCGATTGCGCTGGTAATCAATGGGGCTCAGACGCTCGGTGCGTGCCAGGGCGCTGTCCAGGGTTTCCGGGCTGTCGATGACGGTGGGATCGTTGCTGGCTACCGGTTCCGGTTCGTAGTCCTGTGGGCAGCTCACCTGATGGGCGCTCTGCTGGCGGCTGGCCTGTTTGTACTGCATGACCTGCAGCAGGAAATCCGAATAATCCGGGTAATCCTCCAGGGCGGGCTTGTCCGGCACGGCCACCGGGTTGCCGCAGGGTGGCAGGGCGGGTTCCTGGGCAGACAGCGGGCTCAGCAGGCAGGCGCCGCACAGGCCGAGGGCCAGAGCTCTGAATTCCATGGTCGTATCCCGTTCTTGTTGTTTTCCCCTATATATCAGGGGTTTAGGGTTAACGACGCTTGTTGTAAGCGTTTGTAGCGTTTTGTTTCTGTTGAGCATACGTCCGTCTTTGCCGGATGGCAACGGATATGCCTTGAGAAAGGGGGGCGCAATGGGATAGAATCGCGCGCTTCCTGCGTCTGACAGGCTTTGTGCCACTGTCAGGCAGGTCTCCTTGCTTCACCGCCCGGCTTGGCCGGAGCGGGAAGCTGAACTGATGCCGTGAGGTATCGCAACCGTAAGGAGCTAACATGCGTCATTACGAAGTTGTGTTCCTGGTTCACCCGGACCAGAGCGAACAGGTGCCGGCCATGATCGAGCGTTACAGCGCGATCGTGACTGATGGCAAGGGCACCATCCACCGTCTTGAAGATTGGGGCCGTCGTCAGCTGGCTTACCCGATCAACAAGATCCACAAAGCCCACTACGTGCTGATGAACGTTG
>JAZAJX010000183.1:0-4955 GCA_036230225.1 Pseudomonadota bacterium | reverse complement strand
ACTTCCTACGGTGCAATATGCTCAGAATCGTGCAAGAAGCATTGACGTTCGACGACGTTCTGCTTGTACCCGCCCATTCCAATGTGCTGCCCAAGGATGTGTCCCTGAAGAGCAAATTGACGCGGGACATCTCTTTGAACATCCCTCTGGTCTCTGCAGCCATGGATACGGTCACCGAGCACCGCCTGGCCATTACCATGGCGCAGGAAGGGGGCATCGGTATCCTCCATAAACGCATGGATATCGACGACCAGGCGCGCAACGTGCGCATGGTGAAAAAATACGAATCCGGCGTGGTCAAGGACCCGATCACCGTCAGCCCGGAAACGACCGTGGCGGAACTGATCCGCATCACCGAAGCCAACAACATCTCCGGTGTGCCGGTGGTGGAAGGCGATCAGGTGGTTGGCATTGTGACCAGCCGCGATACCCGCTTCATCACCAACTACGATCAGTGCGTGAAAGACATCATGACCGGCAAGGACCGGCTGGTGACCGTGCAGGAAGGCGCTGCTGCCGACGAAGTTCAGGCGCTGCTGCACAAACATCGTATCGAGAAAGTGGTGGTGGTGAACGGCAGCGGTGAGCTGCGTGGCATGATCACCGTGAAAGATATCGAGAAAGCGGCCAAGTACCCGAATGCCTGCAAGGACTCCCAGGGTCGCCTGCGGGTCGGCGCGGCGGTCGGAACCGGTGCCGGGACCGACGAACGCGTTGCCGCACTGGTGGAAGCCGGTGTGGACGTGATCGTAGTGGATACCGCCCACGGTCATTCCCAGGGGGTGATCGACCGGGTGGCCTGGGTGAAGAAGCATTTCCCGGACGTCCAGGTGATCGGTGGCAACATCGCCACTGCCGCCGCGGCGAAAGACCTGGTGGCGGCTGGCGCGGATGCCGTGAAAGTCGGTATCGGCCCGGGCTCCATCTGCACCACGCGCATCGTGGCCGGCATCGGTGTGCCGCAGATCACGGCGATTTCCGATGTGGCGGAAGCCCTGAAAGGGACCGGTGTACCGTTGATCGCCGACGGCGGCATTCGCTTCTCCGGGGACATTTCCAAGGCCGTGGCCGCTGGCGCCAGTGCCATCATGATCGGTTCCCTGTTGGCCGGTACCGAAGAGGCGCCGGGCGAAGTGGAGCTGTTCCAGGGCGGTTATTACAAGGCCTACCGTGGTATGGGCTCCCTGGGGGCCATGTCCGGCAAGACCGGTTCTTCCGACCGTTACTTCCAGGATGCCGCTGCCGGTATCGAGAAACTGGTTCCGGAAGGCATTGAAGGTCGGGTGCCCTACAAAGGCCCCATGAGTGCCATCGTCCACCAGCTGATGGGCGGCCTGCGTGCCTCCATGGGCTACACCGGCTGTGCCACCATCGAAGAGATGCGTACCAAGCCGGAATTCGTGAAAGTCACCAATGCGGGCATGAAGGAATCCCACGTGCACGATGTGACCATCACGAAAGAGGCGCCGAACTACCCGGTGGGCTAAGTCTCACCACGCGTCGACGTGTTCCACCCATCCAGGGCCGGCGCTGCCGGCCCTTGTATTTACAGCCTGCCAGGCAGGCGCCAGCGGAAAGCGAGCCATGCAAGACATCCATGCCCAGCGCATCCTGATTCTGGACTTCGGTTCCCAATACACCCAGCTGATCGCTCGTCGCGTGCGGGAAATCGGCGTGTACTGCGAGATCCGCGCCTTTGACATGACCGCTGAGGAAATCAGCGAGTTTGCGCCCAAGGGCATCATCTTGTCCGGTGGTCCGGAATCGGTCACCGCCGCAGAAACGCCCCGGGCCCCCGATGCCGTGTTCGAGGCCGGTGTGCCGGTACTGGGCATTTGTTATGGCATGCAGACCATGGCCGAGCAGCTGGGCGGCAAGGTGGTGGCTGGCGAGAAGCACGAATTCGGCTATGCCCGCGTGGAGAAAGCGGAGAAGAATGCGCTGCTGGACGGCATCGTTGACCACGAAGAACACGGCAAGGAATTCCTGGATGTGTGGATGAGTCACGGTGACCGGGTCGGTGAAATGCCGGCGGGTTTCGTGACCACCGCCACCACCGGCAGTTGCCCGATTGCCGGCATGGCCAACGACGAAAAGCGTTTCTACGGCATTCAGTTCCACCCGGAAGTGACCCACACGCTGCAGGGCGGTCGCCTGCTGGAGCGCTTCGTACGCGAACTGTGCGACTGTGAAGCCCTGTGGACCCCGAGCAACATCATCAATGATGCCATCGACACCATCCGCGAGCAGGTGGGCACCGACGAAGTGATCCTGGGTCTGTCCGGTGGGGTGGATTCCTCCGTGGTGGCGGCACTGCTGCACAAGGCCATTGGTGACCAGCTCACCTGTGTGTTCGTGGACAATGGCCTGCTGCGTCATCAGGAAGGTGACCAGGTCATGGAAATGTTCGCCGACAACATGGGCGTGAAAGTCATCCGCGTGGACGCCGAGGACATCTTCCTGGGCAAGTTGGCTGGCGAAGCAGACCCGGAGAAAAAGCGGAAAATCATCGGCAACACCTTCATCGATATCTTCGACGAAGAAGCCGGCAAGCTGAAGAATGCCAACTGGCTGGCTCAGGGCACCATCTACCCGGACGTGATCGAATCCGCCGCCAGCAAGACCGGCAAGGCGCACGTGATCAAGAGCCACCACAATGTGGGTGGCCTGCCGGAAGACATGAAGCTCAAGCTGGTGGAGCCCCTGCGTGAGCTGTTCAAGGACGAGGTCCGCAAGATCGGCCTGGAACTGGGGCTGCCCTACGACATGGTCTACCGGCATCCTTTCCCGGGGCCGGGTCTGGGCGTGCGTATCCTGGGCGAAGTGAAGAAAGAGTACGCCGATACCCTGCGTCTGGCAGATCACATCTTCATCGAGGAGTTGCGTGCCGCCGGGCTGTATCACAAGACCAGCCAGGCCTTTGCGGTCTTCCTGCCGGTCAAGTCCGTGGGCGTGGTGGGCGATGCCCGTCGCTACGAATATGTGGTGGCCCTGCGTGCCGTGGAAACCATCGACTTCATGACCGCTCGCTGGGCGCACCTGCCCTACGAGTTCCTTGAACTGGTTTCCAGCCGCATTATCAACGAGATCCCGGGTATCAGCCGGGTGACCTACGATATCTCGTCCAAGCCGCCAGCCACCATCGAGTGGGAGTAGGGAAAAGGCGGCCTGGGGCCGCCTTTTTTGTGTGATGGCACGGACAACTGGGCTTATACTAACGGTGAATCATTCAGGAAATTGCTTATGGAAAAGCGAGAGTGCCCGTTGGCGGCAGCGGTACTGGCCGCGCTGATATCGGGATGCGTGGTGGTGCCGGTCACCGATACGGGATATCAGCCCCCCTGCAGTACCCACAGTGCCCGGATGACCCTGATGCCCATCAATGTGGCCAGCGCCACCGGAAGCTATGACAGCTCCACCGGGATGGGGTCGGTGATCCTGTTTCCAGCGACGGCGCTGCTGTCAGGTGCCGTGGTCGGGGCCAATAATCTCTACAATCTGGGTGAAGAGCGCCTTTCTTGTCGCGCCTGATGACGGGTGCTTGAAAAATGCTCAAATATGCTTAGAATGCCCATCCTTGCTGGATCTCCGGCCCGACGCACAGGGGCGGGGGAGAGCGAAAGCCTGAAACCAGCCAGAATTCATTCCGTTTCAGTCAGTTGCGCGCTCCTAACCATGGGTTCGGGGGTTGTTGTGCCCGTTGTGGTGGCATACAATGCGCGGCTTTACTGGGGCGGCGAGGCGTCGCCTCATTGTCTAAAACAGAGTGGAGGTTCACGACATTAAGCGTGGAGGCAGCAAGGGCCGCGAGCAACGCGCCCGAATCAATCAGCAAATCCAGGCAACCGATGTTCGGTTGATCGATGTGGACGGCGAGCAGGTCGGTATCGTTACCCTGCAGGAAGCGCTGGAGAAATCCACAGCAAAACAGCTGGATCTGGTAGAAATCTCCCCTGGTGCGGAACCGCCTGTTTGCCGAATCATGGATTACGGCAAGCACCTGTTCGAGGCGAAGCAAAAGGCCAAAGAAGGGCGCAAGAAGCAGCGCCAGACTCAGGTCAAGGAAATCAAATTCCGTCCCGGCACCGACATCGGCGACTACGAGGTGAAACTGCGTAACCTCAAGAAGTTCCTCGAGGCCGGCGACAAAACCAAGATTACCGTCCGCTTCCGCGGCCGGGAAATGGCTCACCAGGAACTGGGCCGGGAACTGCTCGAGCGTATCGAGAAGGACCTGGAAGAGTTCGGTACGGTGGAGCAACGCCCGAACATGGAAGGTCGCCAGATGATCATGGTGATCGGCCCGGGCAGAAAGAAGAAGTAACCAGCCGGTTACTACCGTTATTAACCAACTTGAGAAGGTACCATGCCTAAAATCAAGACAAATCGTGGGGCTGCCAAGCGTTTCAAGAAAACCGCCTCCGGTTTCAAGCGCAAGCAGGCATTCAAAAACCACATTCTGACCAAGAAGTCTTCCAAGACTATCCGTCAGCTGCGTCCCAAGCAGGAAGTCCACGAAAGTGATGTGGCTCTTGTGAAACGCATGATGCCCTACGCATAACTGATACGGATCTGGAGACTAGACAATGGCACGAGTAAAACGTGGTGTGCAGGCCCGTCGTCGGCACAAGAAAATTCTCAAGCAGGCTAAAGGCTACTACGGTGCCCGCAGCCGTGTATTCCGTGTAGCGGTCCAGGCCGTTACCAAAGCCGGTCAGTACGCGTACCGTGACCGTAAGGTTCGCAAGCGTCAGTTCCGTCGTCTGTGGATCGTCCGTATCAACGCCGCTGCGCGTCTGAACGGCCTGTCCTACAGCCGCATGATCGATGGCCTGAAAAAAGCGTCCATCGATATCGACCGTAAAGTACTGGCGGACATCGCTGTCCGCGATCAGGCAACCTTTAGCGCTTTGGCCGAGAAAGCCAAAGCGAGTCTCACCGCCTGATTCACTGTT
>JAZAJX010000182.1:0-7836 GCA_036230225.1 Pseudomonadota bacterium | reverse complement strand
CCCTTCCGGTTCCGCCACCTCGGTGTGAATCACCCGGCCCGCGTAGCACCACTCCCGGGTCGCCACCGGCTCCCCCTCCTGCTGACGAACCGGCCCCACGCGCGGTTCGGCCAGTCCTTCCTCCACCAGGGCCATGAGCGGCACAGGCGCCAGGCAGGTGGCAGCCGTAAAGGTCTGTCGGGTGCCACGACCGGGAACACTGTGACTATCCAGCACCACCGCCGCCTCGGCGCTCTCGTCCAACCGCGAACTCTCGCTGATCCAGACTTCGCTGTCGCCGTTGCCCATGGCGTCACGGCGCTTTTGTTTTTCCCGGCGCACAAAGACGGCGCGGGGAAAGGCCTGCAGCACTTCCCGCCAGATCCGCTCCCGGTCTTCCTCCATGACGGTGGGGATGGCCGGCAGCTCAAGCAGGCCGCGCATCTGTCCGGCCAGTTTGCGTGCCTCGTCGCGGGCAGAATGATTGGGCTTCAACGCCGCCGGAGGTGTTTGCCGAATGGCCTGCACCAGGGTGGTGGCGTCACAGGGATGGGGCTGCCAAGCCGTCAGGGCCTGGCGGCCTTCTTCACTGTTGGGCAGGGTCAAGGGACGACGCCAGGCACTGAGCGCCGCGGCCAGATCCACCATGAAGCCTTGGCTGGTCTCGTCGGGCATGGCCATGATCAGGTGGGCAAAGAAGGTATCCACCGGCAGGGCAAACAGCGCTTGCCCGCGGGCCGTGGCAAGCCCGTTCTCCGCCAGCGCACCCAGCAGGGCCAGTTGTTCCCGGGCCCGTTGCAGGGTATGCGCCGGCAACGGGTCGGGGAACGCCAGGTCCTCGATCCGGGCCCCGGCACAGGCCGCCGCCAGCACCAGATCATCCAGTTCCTCGCGCTGGATCTCCGGGGGCGTGCGGGCTTCCAGGGGCGCGTTTTCTCCCCACAGGCGAATCACTCGCCCCGGCGCAGTTCGCCCGGCGCGCCCCCTGCGCTGGTCGGCGCTGGCGCGGGAGATGGCCGCCAGGGTGAGTACCGTACGACCGTTACGTTGATGAGTGCGCCGCTCCAGGCCACTGTCCACCACCAGGGTCACGCCGGGGATGGTCAGGGAGGTCTCTGCCACATTGGTGGCCACGATAATACGGCGGCGTGGCCCCGGTCGCAGCGCCCGTTGCTGGTCCTTCGCCGGTACGCTGGCATGGAGGGAGATCACGTCAGCCTCCAGCCCTTTCAGGGCCGCCACCGTCTGCTGGATCTCCTTGCGCCCGGGCATGAATACCAGCACATCCCCGGGGGTGTCCACGATCCCCTGCGTCACCGCCGCCTGCGCCCGCTGGGCCAGATCCCGGCCCGAAGGCATCTGCCGGTCGTTGGCTGCCTGATACTGCTCACTCACCGGAAAGCCGCGGCCATCAGAGGAAACCTGTTGCGCCTGGAGGTAGTGTGCCAATCGGGGACCATCCAGGGTGGCGGAGGTCACAATCAAGTGGTGGCGGTTCTGCGCCTTGAGCAGCGCCAGCAGCAGATCCGTATCCCAGCGACGCTCGTGAAATTCATCCAGCATGACGGTGTCGAAGCCAGCCAGCCGCCCTTCCCGCAACCAGCGCAGGGCAATGCCCGGGGTGACAAAGACAATACCGGTGTCGTCCGTGCAGGCCTGATCAAAGCGGATGGCGTACCCCACACTTTGCCCTGGTGGCTCCTCACGCTGAGATGCCAGGAAACCGGCCAGCGCCGTACAGGCCACCCGGCGCGGTTCCACCACCAGCACGCGCCCCCGGTCCGCCGCCCAGAGAGGCAGGCGGGTGGACTTGCCGGACCCGGTGGCCGCCGACACCACCACAGGCCCTTCCCGCAAGGCGGTGGTGAACCGATCCTGAATGGCATCAATGGGCAAGGAGGGGTGAGCAGTCATGGTATCCGTCGGTTTAACATCAGACGGGGATGGTACCGAGCCGGAAGGGGAAAAGGCCACCGCCGCGGCGGGGGCCAGGCGGTCAGACGTGCAGGTACTTGGCCGCTTTACTGTCGGCCTTTTTGGCCAGGGGTTTGAGCTCGGCAATCTTCTTGCAGACGGCGTCGCACTCTTCCTTGCTCAGGGCATGGCCCTCCACGGCCTTGTGCAACTGACTCATGTAATTGTCCAGCACGGAGATCACCGACAGGTGAATCACCGGAGCGATGGACGCTTTTTTCATCTGCGGGCGCTGCTTGCGGTGCGCCTGTTCCCAACGCTTTTCAAAGTCCTTGTGGCTCAGTGACATGTCCTTCTCCTTGTTCAGAATGTCAGCGTGTTGACGCTGATGCTGTTCAGTCCCAGTTCACCGCCGGTAATACCCTCCAGGGAGACCGGCAGGCGGATGTCGTTCAGGGACACCTTGCCCAGGTTGGCCGCCAGCTTGGCATCGCTGAGGGTCATGCTGCCCACATTGAGATGCACCGTGGGCGTCACCCGGATGCTCACCTTGAGAATGCCGAGATCCACGCCCAGTGACTTGTCGGACGCGGTGGCGTCAGCAGTAAAGGCGCCGCTGGTGGCGGACGGCATATTCACCGACGGGATGGACACGTTCTCCAGGCTGGCGCCGGGCAGGTCGAGCTGGCGGGTAGGGGCGGCGCGATTGACGCGCACAGCCTCCCCATTGGCGGCAGGCACCGTCAGCGAGCTGAGTGTCAGATCTCCCACCCCCATACCACTGATGGACAAACCGGCACTGGGCAGCGCCAGCTTGTCCAGCCGCACACCGCCAAGATCCAGGTTCCCCAGATCCAGCTGGTCGATGGGCTTCATCTCGGCAACCAGACCGGGAATATCGAGGGTGGGGATCTGCAGGTTGATATCGCCCAGATCCGGTACCGTGATGGTGCCCAGATCCACCGGGATATCCAGCGTGCCCATATCCTCGCTGCCATCCCAGCTGCCGATCCAGCCCAGGTCGATTTTCCAGTCGAGGTGAAAGCCCAGCTCCACAATGCTGCGCACCTGATTGAGGACCGCATTGGCGTTATCGACGCTGGCCGAACCGTTTTCCACTTTCAGGGTGCCGATGCTGGCACTGCCAAGATTGACCTTTTCCACCTTGAGGTTGTTGAGGGTACCGCTGTCGACGCTGACCTGGTCGATGGCGATCTTGCGAGACACCTGGGCACCCAGTACCCCCAGGCGGGTAAGAAGATCCCGGGACACCGGGAGCGAGTCGAGCAGGCTGTCTGCAGACAGCCGTTCCTTTAATGACATGATTGCCTCCTGCAACGTTGAGTCGGCGCACCTTCCAGTGCGCGCTCTCACTCTACCCAGTAAGGAATTTATTGCATATAAAGCAAGCGTACCAATTTCCCCGGCGAGAGCGGCCAGCAGGGCCGCCAGCCGCGGTCTGCGTGGCCACATGCGTCAGCGGCAGACCGCGCGATGACCGGCGTCTGTGTCTGGCCAAAGGCCACGCGCAGGTCAAAAAAGACTATAATCGCGCTCCTCATTCAACAGAATATGCTTGCGGAACCGCCATGCCTTCTTTCGATATCGTTTCAGAAATTGATGAAGTGGCCCTGCGCCACGCCGTGGAAAACGCCAACCGGGATCTGGCCAACCGTTTCGACTTTCGCGGTGTTGAAGCCAGCATCGAGCAGAACGGCCTGACCGTGACACTGAAGACCCAGTCGGATTTTCAGGTCCAACAACTGGAAGACATCTTTGCCAAGGCCGCCGTCAAACAGGGCATCAGTGCTGCCGGCGCGGATCGCCCGGAAAAACCCGAACACAGCGGCAAGACCTTTTCCCTGACGCTGACCTTCCGCCAGGGCATTGACCAGCCCACTGCCAAGCAGATCGTCAAGATGATCAAGGAAAGCAAGATCAAGGTGCAGGCCTCCATTCAGGGCGACCAGGTCCGCGTCAACGGCAAGAAGCGTGATGACCTGCAAGCGGTGATGGCTCTGCTGCGAGAATCCAAACTGGAAACCCCGCTGCAGTTCAATAATTTCAGAGACTGAAGCAGTGGCGAGCGACTAGCCTCTAGCTGCTAGTTTTAACGCGAGACAGGTCTTGTTCACTCTGGCGCTTCAGACTCTAGCGGGCCAGACCCGCGCTTAACTCGAAGCTAGTTGTTTAAAATAATAAGGAGGCATCATGTCCGTTGCTTCGCACCAGGCGGTGCCACGCCTCAACCTGCTCTGGTTCGCGGTGCTCGCTGCGCCCATGCTGATCGGCATTGCCGTCGCCCTGATGATCTGGGTTGGCGGATACCAGGCCGCCATGACACTGCTGCCCACGGATACCCTGCGCATGGCCGCCCTGGGGGCCATGGCGCTGATGCTGGTGGTGGCCCGCCCGCTTCGCAATGCCCTGCTTGATCCGCACACCCTGGCCCGCCGCCCCTTGCAGGGGAGGAACGCGACCTCGCAAGGCGATCCGGCTACCCTCAAAGTCCAGACCGGCATGTTTCTGCTACTGGGCCTGCTGGATGCCGTCGCCATGGTCGTGATCGCCCTCTGCCTGATGCAGGCCGATGCGCCGCTCGCCCTTCTCAATGGCGTCTATAGCCTGGTGCTGGCCGTCATCGCCCGACCGGACTTTGCCACCCTGGTGGCAGATACCCGCCACCAATTACGTCATTCCTGAATCCCGCCCGGGTGGGGCCATGACCTCACCCGACTTTGTAACTCGCCCATCTCCTCGTTACATATCTCCCCCCTTTATGCAGCAAAGCCCATACCGACATGCCCGCCTGTCGCTGCTTTGATAGACCACTTATCAGACGATGAACGGCACGGGACCCTCACGCCCTTGCCACAGCCAATTGTTTTTATTGTGAGAAACATCGCGAAAAAAGGGCTGAACAGCGTTCTGTAAAAATGCCAATGAAACCGCTCAGGCGGTTCCCTCTGGCCAAAATGGTGAAAAAAACACCACCATGGATACAGGAAGGTGTGACGCAGTTCCTTCCAGGAGGAGAGATGTTTAAAGCAAAGGCAGCATGGATCGCTGCCCTGATGGTGGTCTGGAGTAGCAGCCAGGCATCCGGGATCAGTGACTCGGCCCGGGCCCGTATCACGCTGGTGATTCCGCCGTCGTTCAAGGTAGAAGGCCTGTCACAGATGCAGGCCACCCAGTCACGGCAATACCGGGCAGACGATCTCTGCCTGCGGGGGCCGCGCAGCATGGATTATTCGCTGCGGGTGCTGGATGGTCGCGGTGAGCCCAGCCAAGCGCGGGCGGATTTCATCCCCGCTGACAACACGCCGGATTGTCATGGCGAATCCGCCGCGTTACGGCTGGATCACCACAAACCAGCGGCTCAACCGGGGCAGCCTCTCACCCTGATGATCGTGGCGGAGTAGCACGGCTCCGGTGCGCACCGGAACCGTGCCACTGATCATTTCTTCTTGCCTTTCCCTCCGCCCTTGCCACCGTCCTCCTGGGCAGCGCATTGGCCGGGCTTGTGCAGTTGCAGGTTACCCCGGGATAGCAGTCCGGACTCGGCGTAACCGCCAGAGAGGATGGCAAAATCATCCGCCCTGCCGGGCTCTCCCGCATCCGTTACGGTCACCCGGCAGAGACTGTTGCCGGTTCCTTCACAGACGTAATCCAGTTGTCGGGTGAGCACATCCACCAGCACATAGTCACTCAGCTCGTGCGCACGGATATGGGGGCCACCACTGCGGTGGTCTATCGCATTGAAATGCCCACTCAGCCCATTGGCTTTCTGGCCTCCGACCATGCCAAACGACAAGCGACCACCCGCCACGTCCAGCTGCCCGCCGCCGGTGACAAAATCCTTCACCGGACAGACAAAGGTGTCGCCACAGGTAATACCCGCCCGCGCATGGCTGATCACCACATCGGCGCTGACAGCACCGTAAAGCAGATGGTCATCCAGCAGGGTGATATGCAGGGCATTGGTGACCACCGTGTTCTGCTCAATGATCTGTTCATTGATCACCACACTGGCCAGGCCGGGAATATCGATGGTCTGGTTGGGATGGCCGGACACCTGAATGTCGTAGCCATTGATCCGCAACCCCACCAACCGGGATGCCCCCGTCGTCGTCACCCCCTGATCGGTACAGCGGGTTTCCGCTTCGGCATCCAGCACCGCCGCCGACACCGTCAACAGCCCCAGCACGGACACATCCAGCCCGACCACCATGGCCTGGGCATGTGTCATGTCGCCACTGCCGACCACCGAGGCAGTCAGGATATTCGCACTGACATTGACCAGGCCGGTCTCCGCCACGGCACTGACACCCTTTTCACGCATGCCACCGCCGGCATCCAGCATGCCGGTATTGTTGAGCACCACCCGGGTCTCACCGAGCAGAAAGGTATTCAGGGTGATGTCCACCGCCGTGGCTTCACCGCTGTAGGTGGTGGTGACGGCATCCCCCCCACCGCCGCCCTTGCCGGGTGGGGGGCCCTTGGCATAGACCGCCGGCGCCAGCAACAAACAGGCCGCCAGCAAGGCAAGCCATCGCCGGGATTCATAAAGCAATAGTGAACGTCGCATGTTGCACCTCCTGGGACAGGACAGTTTCCCAAGACGATCGCAACGCGCGAAAAAGGGACCGGAGTGAGCACAGGGATAACGGGCACCGACGGTCCTGAAGACTTCCATTAAGCGCGCGAATTCCGCCGGGTGCACCCCGGTTTTTCACAACCACAACAAATTCGCACCCGGCGCAGCAAATCACTCCATAAAAGCGATAAAACCCTATGAAAAACAGGCCAGTGAAAGCGCGCCTTGTTGCTGGGCACGGCCTGACACTGGCCAGTGTTTCCTATTGAACAGCCGACGACATGAATTGTTAATGAACACCGTTTAACAAACAGCGACTGATCCCTTACAACTGTGGCCGTGATCGATAACAAGGAGAATCACCATGGGATTCAGGAACGGATTCACCCGATTATTTGCCGGCGCGGTGCTGCTCTTGAGCACACTGCTGACCGGCCCGGCCATGGCCGCCGGGTTGATGACCCCGGCCAACAGCAGCCTGCCACCACTTCAGATCCGCGAACAGCATGTCACTGTGGACGTGGAAGACGGCTACGCCATCACCGAGGTGGAGCAGGTCTTCCATAATCCGAATGACCAGGACCTGGAAGCCTACTACCGCTTCCCGGTCCCCGAGCGCGGCACCGTCGCCGAGTTTACGGTCTGGATCGACGGCAAACCGGTGGTCGGCGAGGTGCTGGAAAAACAGCAGGCTCGCCAGGTCTATGAACAGGAAAAGGCGGCCGGCCGGGACGCCGGTCTCACCGAAAAGGACAGCTACAAGGCCTTTGATGTACTGGTGCAACCGGTACGCGCCGGCCAGGACACCCGGGTACGGCTGGTCTATATGCAGCCGGCCTTTGTGGACACCGGCATCGGCCGCTATGTGTACCCCCTGGAAGAGGGCGGCGTGGACGAGAAGAAGCTGGCGTTCTGGACCGCCAATGACAGCGTGGAAGAACACTTCAGCTTTACCCTGAACCTGCGCAGTGGCTACCCGGTGGATGCCCTGCGCCTGCCCAAGCACCCCCAGGCACAGATCCAGCAACTGGGCCCACAGCAATGGCAGGTAACACTGGATAACCGCACCGCCACCGCTATCAGTGAGGAAAACGAAAATAGCGAAAGCGCCAACTTCGCGCCACCCGCCGCCAATGGCCAGCCGGCCAATGCCTTCACCCTGGATCAGGACATCGTCGTTTACTGGCGCCACCAGCAGGACCTGCCCGGCAGCGTGGACTTGGTGGCCTACAAGGCACCGGGCAAGGACCGCGGCACCTTCATGCTCAGCATCACCCCCGGTGACGATCTGCCACCGATCACCACCGGCAGCGACTGGGTGTTCGTGCTGGATATTTCCGGCTCCA
>JAZAJX010000181.1:0-3805 GCA_036230225.1 Pseudomonadota bacterium | reverse complement strand
CGCCCTTTACCGCGCCTTGAAACGTGCAACTTGAAACCTGCCCTCCCCCTCAGGCCGGCACCAGGCAAAACAATTGGCCCAATCGCACAAACCATTAATGGTACGATCGTACATCATCTGACCGGAGAGCCCCATGGCCAGCAAACACCTCCACGCCTTCTGCGACGACGCCCTCGGGCACGACGACGCAAGCGCTCTGGCCGAGCGCTTGCGTCAGGGTCAGGTCAGCCCCCGGGAGGTCACCGAGGCGGCCATCGCCCGACTGCAGCGCGTGGACCCCACTCTGCGGGGACTCACCGTCGACACCTTCGACGCCGCCCGCCAGCGCGCCGACAACAAGCCCTTCCAGGGGTTTTTCGCCGGGGTCCCCAGCCTGATCAAGGACAATCTGGACCTGCGCGGCCTGCCCACCGGTCACGGCAGCCAGGCCCTGGGCAAGGCGCCGCTGAAGAAAACCAGCGGCGTGGCCAAGCAATACCTGGCCCAGGGATTCAATCTGCTGGGCAAGAGCACCCTCCCCGCTTTCGGTTTCACCGCCAGTACCGAGCAGGCCGGCGTCCCCGCCACCCGCAACCCCTGGCACACCGACTATTCTGCTGGCGGGTCCTCCGGGGGCAGCGCCGCACTGGTCGCCGCCGGCGCCGTGCCCATTGCCCATGGCAACGATGGGGGCGGCTCCATCCGTATTCCCGCCGCCTGCTGCGGTCTGGTAGGCCTGAAAGGCACCCGGGGCCGCCTGATCGACCAGGAAGCGGCCAAGGTGCTGCCCGTGAATATCGTCAATGATGGCGTACTGACCCGCAGCGTCCGCGACACCGCCCACTTCTTCATGGAAGCGGAACGCTACTACCGCAATCGCAAGCTCAAGCCCATCGGCCAGGTCACCGGTCCATCCCGACGGCGATTGCGTATCGGCATGATGGTGGACTCCATCACTGGCGAGGGCACCTGCCCGCAGACCCGCCGCGCCGTGGAAGAGACCGCCCGCCTGCTGGAAAGCCTGGGCCACACCGTGGAAGAGGCCCGCATCGATCTGCCCGCCCGCTTCGTGGAAGACTTTCTGCTTTACTGGGCCATGCTGGGCTTTCTGGTCAGCAAGGGCGGCCGGGCCCTGTTCCCTCAAGGCTTTGATGCCGGCCAGCTGGACCCGCTCACCCGGGGGCTGGCCAACTATTACCAACAACGCTTCCTGAAAACCCCGGCCATGCTGCGCCAGCTTCGCCTTACCCGGCAGCGTTATGCGGCGACCTTCCAGCACTATGATGTGATGCTCAGCCCGGTGCTGGCCCACACCACGCCCCCTATCGGCCATCTGGGCGCCGATCTGCCCTTCGACACTCAGCTGGAGCGGCTGCTGCGCTACACCACCTTCACCCCCGCCAACAACGCTTCTGGCGGCCCCGGCATCTCCCTGCCCCTGGGACAAACCGACCAGGGCCTTCCCATTGGCGTACAGTTCTCCGCTGCCCACGGGGAAGACGCCATGCTGCTGGGCCTGGCCTTCGAACTGGAAGACGCGCAGCCGTTCAAGCGACTCACGTCATAGTGCCCACCCGCCGCCTTTTGCTATTGTCGGTGCGTTGATCTCACAGGGAAGCCGGATCATGGCAACGCAAACCATCAGCGGCGGCGTGGTTCATCCACTGCCCGACGACCTGCGCCAAACCCTACAGGCGGACAGCGCCATGCTCGCGCAATGGGAAGACATCACCCCGCTGGCGCGTAACGAGTGGATCTGCTGGATAGAAGATGCCAAGAAAGCGGCCACCCGGGAGGGACGGATTACCCGCGCCCGGGAAAACCTCACTGCCGGCAAACGCCGCCCCTGCTGCTGGCCGGGCTGCCCCCACCGCGAGCGCACCGGCAAGGCCTAGGCAATCCCGGGGAAAAGCCTTTTCCGTGGTCTATTGTGGGAAGCGATGCTCGCATTGCGAAGGGCGCCAAGCCCTTCACGAGTCAACCGTTACCGCCCCTACCGAAACTGACTCGGCGACACCCCGTACCACTTCTTGAACGCCCGGGAAAACGCGCTCACCTCGGAGAAGCCCAGCAGAAACGCCATCTGCGTCACCGTCATTCCCGGTGTGCGCAGGTGGCGTTCCACCAGGGTCTTGCGGGTGTCCTCCAGCAACTGTTTCCAGCTCAAGCCTTCGTCGGCCAACCGCCGCTGCAGGCTGCGCGTGCTCATGCAGCATTCCGCCGCCGCATCCGCCTGGGCAGGCTCGCCCTCCGGCAGCCGCTGCTCGATCCACAATGCCAGCCGGCTGGCCAGCGAGGCCTGCTCGCTGGCCGCCAGACGCTGGGCCAGGGTGGCATCCAGCATGGCGGCCAGTTGCACATCGCTGGCCGCCAGCATGTGCTGGGCGTTGCCCTTGTCGAACGCCAGGCTGTAATGGTCCGCCGCCGACAGCGGACAGCGAAAATAACGGGCCATGGCCTGGCGCAGCCCCGGGTCCAGCCACTCCGGGGCACACACCGCCACCGGGTTATGCTCTCGATGGATGCGAATCCGTAACAGGCGAACGATGGTCGCCATAACAAAGACAATCGCCTGGGGATGGGGCTGGTGATCCGTGTTGGACGTGAAACGCAGGGCCACGCTGTCATCGTCGGCGATCAGATCCGTCGCCACCAGATCGCTGATCAGCCGATGAAAGCGGGTAATACGGTTGAGCACGCTGTACAGATCCCCCCCTGCCGCCACCGCCAGTCCGAGGGCCCCGAAGGTGTTGTACTGCGCATGCCGGGCCACCTCGATGGCCATGCCCGGATCCCCCAGCTCCTCCAGACAGTCATCCAGCAAGGCCGTGGATACGGCCGCATCCAGCCGGGCTTCCGGGTCCTGCACCATGGCCGGTTCCAGGCCATGGCGGCGCAGAATGGCGTCGCCGTCCCGTCCCCGCTCATGCAGCAAGTGCAAAAGCGGCCCCATCAGCAGCGCTGCCGCCTGTTTTTTTTCTGACATTGGCGTCCCCGGTCAAACGGTTGGCGGGCAAAGCCGAGTTTTCCTGGCCGGCCTTGCCTAAAGTCATTGCCATCGAGAAATGGAGGTTTCCCATGGCAACTGCACCTGCCCGCGGCAAGTCCGCCACCGACAAGAAGATTCAACGCGAGATCATCGCTATCAGTGATGATATACGGCAACGGCACGGCTGGCTCAAGCACCAGAACGCCATCGGCTTCGGCATCTTTGCCATCGCCATTGCCGGTTGCACCCTGAATGCCGTGCTTTATCTGCAAGGCATCATGCCCGCCTGGGCGGTCATTCTGCTCACCGCGTTCTGGACATCACTGCTCCATGAACTGGAGCATGATCTGATTCACTGGATGTATTTCAAAAACAACAAGATCGTGCATCACGTCATGATGCTCGGCGTCTACCTGTGGCGCCCGACCACCATCAACCCCTGGGTACGCCGCCACCTGCATTTCCATCACCACAAGCACTCCGGCAGCGAAACCGACCTGGAAGAACGCGGTATCACCAACGGGGAAAAATGGGGTCTCAAGCGCCTGATCATGGTGGGCGACAACATGCTGGCCGTGTACCTGCGTGCGGTGAAATACCTGACCGAACCGGCCAAGCTGTACCGCCGTGGCGTGATCGACCGCAAAGACCTGAAGAACTTCCGCCTGATCGGCCTGGTCAGCTACAACCCCCTGGGCGTTATCGTCCACGCCATCTGGCACTTCTTCGTGCTCTACCACCTGCTCAACGGCGCCGCCTGGCTGGCCGGCAGCAGCATCCCCTGGCCGGAAGTGGTTACCGCCCAGTTCAGCTGGATCACCCCGCTGGTGGTGGTGC
>JAZAJX010000180.1:0-6930 GCA_036230225.1 Pseudomonadota bacterium | reverse complement strand
GGCGCCCGGTGGGACGCTAGGGTGGCATCGCGAAGACGGCGCCCCGCCTCCCGCACTTCCCCGAGCAACCCACCGCTTCCCACAAAGGGCGTTTCGGTAGGTGTCAGCGTGTTGTGGGTTAACCGCCTCACACCTTCACGCGGAAGTCGGTAAACTGTTTTGCCATGGAGAAACTGACAATGACAGCCCCTGCCGGCACGGCGCCCCTGGCGGCTATCCGCCGTTCCAGTGAAGACGTGGCCGGTCGCAAGAACCTGCAGTTGCTGATCCAGCTACGCTGGATCGCCATGGTCGGGCAGTTGGCCACCATCCTGGTGGTGCATTACGGCTTCGGTATCACCTTGCCCCTGGGGCACATGCTGGTGGTGTTGTTCGGTCTGTTGCTGCTCAATGCGGTCAGCCTGCTGCGTCTGAAGTTGCCAAAGAGCATTGGCAATACCGAATTGTTCCTGTCGCTGCTGATCGATGTGGCGACCCTGACAATTCTGCTCTACCTCAGTGGCGGGGCCACCAATCCCTTCGTATTCCTCTACCTGTTGCAGGTCATTCTCGGGGCGGTGCTGCTCAAGGTGTGGTCCACCTGGGTGATCCTGATTACCACGACCCTGTGTTTTGCCTGGCTGGCCTGGTCGGGCAAGCCGTTGCCATTGCCGCTGGATCACTCCAAGGGGCTGTTCAGCCTGTATATCGAGGGGATGATCATCTGCTTCGTGCTTAATGGCGTGCTGCTGGTGATCTTCATCAACCGGATTACCCGCAACCGGCGTCAGCGTGATGAGCACCTGGCGGCGCTTCGCCAGCGCGCTGCCGAAGAGGAGCATATCGTGCGCATGGGCTTGCTGGCCTCCGGGGCCGCCCATGAGCTGGGAACGCCCCTGGCCACCCTGTCGGTCATTCTGGGGGACTGGCGGCATATGGAGCCGTTCAAGTCTGACCCGGACATGGCCCAGGAAATTGGCGAGATGCAGACCCAGGTGCTGCGCTGCAAATCCATCGTCAGCGGCATTCTGTTATCCGCGGGTGAGGCGCGGGGCGAGTCGTCGGAAGAGACCACCGCCCGCGAATTTCTGGATGACCTGGTGGCGGAATGGCAGGACACCCGGCCGGTGAAGGATTTTCTCTATCTCAATGATTTTGGTCAGGACCTGAGTATCGTTTCCGACTCGGCCCTGAAACAGAGTATCCATAACGTGCTGGACAATGCCCTGGAGGCGTCGCCGCAATGGGTGCGCCTGGATGTCCATCGTCATGACGAGAATCTGGTGATCTCGGTGACCGACCGTGGGCCCGGATTTCCTGCCGCCATGCTGGAAAGCCTGGGGCGTCCCTATCAGTCCAGTAAGGGCCGGCCGGGCAGTGGCCTGGGGCTGTTTCTGGTGATGAACGTGCTACGTACCCTGGGGGGGAACCTGCGCGCCCGCAATCTGGTGCAGGGCGGGGCCGTGGTGGTGCTGTCGTTGCCTTTGTCGGCGGTCACGCTGGAAGAGGAATAAGTGGTGAGTGAGTTGGAGCAACAAACAGAGCGGTTGCTGCTGATCGTGGAAGACGACGAGGCGTTCGCCCGGACCTTGAGCCGGTCCTTCGAGCGGCGCGGCTACACGGTGATCCATGCGGCAGGGATGGAGGAGATGGACGTGTTGCTGGAGGACCATGATCCGGGTTACGCGGTGGTGGACCTCAAGCTGAAGGGGGAGGCGTCCGGTCTGGCTTGTGTGCAGATGCTCAACCAGCATAACGAGGACATGCTGATTGTGGTGCTCACCGGTTACGCCAGCATCGCCACGGCGGTAGAGGCAGTGAAGTTGGGGGCCTGTCATTATCTGGCCAAGCCGTCCAATACTGACGATATCGAGGCGGCGTTTCTGCGCGCCGAAGGGGACGTGGACGTGGCCCTCACGGCCCGGGAAACCGACCTGAAAACCCTGGAGTGGGAACGGATCCACGAAACCCTGGCGGAGACCGGGTTTAATATCTCTGAAACCGCTCGGCGTCTGGGCATGCATCGGCGTACCCTGGCGAGGAAGCTGGGCAAGCAACGGGTTAAATAACCTCCAGGCTCTCTACAGCGACGCTGCCAGAAAAACGTGGGTGTCTGTCGAAAAACGGTCACCCCAATCGATTAGCGATGGAAAGCCAATCCCTTCAAGGAGAGAAACCATGTCGGAAGTCCGTCTCAATCCCTATCTGAATTTCCAGGGCAACTGCCGGGAAGCCTTTGATTTTTATGCCAGTGTCCTGCAGGCCGAGATCAGTTTCCTGATCACCATGGGGGAGTCGCCCATGGCCAGTGAAGTGCCTCCCGAGTGCCACAACAACATTTGTCATGTCTGTCTGAAAACGGAGGGGATGGTGCTGATGGGGTCGGATTGCCCGTCGGATGTGTATGAAAAGCCGCAAGGCACCATCATCAATGTGCAGGCAGAAACCGCTGCACGGGCAGAGGAGATCTTTGCCGCGTTGAGTGACGGCGGTGAGATTCGCATGCCCATGGAGGAAACCTTCTGGGCGGAGCGCTTTGGCATGTGCATCGACCGCTTCGGGGTGCCCTGGATGGTCAACTGCGAAAAGCCCATGCCGTAGCTCCGGGCATCGGTATCCGGATTTTTCGGGCGTGTGGAGAGGCGCACGCCCTCGTATACTGATGCCATGAGTCATATACCTGCCAGCGATAACGGGACCTTCCTGTGGATGACCTACCAGGCCATGAGCAAGGCCGGTCTGGATTGTGCTGCTATTTTTGGCAGCGTCGGCATGCCTGACGAGCCACCGGATCAGTCCCTGCGTCGCATCAATTCGCCCCAGCAACGTTTCTGGGAAGCCGCAGAGCGGGTCAGTGGAGACAGGGATATCGGTCTTCGCATCGGTGGCATGTTGCCGCCCTGGCGGGGCCAGGTGCTGGAGTATCTGTTTCTCAGCAGTCCCACTTTCGGCGCGGGACTTGAGAGAGCCTTGCGGTACAGCCGGCTAATGACCGACGCCATGCAGTTCCAGCTGAGAATCGACGGCGACCGTGCCATTCTTTCCGGACTGCATCATCCGGTCCGCCACTATCTGGAATGTGCTACCTGCATTATCTTGCGCTTTCTGCGTCAGGTATCCGACGGTGAATTCCAACCCGAGCATATCCAGTTTGAGCATACGCAAGGGGCAAGCGCCTCGCTGTATGAGAGCGTCTATCGAAGCCCGGTGATACTGGGGGCGAATGAAGGCGCCATCGTCTTTCCTGCCGCGTTGCTGGCTCGCCCGTCGCCGGCTGCAGAGCCGGAGCTGCTTGCCGTGCATGAGCAGTTGGCACAAAAGAAGTTGGCAGACCTGGCCAGGGACGATTTTCTGATGACGCTGGAGCGAGAGCTGGGGAGTTTGCTGGAGAGGGGGGAGGCCTCTCTGGATGCCCTTGCCAGCCGGGTTGGGCGCAAGCCGCGGGCCCTGCGAGCGGAACTGAGCCAGGCGGGGACCAGCTTCTCGCAGTTGCTGTCTGGGTATCGTGAGCGGTTGTCACGGCGTCTGCTGGCACGAACCCGTGAGCCCATTGATCAGATTCTTTTTCTCACCGGCTTTTCTGAGCCGGCGGCATTCACCCGCGCTTTCAAGCGCTGGACCGGGGAAACGCCTTCTGCCTATCGAAAGCGCAAGCAGCGGGAAAACCCGGACTCTTGATCCTGCTGACAGTCGGGCCGCGCATGCGGATCAAAGGGATACGGAATAATCCGGGCAGGATAGTTCGCAACAGATTACATGCGAGGTTTCCCCATGCTCGGTTTTCCCGTTGCGCTGCTGTCCGTCAACGCCTTCGAGTGGTATGCCCACAAGGTATGGTTGCACGAATATCCCAGAAAGCACCGTAACAGCCCCTTCTTCACCCATATTCGTCACCATAAACGTGCCCGTCTCAATGGATTCGAAGACGAAGGCTATGGCCGTTCCATGTGGCAAGACCAGGAAATGTTCAACGAAAAGGTCGCGCTGATCGGCCTGTGCGTGGTGTTCACGCCCACAGCGGTGGTGGCCCCCTTCTTTACGGCTGGGCTCTACTATGGCGCCTGGCAGTACTGGAACAAACACAGCAAGGCTCACCTGGACCCGGCATGGGCGAAGGCCAATTTGCCCTGGCATTACGATCACCACATGAACACCAACCAGGATGCCAACTGGTGCGTGACCCGTCCCTGGTTCGACTACATCATGGGCACCCGTATCATCGGTGATGTGGCGGCGGCGGAAACCAATCCGCTGGGCATGGATCTGCCTGAATGGTTGGAAAAACCGGTGAATCGTCTGGCGCGTCGTCTGTTACCCAGGGCGTTTGTGCAGCTCGATAAAAACCGTCAGGACGAGGCGCTGCGACTTCGAGAGGGCCGCATCGCCGAGGTCGATGCGGCCTAGTGAATCTGCTCTGGCGGCGGGCTGTAGCGGTGAGGGGGGAGCGCTACCCGTTGCACCACGCCGCCTTGCACGTAAGTGTGTCCAGTGTAGCGTTCGCCACCGGTGACGGTGAATTCAAACCGGTACACCCGGGTGAGGCGACGTTTGCCGTGGTGGTCCTTTTCCAGGGTCAGTGTCTCTAGCCCCACGGTATCATCCAGAAACTCCACCGCTTCCCGTTCGCAATATCGGCGGGTGTAAATCAGGGCCCGTTCGCGGATGCCATGGGATCGCCAGAACAGGGCGGCAATGACGACTACCGCGGTTACCAGGCCGATGTCCATCAGGTCCAGATTCACGATAGGTCTCCCGATGGGGTGCCAAACAGGCTGCGCCACTGGACATCGCTGAGCCCGTTGAGGGTGGCAATGTTGCGTTCGGGGATCTGTTCCGGGTCAGGATAGCTTGCCAGGCCCCGGTCCAGGCTGGCCTCACGGAGGATATGCAGAATCGGGTAGGGCGCCCGGTTGGTGAAGTTCTCCCGGTCATCGGCGGCGGTGTCGGCAAACTGGTAGGCCGGATGAAAACTGGCGATCTGGTAAGTGCCTTCCCAGCCCTGTTGTTCAAGCAGGGCGTCGGCCAGATCCAGCATGTCGTTGTAATCGAAAAAATCATCCAGCTGATCCGGAATGATCAGCAGGGTGGTGTCGATCTGCTCCGCAGGGGTGTGATCCAGTCGTTCCAGCTCGTCGTACAGATCCACCAGCAGGGTTTCCACATTGCGGCTGTCGCTGACGGCAAAATGCACCTGGCCCGCATTCAGGGGTTTGCGAGCAAAGGGGCACAGGTTCAGGCCGACGACGATCTGTTCCAGCCACTGGCGGGTTTGGTGGATATAGCGGTTTTTTTCTACGTCGTTCATGTTTTGCCTGGCATTCGGGGTTGGGGGGAGGCACAAGTTGCAAGTTTCACATTGCAACGCGGGTGGATGGCGGCGCCTGTTTTAACGCCGGTGTCCGCGATCAATAGTGGGTCGCGGTGACAAGATTCAAAAGTCCCTCCGCCCTGTCTCGCGTTGTAACTTGAAACTGGTAACTTGCCACTCATCCTGGATTGGTCCGGATAACGTCGCCCACCCGCACCACGCCGCTGGACAGGATTTCACAACGCAGGCCTCCCCGGCCCAGCAGGGCCTTCACCACCTGGGGTGGCGTCAGGTCGCCGGCCAGCAGTTTGCCCACCACGGAGCAGGGCTCGCACAGTTCGATACCGCGCAGACGGATGTTACCGAGCAGAAACTCTCGGCCTTCCAGGGCATTCAGGTCCACGCCTTCCGTCAGCACATTGCGGCGCAGGGAGTGAGGCTCGACCTGTTGCTGATAATCCCGGTTGAAGGCAGCGATGGCTTCGGACTCGATCAGCGTCAGCTGCTCGGCCGGTTTCGCATTGCGCCGATAATGTCGATCGCCGACGATGCCGCATCCGGCGCGCAGTTGCACGGCTGTCTGGCTTTCCACGGGGCCGCGGGATTCGCTGGCGGTGAAAATGGCGAGCACGTTGCCCAAAGCGGGTTCCTCGAAGCTGAATGGGGTGGCGACAGTTTACACAAGCCTGGCGCAGGCTTGGCAATTTGCCGACGCTTTGGCTAGAATTCCCTCAATCTTCACGTTTGAGAAAGGACGTCCCCCTTGGACCGTGCCCTGATCAACAGCTTTGCCTTCCTCTCCTCACCCGCCAGCTGGCGATGGTGACGCTCCCCTTGTGACTGTGCAGGGTGCACAGACACGCCTTTTTGCCTTGTTTTTCCTCTACAATCGTTGCACTTGTCGGCCTCTGCGTTTGAATGGCCGAGCGAAGACCAATAGGGACAACCATGTCACAACAGCAACTGGATCGTTATGCCCAAGAGGGCTATACCCGGGTGCCGGTGGTACGCGAGGTGCTGGCGGATCTGGATACGCCACTGACCGCCTATCGCAAGCTGGCCCAGGGCCCTTACAGCTACCTGTTTGAATCCGTTCAGGGCGGCGAGCGTTGGGGGCGCTATTCCATTCTCGGGCTGCCGGCCACGGAGGTGATCCGTATCACCGGCACCGCCGTCACGGTCAGCAATGAAGAGGGCGAAACCACCGTCGAGGTGGCGGACCCGATCCAGTGGATTGAAGACTACCGTCAGCAGTACCGCTCACCGGAAATTCCAGGGCTGCCCCGTTTCAACGGCGGCCTGGTGGGCTACTTCGGTTATGACAGCGTGCGTTATTTCGAGCCGCGGCTGGGTCCTGCCCCCGGCGAGGATGTGCTCGGCGTGCCGGATATCCTGCTGATGCGCTCCGAAGAAGTGGTGGTGTTCGATAATCTGCGCGGAGCCCTGTTCCTGGTGGTGCACGTGAACCCCGCCGATGACGATGCCGGAGAGCGTGCCGAGCAGCGCCTGGATGAACTGGAGGCCCGCCTGCGCGCGCCCTTGCCGGAGCCGGACCACATCGTGTACGGCGACCCGGTCGACGAAAGCGATTTCCGCAGCGAATTCCCGGAAGACCAGTTCAAGGCCGGCGTGGAGAAGGTGCG
>JAZAJX010000179.1:0-17243 GCA_036230225.1 Pseudomonadota bacterium | reverse complement strand
GGGCGACGATAAAAAATGTTATCAGTGTTGTCTGTATCCATTAGGGCGATAGACTCAGAGACCGGCAATCAGGCCTGTAGATTGTTGCTGTGAGAACGATACGACGAGACGTGTCGTTCGAGAGAGCTGTATGGGGGAGTGGATTTATGTAGAGCCGGTCAAGGCGCAGTCTGCCATGTTAGTAGCATCCTGCAATTGCATTCTTTTCTCCATCCGGCATAGTCATAGACATCACATCACAACAACTCAGGGTAAAGACAATGGCTCTCGATTATGCGTTGCTAGATGTATTTGCCGATGCCCCATTTCAGGGCACTCAGATCCCCGTGGTGAAGTTGGAGGGGGCGAGTACCAGTGATGCCAGTAAAATGGCGATTGCCAGCGAGTTCCAGCAGACGGAAACCGTATTCATAGAGCCCGGCAAGGAGATGCCGGTGAGCGTGTTCAATGCCAAGGGGCAGCAGTTGTTCGGTGCCCATACCATTCTTGCTGCGTCTTTCGTGGCCCATGAAATGGGGCTTGCCAGGGATGAGGGCGCTTTTGCCTCGTTTCTGCTGAAACAGAACGATCAGTTGATTGAAAGTTTCATTGATACGGGCAAGCGTGATGCTGGCTCAATCCAGTTTGCCCGGGTGCTCAATCCGACCATTGATCGCTACACGCCGGAGATCCCCCGTCTGGCTGCGGCGCTGAACATTGATGAAAAGCATATCGCGTTCAGCAAGTACAAGCCTATGGTGGTCAGTGTGGATACGCCGACCTTGATCGTGCCGATGACCCGGCCGGAGCATGTGCTGGCGGCGAGTCTGAACGCCGACCGTTGGGCGGATCTTTTCGGTGGGGTGTATACCTCTGAGCTGTTCCTGTTTGCACCGGGCACCATTACCGGTAGTGCCGAGTTTCATGGGCGTCTGCTTAACCCGGATCTGCCCCGGGATGTGTTCCCTCCCATCGGGAATGTGATGCCCGAATTTATTGCCTATCTGGCAGAACAGAGAGATACGGCCCCTGGTACGCACACGCTTTCTATTGACAGGGGTAGTCCGGCCACACGCAAAAGCATTCTTCACGCGGAGTTCGACAAGAAGCCCGGCAAGGAAGTGAAATGCCGGATCGGGGGCAATGTGATCAAGATGGGGGTCGGCGAACTGCTCTACCATTGATGCCAGGCCGGACTAGCGTTTGCCGGACAGGTTTTTCAGGTAAACGATAAACGCCACGACAGCGATCGTGCAGAGGAACAGCACAAAGGCAGTGATTAATTGTTCCAGGTGCATGATACAAGTCCTCCCTAGTCTCCTTGGCAGATTAGCATGGAAACCGGTGCCTCGATGAGAATGGCACCGGTTTCCTGATCTGCATCAAACGGATTGGCAAGCGTGGGGAGTGGATCACTCCCCACCTACCTCACAGAGTAACTGCTCTGTTTTTTCCCAGCCCAGGCAGCCATCGGTAATCGAGAGGCCGTATTGCAGCGGCTTCTGCAGGGCCTGTTTGCCGTCGTGCAGGTGACTTTCCAGCATGACCCCCGCGATCTCTGTCTGCCCACTGGCCCGTTGCCTCAGCAGCTCCTGGAGAACGGCCGGCTGCTTGAGCGGATCCTTGCCGCTGTTGGCATGACTGCAGTCCACGATCAGGCGCGGATTCCGTCCCTGGCGCTGTAATGCTTTAACGGTCCGGTTGACACTGACCGCATCGTAATTGGGGCCATCATGGCCACCGCGGAGTACCAGGTGGGTGTCCGGGTTGCCGGCTGTCTGCAACAACGCACTATGGCCATTGGCGTCGATACCCAGGTGGGTGTGAGGGTGTGCAGCGGCACCCATGGCATCGCAGGCCACATCGATGCTGCCGTCTGTGCCGTTCTTGAACCCCACGGGCATGGGTAGGCCGCTGACCATTTCCCGGTGGATCTGGGATTCAGTCGTTCGGGCACCGATGGCGGCCCAGCTAAGCAGATCGCCCAGATAATCTGCCGCCATGGGATGCAGTAATTCCGTGGCCAGCGGCAGGCCGAGGCGTGCCAGATCCAGCAACAGGTGACGAGAGATATTCAGCCCGGTGGCAATATCATTGCTGCCATCCAGATGGGGATCGTAGAGCATCCCTTTCCAGCCCACGGTAGTTCGCGGTTTCTCCACATAGGCGCGCATGACGAGAAACATGTCGTCTTTCCGCTCATGGGCCAACTGGGCCAATCGATGACCGTACTCCAGAGCGGCTTTCGGATCGTGGAGAGAGCAGGGGCCGGTAATTACCAGTAGGCGCTCATCCTTGCCGTGGAGGATGTCCCGTACGGTTTGTCGGTGGGCGTGAATCTGCGTGGCCAGTCCGTGATCAATGGGTAGCCGCTCGCGCAGGACTGCGGGGGAGGGCAGGGGCAGGCTCCGACGTATGTCGTTGCGGTGATCAATCGGGCTAGCGGTGGCGTTCTGGGTCTGTTGCATGGTGGTTCCTTGCGGATCGGGGCACGTTATCGTCGCGCGTGATTCGATAGTAATGGTCGCGTAAGCGAGCGGTTCCACTGGCTAAATCGCGTTTCCTGCTGCGGGTGATCGTATCGATACATGGTGTCGTCCTCTTTCTGTTCGCGGCTTGCGGTAACACGTTGGGCAATAAAAAACCCCGGGCGGGATACCGACCGGGGTTTGGGTGTTCGGCAGGCGTCCCGTAGCGGGCGCGCCTGAGTAGAGGTCAGGCGCGCAAGCGGCTAAACCAATACCCGTAATAGAAAGCAGCAGACACGACCAGGCCGACCAACGTGCGGTCTGTGCGTGTCATCCGGTTTGGCTGTGCTGCATTCATGGTGAAATCTCGTCAAAGTCAGGCTTCAAGCGTAGCGTCGGCACCCGCCATTAGCAAGAGGCGGCCCGCACTCCCACTGATAGGCATCTACTATGAGAAAGCAAGATGACAACTGGATGGCAGTCCCCCCCAAAAAAAGCCCACCAGAGGTGGGCGAGGAAGGTGGAGACAATCAAGGAGAAATCAGAATCAGAAGATGTCGAGTTTATTGATGGTGTGGGTGATGACGTGGGCGAAATGGCCGGCCCCTTTTTCCAGGCCCTTGAAGCCGCCGGTGTTGAAACTGACGGTGTTGCCGCGCCAGATGATCGCCTGCTGGGCCACATCCCAGAGATCAAGGCGAGCCACATAGATGTCCTGGTTTACGTAGAAATCCGGGCTGTACACTTCCGGGCGCATGGTCATGGTGCCGGCCACGGGGACGGCGGCACCGGGATCCCCTTTGACTTCCAGGGTTTCGGTGCGTTCTTCCACCAGGTGAATGGCCAAGGCACTGTCAAAGCCATGTTCTTTCATACGTTCTGCCAGGTAGTCTCGGCTCTTGCCTTCGATGCCCTTGTCACCAAACACGGTGTGCGCTGCGGTTGCTTTGACCCCTTGTTCGGCAAACTTGGCAACAATGGCATTTTCCAGATGGCCGCGCAGTTCATGGTCCACCAGTACGCCCACGACCAATGACTGATACGGGCCTTTGGGGGCCTTCTCGACGCTGGTCTGGGTGCTGACCACCCGGGTGTCGTGGTACCCGCTGGCACACGCATTGAGCAGCACCGCGAACAGGGCGACCATGGCAAATTGCAGTTTTCTCATCGTTCCGTCCTCATTCTGTTTGGCAGGCCCGTCTGGGCCTGCAATATCCGGTGCGTTTTCAGAAGTTGTAGGTGGTGCTGAAGGACAGGTAGTCGCGATCATTGACCACGCTGTACTTGGCATCGTTGTAGGTGGTGTAGGACAGGTCGGCGCTGAGTTTCTTGTAGCTCATGCCGATGCCCAGCCCCAGGCTGCGTTCATCTTCCTGCAGGGCATCATCACTGGAGTAACCCTCCACGCCATGTTTCATGGTTAGCGAGGGAGTCAGTGATACGGGGCCGATGGCATTGGCGTAAGTGGATTTCAGCGTCAGCTGGTAACCCCAGCTGAAATCAGTCACGTAGCCGTCCTCGCCGAGTTCACCCACCCCGAAGTTGGTGTGACGGCGGAAGCGCATTTCTTCCTGATCCGGCAGATCAGGGATGAACTCGGAGCCGAGCTGAGCGGAGACAATGGTTTTCTGTGCGCCCAGGACCTCGGGGATCACCGTTGTGAAGGTGAATTCCGCACGTTGAATGTCAAATTCCTGGAAGCCAGTGACCTCCTTGCCGGAACCGTAAACATAGTCGACAGTCCCCTGGGGAATGGAGTAACCGAGGGTCTGCACCGCCGATGCCGGAACACCATTGGCCTCGAGAACCCGTGAGGTGGTGAGGTCAGGTGTATTGATCTGGATCGGCATGTCCGGCAGGTAGCTGAGGTTCATGGCCAGGTTGCCCACCCCTTCGAAGGTTTTATCGGCAGTCAGGCCGATGACCTGGATGTCTTCCGGATACTCATAGAAGTAGGCAATATCGTTGCCCGGGGTGATCCCTTCGTTCAGCGGGCTATCTTCCTTGGTCACCGAGTAGATCGGCAGGCGCATATGATAGTTGAGGAAGTAGGTGCCGATTTTGGCCTTGGCGCCGGGGAACGCATAGTCGAACTTCAGGCCGTATTGACCGCCATCATCCGGCTCTTTTTCATCACGGCGGGGGATGTAAATGCCGTTCTCATAAGCGGTTTTGTTGGGGATGACAACGGAGCTTGAGAAAGTGGCATTACAGCCTACGGCAGTATTGTCCAGGGTGGAGAAGAAGGTGCCACAACCATCCAGGTTCGCAGCCCGCCACTCGTATTGATAGAACGATTTCATGGAAAGGCGGTCGGTGAACTTGTAATCCGCAGTCACCATACCGGCTGGCTTCAGAAATTCGGTATATTCCGAACCCGGGCGGTGCAGGGCAGCCAGATCAATGGCATTCAGAGCGCTCAGCGACCCCCGTGAATACAGACTGCGACCCCATAGCAGGGTTTGACGGCCGGCTTTCAGTTTCAGTGGCTGCTCGTTCACCTTGAAGGTGCCATGGACAAACACATCCTGGAAAGTGGCGCCTTTGAACTTGGAGTTGCGGTCAAAGCCGTCATCGCTCAGCGGTTCACCGCCCTGGAACTCATTGGGGAAATTCCCATGGGGAACATCCCTTTCGGACTGCACATAGTCATACCAGCCCTTTGCGCGAACAAACAGGCCGTAGTTCTTGTACTGCAGATTGAAATCGCCCACCGCCTTGGCAACGGCAGAGACCACTTCGCCGCCGTCGTAGTTCAGGTTCCCGTCATCGGTGACCGCGGATTTGGCGCCACCGTCGGGGGTGTCACCGGGGAACAGGTTGTCCTTGTCGGCAGACTCCATGCGGGAAATCGCTCCTACGGAGGCTTTCAGGTTCCATTTGGCGCTGACGTTCTCACTGAACTGTTTCTCGCCGGCCATGGCTGGTGCTGCGGTTGCCAGCAGGCCCAGAGCCAGGGCACTGCTGCAACCGGCAGCGATCGCTTTGCTTCGCATTATTTTGCTCTCCCACTGCCCGGTGATGAGCCAGGCAGACATTCCGTTTTTGTTTTAAAAAAGTGTTGTAGCGCACGTGCTGTGACACCCGGTCCCATCGGGTGTGAAAACCGGATCGGCGATTTCATTTTTTGAACAGCAATTTCAAAAAGCGCCGAATCACTTTCAATTCATACATACCCGTGAGTATGTGGTCAAGGCGGACAAAGGTCGTAGAAGGGGCATGATTCGGTCTTTAAAGCGGGTTTTTGGAATAAAAAGGTGCCAATTAATGTTGATTGGTCATATCAATCCGCAAAAAAAGAAACGAAATATGAGAAAGTGTTTATTTTTTGGTTGTGGCGTTACCCATGGTAACAGGCAGAAAGTGATTTCATTTTTTATGATATTTCTGCGGTGAGACACATTTTTTAATACATTTCGTCCGTTGCCCGTGTGTGTTTCAAAGGCGTCTGAATGCACAAAAAAGGGCGCCATGAGGCGCCCGTAAGGGGAAGGGGGGAATAAAAGGAAATCAGAACACTTCGAACAAGCCTGCCGCCCCCATGCCGCCGCCAATGCACATGGTAACTACCACGTATTTGACGCCTCGGCGCTTGCCCTCGATCAGGGCGTGGCCTGTCATGCGAGCACCGGACATGCCGTACGGGTGGCCAATGGAGATGGCGCCGCCATTCACATTGTATTTTTCCGGGTCGATACCCAGGCGGTCGCGGCTGTACAGGCACTGGCTGGCAAAGGCTTCGTTCAGTTCCCAGATGCCGATGTCATCGATGGTCAGTCCAAAGCGTTTGAGCAACTTGGGAACGGCAAACACCGGACCGATCCCCATCTCGTCGGGATCACAGCCGGCCACCGCCATGCCACGATAGGCGCCAAGCGGCTGCAGGCCGAGTCGCTCGGCTTCCCGGGCTTCCATCAATACACAGGCGCTGGCGCCGTCGGAAAGCTGGGACGCATTGCCTGCGGTAATGAAACCACCTTCCTGGACTTGTTGACCTCCCTTGAAGACTGGCTGCAGCGATTGCAGACCCTCCAGGGTCGTCTCCGGGCGGTTGCCTTCGTCTTTGCTGAGCGTGATTTCCTTGTCGGAGATTTCCTTGGTTTCCTTATTCATCACCTTCATGACGGTCGTCATCGGGACGATTTCGTCGTCGAACTTGCCTGCCTGCTGGGCGGCGGCAGTACGCATCTGTGATTGATACGCGTATTCATCCTGTGCGTCCCGGGAGACGTTGTAGCGGTCAGCCACGATTTCAGCGGTTTCCAGCATGGACATGTAAATGTCCGGACGATGCTGTTTCAGCCACGGATCGGCGGCGCGGAAGGTGTTCATCTTGTCATTCTGCACCAGAGAGATGGATTCCAGCCCGCCGGCGACAGCTACATCCATGTTGTCGACGATGATTTCCTTGGCGGCGGTGGCAATGGCCATGAGCCCGGAGGCGCATTGGCGGTCCATGGACATGCCGGACACCGTCGTGGGGAGACCGGCACGCAGGGCGCACTGGCGGGCCACGTTGCCACTGGTGCTGCCCTGCTGCAACGCGGCACCCATGATGACGTCCTGGATGGTTTCCGGGTCGATCCCCGCCCGGTCAACGGCGTGCTTGATGGCATGCCCACCCAGTGCCTGGGCCTGGGTGTCGTTGAAAGCGCCCCGGTAGGCTTTGCCAATGGGGGTGCGGGCGGTGGAAACGATGACAGCTTCTCTGGTCATGGTGCTTTCTCCTGGTCCTGATTGACGCTGCTGGGGATGTTCAGCAGCCAAAAGTCTGTGGTGCGCGAGTAACGAGTGTTGAAGGCAACATCCAAACCCGCTAGCTGCCGGGTTTTGTATTTCGCTCTCGACGCTCGTTACTCGAGACGGAATTAACCCAGTTTGATGCCCTTGGCCTGGGCGGCCTTGGTCAGAATTTTGGTGACGTGATCACCACCGGTGAGAATTTCCCGGGCATTGTCCATGTTGCCGATTTGCTCAAAGTGGGCGGCGACGCCATCCACATTACGTTCCTCCTCATCCAGATAGACGCCCTCGCTTTCCATCAGCCGAACCATGGCATAACAGCCGGCGCCCGCCAGTAGGATGCGGTGGGTGGGGGCATTGTTACTACACAGGAACAATACCGCCGGGGTGATTGCCTTCGGTTCCAGCATAGCCAACACCTCCGGTGGCATCAGGTCTTCGGTCATGCGGGTGGCGGCGGTTGGGGCAATACAATTCACCTTGATGTCGTACTTTTCGCCTTCCAGGCACAAGGTGTTCATCAGGCCGGCCACGGCCATCTTGGCAGCACCGTAGTTGGCCTGGCCGAAGTTGCCATACAAGCCGGATGTGGACGTGGTCATGACAATGCGCCCGTAGCCTTGCTCGCGCATGATTGGCCACACGGCCCGGCTGCAGATTTCCGATCCGGTGAGGTGGACGGCGATGACCTTGTCCCAGTCATCCTGGGTCATCTTGGCGAAACTCTTGTCCCGGAGAATACCGGCGTTGTTGATCAGCACATCCACCCGGCCCCAGGTATCCATGGCCTGTTTCACCATGGCTTCCACCTGCTCCACACTGGAGACATCGGCCCCATTGGCAATGGCTTCGCCACCCGCAGCCTGGATCTCTGCCACGACCTTTTCGGCGGCGTCGCTGGAACCCCCGCTGCCATCACGAGCACCGCCAAAGTCATTGACGACGACTTTGGCGCCAAGCCGGGCCAGTTCCAGGGCGTGGGATTTGCCCAGGCCATTACCGGCACCCGTGACGATGGCTACCTGGTTATCAAAACGGATTGTCATCCTTCTTGCTCCACATCAGTAAGATCTCAATGATTCCCGCCGCATTGGCGACGGGGGTTCAGGCGGGGACAATAGCCAGGCTGAGCCATTCGGCGATCAGAGCCGGTTTTTCCTGGCCTTCAATTTCCACTTCTACACCGTGGCGCAACTGCCATTCATTATCCGAGCGTTGTTTCACTTCCAGCAGGGTAAATCTGCCGCGCACCTTGCTACCTTCCCGGACCGGGTTCATGAAGCGCACCTTGTCGAAACCGTAGTTGATGCCCATGACCTGGCCCTTGATGGTGGGTAGCACATCCATAGCCATGGCGGACAGCAGCGACAGGGACAGAAACCCATGGGCAATCGTCGCGCCGAATGGACTCTCACTGGCTGCCCGTGCCGGATCGGTATGAATCCACTGCGGGTCCTCGGTCAGGTCGGCAAAGCCGTCGATACGTTGCTGATCCACCGTGCGCCAGCGAGACTCGCCTGCCGCTTGACCGGTTTTTGCCTGCAATTCCTGGATGCTGAGGGTTGGTCTGCTCATTACGCTCTCCCGAGGCTGTTATTTCGCCATATTCAGAATATTATTTTGAAAATAACAGTATGTTGGCGGCGTAATTGGCCGTAAAGAGTGAAAAGCGCCATGAAGGGCGAGAATTCCGTCACCCCTGTGCGGGAGGGTCAATGGTGTGAGGGGCCGCTTGTGTCAGTATTTTTCGATTGTGCCTGGCTTGTCCTGATTGAGGAGCCCCATGACAGAACAACGTGACGCTCTGGTTGCCGATCCCCGCGACGCCATACTCGACGCGGCCGCCCTGTGTTTTATGGAACGCGGCTTCAATGCCACCAGCATTGATGATATTGCCCGCCGCCTGTCTGCGACCAAGGGCATGGTCTATCACTATTTCAATTCAAAGGCGCAGCTGTTTTTCGAGATCCACCATCGCGCCATGGATGCACTGTTCGAAGAACTGGAACCATTGGTGGCTTCTGATCTGGCGGCCCCGGACCGATTTACCGAAATGGCCCGGCGTTATGTGCGTACGCTGATACGAACCCAGCCCTATCAGCGCACCGTGTCCGAAGCCGTGCAGATGCTGCTGCGCAGCAGTACCACCGAAGCCCAGCGGGCCCAGCTGGAGCGATTACAGGCACGTCGCAAACGCTGTGAAGGCCTGTTCCTCACTGTTCTGGAAGAGGGTATCGCCAACGGCTCCATGCGTGCCGCGCGCCCGAAGATGTCCATCAAGCCGGTCTTCGGTGCCATGAACTCGGTGATCAACTGGTACCAGCCCCGCGATGGAGAAACGGAGCAGCAATTGCGCGATGTGGTCGACGAGGTGGTGCAGGTGGCGTTGCGCGGAGTGATGAGAAATAGTTGACAGTTGATAGTTGTCAGTTGACAGCTACAGGGGGAAGGTTGATTGGTTGCTAACGCCAGGGGCCGTGACTATAACTTGGTCGCCGCCGCTGGCGTTTCTGTATATATAAAGATTCTCGCAAGGTTTTCGCTGTCAGCTGTCAATTATCAACTTCCTTTTAAGAATTTAGAGAAACGCTCCCTCGTATCTTCGCTGAACATCCTTTGCGCAAACAGCGCACTTTCCTTTTTGATCTGAGCCTTGATGGTGGCATCACTCAGGCGCATCAACTGCTTGGTCATGGCCATGGCGGCCGGGGTTTTCTCGGCCAGTCGGGTTGCCAGATCCAGGGCGGTGGGTTCCAGTTCCTCCACGTCCACCCGATAGGCCACTAGCCCACAGTGTTCCGCTTCTTCCGCGGTCAGTGTTTCGCCTGCCAGCAACAAACGGTTGGCGTGCTGGCGACCGACCAGGGCGGGCAGCAGCAGGCTGGAACCGGCTTCCGGGACCAGCCCCAGATTGATAAAGGCGGTCTGGAAGCGGGCATCGTTTGCGGCGACGACCAGATCCGCATGGAGCAGCAGGGTGGTGCCGATACCGGTGGCGTTACCCTGCACGCCGATGACGATTGGCTTGTCCAGCGCCATCAGGGCATGCACCAGTACCATGGCGGGACTGGGGTCGCCTTCTTTACGCGTCTCAGGATCTGCATTGAGAAAGTCACCGATATCGTTGCCGGCACACCATGCCCGTCCCTTGCCGGTGAGCAATAACACATGCAGATCATCCCGGGCGGCCAGATGCTTGACGCCCCGGGTCAGGTCCTCGTACATGGCAGTGGTCAGGGCATTGAGTTTGCTTGCCCGGTCCAGGGTCAGGTGTAAAACGGCACCGTTTTCCTGCGCGATAACGCTACCGCTGGTGAGGTTCAGGTCCGTCATGAGGCGCTCCGGTTGATGAGGGATCATCGAAGATATCGGAACAGTATTTTGAATAACAGCAGATTAGTATGCAGGATATTTATTCTGCCGGATTCAAAATATCAATTTCACTAACTTGGTGCCCTGAACTAGGCTGGTTCTATCGCACGTTTGCCATCACCAAGGATTTGCCATGGCCCAGTTTTACCTTGTCCGCCACGGACAGGCGTCGTTCGGCACCGATAACTATGACCGCCTTTCCGAGCTAGGCCATCAGCAGGCCCGCTGGCTGGGCGAGTACTTTGCCGAGCGGGATCTGGGGTTCGACGCACTGGTCTCCGGGGACCTGGTTCGTCATCGGGAAACCGGTGCCGGGATCTGCGAGGGCCTGGGGATTTCGCTGCCGGAGGACATTCAGCCGGGTCTGAACGAATTCGATTTCCAGTCCATTGTGGATGCCTATCTGACCCAGCATCCGGATCAGGCGCCTGGCGAAGGCGCACCGGTAGCGGCGTTTTACAAGGCGCTGAAAACGGCCATGAAGCACTGGCGTCTGGATGAGCTGACCGGCAATTTGCCGGAAACCTGGCAGCATTTTTCCGACCGGGTGCTGGCGGCTCGCAATCACATCCAGGAACAGTACAGCGACAGGGAAAGAGTGTTGATTGTCAGTTCCGGCGGTGCCATGGCCATGTTCCTGAAACACATTCTCAATGCGGCGGACGACACTGTGGTGGAGTTGAACCTGCAGATCCGCAACAGCAGCGTGACCCATGGTTTTTTCAATAACAATGTGGTGCGCATGGCCAGTTTCAACAACGTGCCACACCTGGATCGCCCGGACCGTTTCGAGGCGATCACTTACTTTTAGATCCGCCTTTTACGCAGCACAAAGCCGGTAACGAATAAGTGACAAGGGAGAGCTTCATGGATTTTCAATATAGCGACAACGTGCAGGACCTGATCTTGCGGGTGCGGGATTTCATCAATACCGAAATCCGTCCGGTGGAGGGGCTGTACCACGAGCAACTGGAAAAAAGCCCGTGGGAAACGCCGCCGGTAATGGAAGAGCTGAAAGAGAAGGCCAGGGCCAAGGGTCTGTGGAATCTGTTTCTCCCCAAGGAATACGGTGATTACAGTGCCGGTCTGAGTAACCTGGAGTATGCACCGCTGGCCGAAGAGATGGGCCGTAGCCGGATTGCCTCCGAAGCCTTCAACTGTGCAGCGCCGGATACGGGGAATATGGAAGTACTGGCGAAGTACGGTAATGAGCAGCAGAAACAGCAATGGCTGGAACCCCTCCTAGAAGGCCGTATCCGCAGTGCCTTTGCCATGACCGAACCGGATGTGGCGTCTTCCGATGCCACCAATATCGAAACCCGCATCACGCGTGATGGCGATGACTATGTCATCAATGGCCGCAAGTTCTATATCAGCGGTGCCATGCGCAAGACCTGTGACATCATGATCGTGATGGGCAAGACCGATCCGGATAACCCCAATCGTCACCAGCAGCAGTCCCAGATTCTGGTGCCCACCAACACCCCGGGCGTGAATATTGTGCGCCCGATGAAGGTGTTCGGTTATACCGATGCGCCGGAAGGTCATGCTGAGGTGATCTTCGACAACGTCCGTGTCCCCAAGGAAAACATGATCCTCGGCGAAGGGCGTGGTTTCGAAATCGCTCAGGGCCGCCTGGGCCCAGGCCGTATCCACCACTGCATGCGTCTGATCGGCGCCGCCCAGGAAGCCTTCGAGCTGATGGCCACGCGCGTCAACGACCGGGTGGTGTTTGGACAGCCCATGAGCAAGCAGGGCTCTGTGCGTGAAGATCTGGCCAAATCCTATTGTGAAATTGAGCAGGCACGCCTGCTGACGCTGAAGGCGGCGGACACCATGGACCGGGAAGGTAACAAAGTCGCCAAGGATTTGATCGCTATGATCAAGGTGGTGGCGCCCAATATGGCGTTAAATGTCATCGACAGGGCGATCCAGGTCCACGGTGCCGTGGGGCTGAGCCAGGATACTCCGCTGGTCAATTTCTTCAGCTATGCACGCACCCTGCGGCTGGCCGACGGACCGGATCAGGTGCACATGATGCAGCTGGGCCGCAACCTGGCTAAATATTTCGCCTGAATAAGCGGTGTTTGCCCGGGGTGTCAATGCGCTCCGGGCTTTGCCATTTGCGCAGCAGACAGAGAATAACAGGAGAGCTCCATGTCCCAGGTGGATACGCTGGATACACAGAAACTGGCCGCATACCTCGAACAGCATATCGATGGCTTCAAGGGGCCTATCGAGGCCGATAAATTCGACGGCGGCCAGTCCAACCCCACCTTCAAGATGACTTCCCCCTCCGGCGCTTACGTGCTGCGCCGTCAACCGCCGGGCAAGCTGCTCAAGTCTGCCCATGCGGTAGACCGGGAGTTTCGGGTCATGGCGGCCCTGAAGGATACCGATGTGCCGGTCCCGCAGGTGCTGCACCTGTGCGAGGACCGGGATGTGATCGGCTCCATGTTCTATGTGATGGAGTTCTGTGAAGGGCGTATTTTCTGGGGTGCCTCGCTACCGGAGATGGGTGAGGGAGAGTCCGGCAATGGGCTGCGCTCGGCCATGTACGACGAAATGAACCGGGTACTCGCAGCGTTGCACAGTGTGGATCTGGAGGCGACAGGCCTGACCGACTATGGCAAGCCGGGCAACTACTTCGAGCGTCAGCTGGGCCGCTGGACCAAGCAGTATGAAGCGTCCAAGTTGCAGGACATTCCTGCCATGGACGAGTTGATCGCCTGGCTGGAAGCCAACCAGCCGGAGGATGATGGCCAAGTGTCTCTGGTGCATGGTGATTATCGCCTGGACAACATGATGTGGCACCCCACTGAGCCGAAGGTGATTGCCGTACTGGATTGGGAGCTGTCCACTCTGGGGCACCCCCTGGCAGACCTGGCCTACCAATGCATGGGCATGCGCATGCCGCAACGGGGCGCCAAAATGGCTGGCCTGCAGAACATTGATCGCGAGGCTCTGGGCATTCCCAGCGAGAAAGCTTACGTAGACATGTACTGCAAGCGTCGTGGCATCGACAGTATTGATAACTGGGAATTCTACCTGGCGTTCAGTTTCTTCCGCCTGGCGGCTATCTGTCAGGGCGTGGCGAAACGGGCCGTGGACGGCAATGCGTCCAACAAGGAGGCCATGCAGGTGGGCGCCTTGGTGGAACCGCTTGCCTCCATGGCGGTGCAGATCATCAAAGAAGGGGCGTAAAGCAGCTTCAAGCTGCAAGCCTCAGGCTACTAGGAAAATCGCGTTGACGTTGCGGCGCGGTGGTTCCGTTTTTCGAATGGCTACAGGGTTTGCTCGCGTCGAAGCTAGCAGCTTGTAGCCTGACGCTTTTTATCGGGAGAGTTGTAAATGAGTACCAACCTTTTTGACCTTGAGGGCAAGATTGCCCTGGTGACCGGTGCGAGCCGTGGTATTGGCGAGGAAATTGCCAAACTGCTGGCCGAACAGGGCGCCCATGTGATCGTGTCCAGCCGCAAGATCGATGGCTGCCAGGCTGTGGCTGATGCTATCAAGGCTAATGGTGGCAGTGCGGAAGCCTTTGCCTGCCATATTGGTGAAATGGCGCAGATCGAAGCGGTGTTTTCCCATATCCGTGAGGTCCACGGCAAACTGGATATTCTGATTAACAACGCCGCTGCCAACCCGTACTTCGGACACATTCTGGATACGCCGGTCGATGCCTTCGACAAGACCGTGGACGTGAACCTGCGCGGTTATTTCTACATGTCCGTGGAAGGTGCCAAGCTGATGCGTGAGCACGGTGGCGGGGCCATCGTGAACACGGCCTCCGTGAATGGCCTCACTCCGGGAGACATGCAGGGTATCTATTCCATCTCCAAGGCGGCAGTGATCAGCATGACCAAATCCTTCGCCCAGGAATGCGCCCAGTTCAATGTGCGGGTCAATGCCTTGCTGCCTGGCCTGACCAAGACCAAATTCGCCGGTGCCCTGTTCACCAACGAGGACATCTACGACTCTGCCATTAACCAGATCCCCATGCGTCGTCATGCCGATCCGAAAGAAATGGCGGGTACCGTGCTGTATCTGGTTTCCGATGCGTCCAGCTACGTGACCGGGGAATGTGTTGTTGTTGATGGCGGGATGACCATCTAAGTTGAAAGTTAAAAGTTGAAAGTTACAAAGCGCGAGACAGGTTTTTCTGAACATAAAGGTTTGAATCCGCGCCGTTACCGTTGATCGCGGGCATGGAGTTGCAAAACCTGCATCTTTGTCCGCGTTGAAACTTTTAACTTGCAACTTTCTCCGGTTCGACGAAGGAGAACACAATGGATCCGATTCTGGATTTTACCGGCAAGACGGCATTGATCACTGGCGCCGCCAGCGGCTTTGGAAAGTTGCTGGCCGAAGAGCTGGGTAAACGTGGCGCCGCTCTGGTGCTGGGCGATATCAATATGGATGCCCTGAACCCGCTGGCGGAGTCGCTGGCCGGGCAGGGGGTCAAAGTGGCGGCGCTCCGCTGTGACGTGTCCAGCGAGGCAGACTGCAAGGCCATGGTAGATACCGCTCTGGCGCAGTTCGGGCATCTGGATATGGCCGTGAATAATGCGGGGATTGCTCATGGTTTCATCCCCATTGACCAGCTGAGCGAGGACGTCCTTGACCAGCAGGTAAACGTCAATGTGAAAGGCGTGATGTTCGGGATGAAACATCAGATCGCCGCCATGAAAGAAAACGGTGGCAGCATCGTCAATGTGAGCTCCATGGCCGGTCTGGGCGGGGCACCGAAGATCGGTGCTTACTCCGCTGCCAAGCATGCGGTTATCGGCCTGACCAAAACCGCGGCGGTGGAAGTGGCAAAACGCAATATTCGTGTCAATGCCGTTTGCCCGTTCTACACGCATACTCCCATGGTTGACGAGGGCAACCTGTCCGAAGACAAGGCGAATGTGCATGCCATGCTGGCTGCAGGGTGCCCCATGAAGCGCTTGGGGCAGCCGGAAGAAATCGTCACTGTCATGTTGATGATGTTGTCACCGGCCAACAGCTACATGAACGGGCAGGCCATCGCGGTGGATGGTGGTGTGTCTGCGTTCTGATGGTTGTCAGTGAGAAAAGCCCCGGTCGTGGAAACGTAACCGGGGCTTTTTTATAGGTGTCGGAGCGATCAGATTCTGCAACAGCACCGCTCGCTGTGCTCTGTGAGTATGAGGCGTGAATGCACCGTCTACGACGAAGCCGCTTAAAGGCTGCGTGCAGGCGAACAGGTTGGGCGCGAGTGCTGGTTCGCTTGTCGGCCAGCTCGTGCAAAAGAGATTGCTACCAGCCCAGAGTCAATCCAGCGTAGTAACTGGTACCCGGCCCGGGCTCAAAATAGCCGCGGTTCTCCACCGGCCTGTCGCTGTTGGCATTGATGCGCAGGTTGCTGTAGTAATCCCGATTCGTCAGATTATCGATGCCGGCAAACAGGGTGAGAGTTTGTCTGTCGCGGTGCCATATCTTGCCGCCTCGCAGGTTGATGAGCAGCTCACTGCCGACGCGGGTGAGGTTGCGGTTTTCCGCATACCGGTGGCTGTCGAATAGTGACTCTATCGATCCAAACCAGCCGTTATCCGCCTGCCAGTCAAGGCCGGCGAACAACTGGTGCTGCGGGATCCCGGGTAGCCGCTTCCCGCTGACATCCTCATTCTGTTGGGTGTCAAAGAATTCCCGGAACCGGAAGTCAGACCAGGTCCAGGATAGGGCCACAGTCAGCTGGTCAGTGGTGGCATGTTCCAGACCCAGTTCCAGGCCATCGCGCCGAGTCTTGCCCGCGTTCTGGTAAAAGGTTCGCCCACCAATGTCGTAGGGAGTGATTTCCTCTTCCACGTCTACGCGGAATAGCGCAATTTCGTAAAAGAGCCGGTTGCCCAGCATACCCCGTGCACCGATTTCCCGGTTCAATGCCTGTTGTGGTTCCAGTTCGGGATGAAAGCCGCCGCTACCGGACGGGTTGGCCAGTTCCGTAAAGGTCGGACTTTCGAAGGCAGAACGGATCGAGCCATAGACCGTGTGGGCAGGAAAAAGCTGCCAGCTCAGACCAGCGCTGTAGCTGCTTTCCTCAAATTTGCGGCGGCCGCTGTCGTCTCCGTTATTGGTCAGGTCATCGTTGATAATCATGCGAAGTCGGTCCGACCGGGCCCCCGCGGTAAACAGCAGTTGTTCCGAGACATGGCTGTCCAGTTGCAGGAACAGCCCCTCGGCACTGGCGCGCTGCTCCTCGTCGGCGGTGACGGTGGTGATCTCGCCGAGAGGACTGACAGCACGTCGGCCACGATCATCCTGCTGGCGATCCAGATCGACGCCGACCAGTAGGCGGTGCGGCGCCCCGCCGAGACGGAAGGGCAAGGTGTAATCGACACGGGCACCGTAGAAAAGCCGTTCGTAATCGATGAGGCTGCTTCCGGGGAAGGGGAGTTGTTGGCGAAAGTCCCGTTGGCTGACAAAGGCCCGGGCATCAAGCCGTCCCGGTCCCAGGGCGTCGTCCCGGTAATGCAGGCCGAGACGTTGCTGGTCGACTTGTTGGCCGGCATCCAGTCGGGAGGAAAAGCGGCTGGCCTGGCGGCGATCTTGATGCGCCTGTTGCCGGGTGAGGCCACCCGGGTCCTGGGCCCGCGGTGTATCCATGGCAGTAAGGAAAACCGTCAGTGTGCGTGAGTCCGGCAGCTCCCAGTCGGTATG
>JAZAJX010000178.1:0-30957 GCA_036230225.1 Pseudomonadota bacterium | reverse complement strand
GGAAAGCGCCATGGCGGACTGGGAGCGGTTCCCCAACGACCGGTTCGGCGATGTGGCGGCCTATCAGGGAGGCCCGCTCAAGGCACCGGCACTGGATGCCAGGGTGAAAATAAAATGATCTGAAAGTTGGATTTCTTTATCGTTTTATAAGGTTTAGGAGAGAGAGTTTCAGCGAGCAGTAATCCTTGCCGAAACCCTGTTCCCTAAAATGGTTCAAGAGCCATGGACTTGCTGGCAGAAAATATCCACCGCCTGACTGTCGTAAGCTGGATGTGTGATAATGACATCGTAACTCTTGCCCAATTCCACACTGCAGCTCACTTCATCAACACCCGTCCACATTGCATACCTGAACACGTCCAACTCCAGCAATGAATCAGACACTGGCGCAACCTCTTCATACTCAGTGACTTGCTCATAAATCAAGCCATCAACCAACGTTGTGCTTCCGATAGCCACTCGCAGAGGCTGCCCACTCAAGCCAGAAAGCGCATGGATGAGGCGTATGCGAACCTTATCAGATGACACTCCCTTAACACTCTGCCGGTAAAGTCGGAGAAGCGGTGCCGTTGCATCATTGCCGTCAACCTGCCCCATCAACACCATCGTGTACTTTCTACCGGCATCGACACTGAACGACTTATCACTCACCAGCCTAGTGGTATTGTTGTAAACATCAAAAGGGACGGATTCCGTATCAGCATCCAGCCTGAACGCAATGCCGTCCTGCTCATCTGTTGAATAAGGGCGCTTTGCAAAAAAAGGATTCGCTAAATCTCCACGAGCAACCAGATCAACGGTGGTTTGCTCCTTCGCGTCTGTGCTACCGCCGGTACGATAATCAACCAACTGATTATGGAAATAGAGCGCCACAGGACTTCTCAGTGCATCGTCCACGCTGTCATCACCACCACAAGCTGCCAGCGCCACGCAGCCGGCAATTGCCAGCATCCCCCATCTTTTCATAATAACTCCCGAGTAAAATTAGCCGGCCCATGTTAACCATAGGCCGGCTGGCTTTTTTTGGAATGAGTTCTCAGTAGTGAGGCAAATTCACAAAAAAAGGTCCATGGGATCCATTAAGGCATTCGGTCTGTCAAAGTGGGGGACGAACATAGAAGAAAACACTCCCCTCACGATCCGCCGTCAGCGCTGCCCCATAGATAATGCCACTATCGGTTTGCCGGTAGAGGCTGCCTTGCAGGGTCTGTCCGTGATAGCGGCAATCCGGGTCCGCAAAGGTGAGAGTCAGCCTGAATACATTGCCTTCCGGGCGGGGCACGACAAGGCCATCGAAATCACAGCCGCCTGCCAGCTCTGTCTCCGCACTGAGCGTTCCTGACTCGGTCAGGGTCATCGCGGTGTACTGGGAACGGTCTGTTGTCTTGAATCGGCCAAAGTATTTTCCGGGTAGCAGGGCCGGATCTGCCGGGTTGTCATAGTCCGCTTCATAGGACGTGGTAAATCCCATGGCAGCACCCGCATCGTAATCCACACCCCCGGTCAGGTACTGACCGGCAATATAAGACGCGCTGATACTGGCCGGCCTGATCGTTCCTCCCTCCAGACTAACGTCCCGGGCATGAGCGGATGCGAAGGTCCCGCGGGTCGCGGAGGCCCTGCCATGTATCACACCCGCCAGGGGATCACTGCCACTTTCTTCCCCGTAGAAAAGATAATAACCGCCCCCCTTCAGCACCAACCCGACCAGAGCTCTGCCGGTATCCGTGTTCCCCCGATACACCCCGTGGGCGTCGTTCACCGGGGAGTGTGATGGCTCCCCTCCGGAGCTGCCGCTCCCGCCGCAGGCGGCCAGCACCACTCCCATCCCTGCCACTATCGCGTGTTTCATCTGTGCTCCTTTCCCTTCTCGCTCGACTTGTTAGGTTTTTTTGCCACCAGGAAGACCACGTCCGGCGTGGTTGCCGGCACCCAGCAATGCCGCAGTTCGAACCCGCAATCCCGCAGGCAGCATTTCAGCTCACGACGGGACAGAAACGTCACCGGTGGCGCCAGCCCGGCGCACCGAGCCAGCCCGAGTACCGGCCTGAGCCAGGCGCGCGTGTCTTTCATGCACACGGTATTGCTGATGAAGACCCCACCCGGTTTGAGCATCGTGAATACCTGTGCCACCGCAGCCTGCAGGTCCGGCAGTAAATGCAGGAGGCTCAGGCCTAGTACCGCATCAAAGGTGCCGCACTGGCCCTGGAAACTCTCCATTGATGCGACCTGAAACGTGAGGCCCGCTGCCGGTTGCTCCGCCAGTCTGGCGCGGGCAATCCGGATCATGGCGGGTGAAATGTCCGTTGCCAGATAGCGGTGAACACGGGGGGCATGGAAACGCGCCGTGCCCCCGGTGCCACAGCCGATTTCCAGTACGTCCATGTGCCGATGCAGGTACTGTCCGGTAACGGCCAGCTTCCGCTGGTAGGCCACCGGATCGGCAATGGCGCGGCGAGCATAGCGGGCGGCATTGCGATCCCAGAACCGGGTTGATGCATCCATGCGAGCTCTCCTTCGTCGTCCCCGGCAGCAACAGAGCTATTCTAGGCATGCAGATATGCTGCTAATATTCCAAAAATCGCATTACTGATATGCATAAATGCATGAATTGGCGCGCTATCACCTTCGACTGGAATCGGGCTCGCGCCTTCCTCGTTACCGCTGAGGAAGGCTCGCTATCCGCTGCGGCCCTGGCGCTGGGGATGACCCAACCCACCCTGAGCCGACAGGTGGCTGCCCTGGAGGAAGAACTGGGTACCACCCTGTTTGAAAGGCGGGGCCGAGGGCTGGAACTGACCGCCCACGGCCTGGCGCTGCTCCGCTATGTTCAGGCCATGGGTGACGCCGCCAACAGCTTTTCCCTGGCGGCAAACGGTCGCGCCAGCGCCATTGAGGGAACCATTACCCTGTCTGCGTCGGAAGTCACCGCGGCCTTTATTCTGCCGCCCATTCTGGACAAACTGCGCCACCGCTACCCCGGCATCCGGGTGGATCTGGTGGCCACCAATCAGGCCAGCGATCTGAAACGACGGGAAGCCGATATCGCCATTCGCCATTTTCGTCCCGCCGAGCCAGACCTGATTGCCCGCAAGCTGGGCACCTTTGCCGCCGGCCTGTTCGCCACCCCCACCTACCTGGACCAGCTGGGCCGCCCACAACGCCCGGAGGGATTGGCCAACGCACGCTTTATCGGCTTCTCTTCCAGCAACCCGGCTTTTCGCCAGGCGTTGGGCGCCCATGGCCTCTCCCTGACGGAAGCTCAATTCGTCGTTAACAGTGACAGCCACCTGATTCAGTGGCAGATGGCCCGGCAGGGCCTGGGAATTGGTGTGGTCCCGGTAGAGATAGGCGAGGCGGATCCGGGGATGGAGCGGCTATTACCCCGGACCGCCTTTACCGGGGATGTCTGGCTGGTGTCCCACCGGGAGCTGAAAACCAACCTGCGAGTTCGGACCACCTTTGATTTCCTGGCTGATGCCTTGATTGAGCATCTGGATCAGGCCAAACGGTTTACCTAGGGCCTGTTACCCCTAGTTGAACGGCTGGCAGAACAGGTCGATCTGGTCATCATCGCTGTCAAAACGGCGATAGGCGATGATGGCATCGTAGCTGCGGCCACTGCTGACGCTGCAGCTCACCTGGTCAATCTCCAGCCCCTGGGTTTCATTATTGACGGTGACCTCCAGGCTCCCACCGGCACTCAGCGAGACATAGCTACTGCCCTGCCCATATTCGAGTCCGGAGACCAGCTGCTGACCGGTGGCCCCGGGCAGCGACACACTCAATTCATCGCCGGACAGTCGCGACAGGGTATTGATGAAACGCACCCGGATCTGGCCGCTGGATACATTCACGTCCTGGTACCGAAAGGTGCGTAACTGGCGGTTATCCAGGGTGGTGTCACCCATCAGCACCACGGTGTATCGGTCACCTGCGGTAAGGGTTCGATTCACCGGGCCATTGATCAGCGAGCTGCCGGAGCTACTGCCACGCACATCAAAGGACAGGGATTCGCTGTCATCGTCCAGTTCGATGGAATCGGCACTGACATTGTCCGTGGTGGTATAGGCCACACCATCTCGCAACGGGCTGTTCGGCTTATCCACGAACAGATCCACCGTCACATCATCCGCACTGCCGCCGCCCACCTGGGTCAGCTGATTGTGGAAATAGAGGCGGGCGTTATCGGAAAACAGATCGCTGTCCTCTTCGTCACAACCGAAGGTGGATGCCCCGGCCACCGACACAGCCAGAACCAGACGCAGGAAAATCATGACGCTTCACTCCCGGGTGACTCCTCGCTGCTGCCCTGCTGTTCCAGCAAGGTGGCGGGAGTTTCGCCCTCATTGAACTCACGAATGAATATACCCCAGAAGGCCACAAACAACGCAGCCAGCAACGGCCCCAGCGCAAAACCGGTGATCCCGAACATGGCCAGGCCTCCCAGGGTGGAAAACAGCACCACATAGTCTGGCAGCTTGGTATCCCGGCCCACCAGAATCGGACGCAGGATATTGTCCACCAACCCGATGACAAAAATGCCATAGAGCAGCAGTATCGTGGCATCCATGATCTCGCCAACCGCATAGAGATAGAGTGAAACCGGCAGCCAGATCAGGCCGGCCCCCACTGCCGGGATCAGCGACAGCACCGCCATCACCACCCCCCATAACAGGGCCCCGGGGATGCCCAGCCACCAGAATATCAGCCCCCCCAGCGCCCCCTGGGTGGCGGCCACCAGCAGATTGCCCTTGATGGTGGCCCGGGTCACTTCGGCAAATTTGGCAAACAACAGTTTTTCCCGCTCGTCACCCAGCGGCAGCGCCCGAATCAGCATGCGCACCATGGCATCCCCGTCACGGATCAGGAAAAACGCCAGGTACAGCATCAGGCCCAGATTGAGGAAGAACTGGAAGGTATTCTGCCCCACCGCCAGGGCGCGTTTGGCGAGGAATTGGCCGGCGCCGGTAAAGGCCTCCACGGTCTGGGCCTTGACCTTTTCCAGGTCGATATCGAAACGTTCCGCCAGGGACTGTAACCAGGGGAAGGCCTGCTTGATGCGATCCACATAGTCGGCCAGGTTGAGCTCGCCGCTTTGCACTTTCTGGAACAGGGAGACGCCTTCGGTCACGAAGGAGGAGGCCACCACCAGCACCGGGATTACCACCAGCACCACGCACAGAATCAGGGTGGCCAGGGACACCAGGTTGCGACGATCCGGCCACCGGGCGAGCAGGCGCTTCTGGAACGGATAGAAAATCACGCCGATGGCGCAGGCCCAGAAAATCGGCGCGAAAAATGGCTTCAGCAACAGGGCGAACGCCACGCTGACGCCAATCAGGGTGAACAGAAACGTGCGCCGTTCCAGTTTTTCCGTCAAAGCTCCCTCTGCCATTTCCGCTCCATTGTCAGGCGTTGATCATGGTACTGCCCAGGTAGCTCATGTAGCCCACAAAGATCGCAAACAGCAGCGCCCCTTCGAAGCGATTGAGCCGTCCCTTGCCGCGCCAGCCGTACCCCATGATGAACAGCCCCACGGTCAGACCCATCATCAGCATCCAGTCACGGTAGAGCACATCGCTCTCCACGCTCATGGGCTTGATGGCACCCGCGATACCCACCACGGCCAGGGTATTGAACAGATTCGAGCCTAGCACGTTACCGAAGGCAATATCGTGTTCTCCCTTACGCACCGCCACAATGCTGGACGCCAGCTCCGGCAGCGAGGTGCCGATGGCCACGATGGTCAGCCCGATGATCAGGTCACTGACCCCCAGAGCCTGGGCAATATCCACCGCCCCCCACACCAGCAAGCGGGAGCTGGCCACCAGCATCACCAGGCCCAGCACCAGCCAGAACAGGGCAGCCTTCAGGGGCAACGGATGCTCAGCCATATCGGTTTCCACCTCACCGGCCAGCACATCCGCCTTGCCGGTCATGGCCGCATAGATGGACCAGCCCATCAGCATGGCCAGCAGCGCAATCAACACCCAGGCATCGGCACGAGTAATGTTGCCATCGATAAGCTGGTAACCGGCGATCAGGGTAATCACCGCCAGCACCGGCAATTCCTTTTTCAGGATCGCCGAGTTCACCGTGATCGGACTGATCAACGCCACCACCCCGAGAATCAGGGCAATGTTGGAAATATTGGACCCATAGGCATTCCCCAGTGCCAGGGAAGGGTTCCCCTCGGAGGCGGCCAGCGCCGACACCACCATTTCCGGTGCCGAGGTACCGAAGCCGACGATCAGCATACCGATCAGCAACGGGGGCATGCCCGCGTGCGCCGCCGTCCCGGCAGCCCCTTCCACAAATTTGTCAGCACTCCATACCAGCACAATCAGACCGCCGAGAATGGCGGCAACAGCCAGCAACATGGGAACTCCTTGGATAGTGAATCGTGTCAGGCGGGCATTGTGTCAGAGAGAGAGGACGCTGGCACCTGTCGGCGAGTGGCGCGGCGCCACCCGGGAAGGGTGAGCGCCGCACCTCAACGCCAAGGCCGGGCTTTTCTAGCTTCTAGCTTCTAGCTTCTAGCTCCTAGCTCCTAGCTCCTAGCTTCTAGCTCGTAGCTCGTAGCTCGTAGCTCGTAGCTAAGCATGCTCCTCTTTCCCCGGCTTGATGCCATAGGCCAGGGTGTAGAGCACCGGCACCACGATCAGGGTCAGCACCGTGGCAAAACCCAGACCGAACATGATCACCACCGCCATGGATTCGAAGAAGGCATCAAACAGCAACGGGATCATCCCCAGGATGGTAGTGATGGCCGCCATGCAAACCGGTCGCACCCGGGAGATGGAGGCGGTCACCACCGCCTCGAACGGGGGCAGGGTTTCCATTTCCAGCTTGATCTGCTCCACCAGCACGATGCCGTTCTTCACCAGCATGCCCGACAGACTGAGGAAGCCCAGCAGGGCCATGAAACCGAACGGCGCATTGAGTAACAACAGCCCCAGAGTGACACCGATGATGGCCAGCGGCACTGTGGCCCAGATCACCAGCGGCTGACGCAGGGAATCAAACAGCAGCATGGTGATGATGAACATGAACAGGTAGCCCATGGGCAGGCTGCCAAACACGGCGGCCTGGGCATCCTTGGACGCCTCGTACTCCCCACCCCAGGCCAGGGAATAGCCCGGCGGCAGCGCCAGCTCGGCAATGGCCGGTCGAATCCGGCGCAGCACCTGGTCCGCGGTTTCCTCCCCCAGCACATCCGGCTCGGCCTGTACGGTCAGGGTCCGCTTGCGGTCCCGGCGCAGGATCAGGGCGTTCTCCCATTCGGTGTGGAAGTCCGACACCACCTGGGTGATGGGAATATAGGTGGCGTACACCGGCGACCACACCTGCACATCGTTCAGGTTGTCGGCGCTGACACGCTCGTCCTCCGGGGGGCGGGCCACGATCGGCAGCAGCTCACTGCCGTCCCGGTACAGGCCCACCGTACGGCCGCTGAAATTCAGGGCCAGGGTATTGTCCAGATCTTCCCGACTGATGCCGGCACGCCGGGCCTGGGCTTCCTGGAACTGGGGCCGGATGACTTTTTCCTTCTGCCGCCAGTCATGGCGAATGCTCTCCAGACCACCATCGTCACGCATGATCGCCTGGGCCTTGAGCCCCAGTTCGCGCAACACACGTGGATCCGGCCCACTGAAGCGCGCTTCAATGGACGCTGGCGGACTGGGACCGATCATCAGCCTTTTGACCTTGGCGAACGCCTGCAGGTGCTGTTCGCGAATCAACTCACGGGTGGCGGCCAGCGCCGTGTCGATCTGCTCCCGCTCGCTGACCTGCACAATCAGCTGGGCATAGCTGGGATAACTTTTTTCCGGGTTGTAGGGAAGCATGAACCGCTCGGCGCCACGTCCGATGGTGCTGGTCACCCGCGTGACACTGTCCATCTCAAGCAGGGATCCTTCCAGACGCTCCACCGCTTCACGGGTTGCCCGGATATCACTGCCCTGGGGCAGCCAGTAATCCACCAGGAACATGGGCGTGTTGGACGGCGGGAAGAATGCCTGTTTCACTGCGCCGAAACCGACCACCGCCAACACCAGCAGCACCCCCATACCGGACAGGGTCAGCACCCGGTGATGGATGGCACGATCCAGCAGGCGCCGGTAAATGACAAAAATACGGCCCCGGTAAGGATCGTCGGCTTCACCGCTATCACCGCCCACATCCTTGTCGGAAAAGCACAGGTCCGCGAAAAACGGCACCAGGGTCACGGCCGTGATCCAGCTCAGCAGCAGGGAGATCAGCAGCACCCAGAACAGGGTATTGGTGTACTCGCCGGTGGCATCCTCGGACAGCCCGATGGGGGCAAAGGCCATGATGGCAATCACCGTGGCCCCCAGCAGCGGCCAGATCGTCTGGCGGACAATATCCACCGCTGCCTCCAGCTTCGACATGCCCCGCTTCATGCCCACCAGAATGCCCTCGGTGACCACGATGGCGTTATCCACCAGCATCCCCAATGCAATGATCAGGGCGCCCAGGGATATCCGCTGCAGATCGATGGCCAGCATCTTCATGACGATAAAGGTGCCGAGAATGGTCAACAGCAGCACCCCGCCCATCAGCAGGCCGGAGCGCAACCCCATGAAGACCAGCAGCACGGCAATCACGATGGCAATGGCCTCGCCCAGATTGAGCAGGAAGGCACTCACCGAATTGTCCACTTCCCGGGGCTGGTTATAGACCGTGGCCAGCGCCATCCCCGCTGGCCGTTGGTATTCCAGCTCCGCCAGCCGCTGCTCCACCCGAGCGCCCACATCCACCACATTGACGCCACGGGAAAAGGAAATCCCCAGTGTCAGCGCCGGGCCGCCATTGAAACGATAAAGGTGATCGGGCACTTCGGCGTAACCCCGTTCGATGGTGGCCACATCACGCAGGTAGACCAGCTCGTCCGCCCCCGGGTCCGAAATCAGCAAGTCCCCCATGGCCTGCACGGTGGGGAACTCCCCGGTGGGATAAAGGCGAATATACTCGTCACCGACCCGCACCTTGCCCGCCGGGTTGACCGTGTTCTGGGTTTGCAGCAGCGAGAAGATCCGTTCCGGGCTGATGCCCAGTGATGCCAGCCGGGTTCGGGAGATTTCCACCAGCACCTGTTCCTGGCGCTGGCCACCCACCACCACCTTGCCAACGCCGTCCACCAGCACCAGCTCCCGGGTCAGGTAGTCCGCGTAATCCTGCATCTCCTGGTAGCCATAGCCATCACCGGTAATGGCCAGCAGGATGCCGTAAACATCCCCGAAATCATCCATCACCTGAATCGTGCCGGCCCCGGGGGGCAACTGTGGCTGCAGGTCGGTGAGCTTGTGGCGAAGTTCATCCCAGATCTGCTTGAGCTGGCTGGACCGGTAGGTGGGTTTCATCTCCACCTGCACCTGTGACAGACCATTGCTGGAAATGGAGGTCACGTAATCCACATAGGGCAGATTCTGGATCGCCATTTCCACCGGCAGGGTGACTTCCTCCTCCACCTGCCGGGGCGAGGCCCCCGGATAGCTGGTAATGACCATGGCGGTCTTGATGGTAAATTCCGGATCTTCCAGCTGCCCCAGGCGGGTAAAGCTGACCACCCCGCCCACCAGCAGAATCAGGGTGAACAGCCAGCTCACCACGCGGTGGCGGATGCTGTACGCGGCAATGTTCATTTACAGCCCCCGCTCTTTGACCAGCTCGCGAACGGCCTGCCCTTCCTGCAGATGATGCACCCCGGCACTGACCACCCGATCCCCGGTGTTCAGGCCGCTGAGGATTTCCACGCCATCGCCGACCACCTGCCCGAGCGTCACCGCTACCGCGGTCACCGTGCCTGCCTGCTGACCGTCTTCGAAGCGCCACACGAAGGCGCCCTCCTTGCCATCCTGCCTGAACACGGCTTCCACCGGCACCTGCAGCTGGTCCGCCGAGGCCTTGCGGATCTGGCTCAGGTCGATGGCCACATCCACACTCATTCCTGGCAGCACCACCTGCCCTTCCGGGTTGGGCATGGTCAGGGTGATGTTATAGGTCTGGGTACGCGCATCGGCGCTGGCCTCGTGTTCCTTGTAACTGGCCTTGAAAGTGCGATTGGGCATGCCTTCAAAGCGCACCGTGGGCTGATAATCTTCCCCGTCTTTGCGCAGGTTGGTAAAGAACCGCTCCGAGACCGCAAACTGGATATCAATGTTGTCATCACTCTGCAGGTAAAGAATCGGTTCCTTGGCCTGAACAAACTGATAGTTTTCCACCTCAGTCCGTGCCACCGTGCCTGCATAGGGCGCTTTAAGACGGGTGTATGCCACATTGTCCCGGGCCATGCTCAGGGCGGCCCGGGCCTGGCGCCGGTTGGCTTGCAACTCATCGAATTGGGCTTCAGAAATTACACCGCGCTCGCGCAAGCTGATGCCCCGTTGATACTGACTCTCGGCCAGATCGTACTGAGCCTGTCGATCCGCCAGCTGGTTATTGAAATCGGCCGGGTCCAGCGCCGCCAGCAACTGCCCCTTTTTCACCTGTTCGCCGGCGCGGACCGGTAGCTTCACCAGTTGCCCGGACACCCGGAAGGCAAGCTGGGAGCCTTCCGTGGCCACCACCCGACCGGGGTAGTGGCGTAACTGGCCGGCGCCATCGCCATTCACCGTGTACAGCTTCACTGGCTGCGGCAACGGCGCCTCAGCTGGCGGCTCATCGCTACAGCCCCACAACACCAGCGTCAGGCCAAACAGTGCCCAGAAACGTTGCATGTGTGCTCTCCCTGTTATTTTGGTACTGATCAGTACCAATTATCACATACCTTCCCGAATGTGGGTGAAACTTATTCATGACCTTACCGGATTCTGACTTGATATGAATGTGGCATCTTTGTGAGAGCATGATGACCTGATCCCCCATAAAAAAAGGGCCGACTGACGCCGACCCAGAGGGGGGAAGAGGGATGTCCCGGCGGGTTGCCGGGACCTTGAGGGTTCAATCCAGGTGAGCAGACAACATCCAGGCCGCCTTCTCATGGATTTCGATACGATCGCTGGCCACGGTGGACGACCCTTCATCCTCATGCTCAGCGGCCAGTTTCAGCACCCGGTTGGCCTGTTCAGCCACGGTGCGATGGTCGTCGCTCAGCTCGCGGATCATCTCACTGGCGGAAGGATCCCCCGTGGCGTCCTTCACCGTGGAGAGTTTGGCAAACTCGGCATAGCTGCCAGGGGCTTTCCACCCCAGCGCCCGAATGCGCTCGGCAATGGTGTCCACTGCCACAGCCAGTTCCGTATACTGCTGCTCGAACAGCAGGTGCAGGCTGTGGAACATGGGTCCGGTCACATTCCAGTGATACTTGTGCGTCTTCAGGTAGAGGGTGTAACTCTCGGCCAGCAATTTGCTCAACTGCTCGGCCACTTGCTTGTTGTGCTCGATCATTCGTATGGCTCCTTGCTGTACAGGTTCGAGGAAGAGAGTGCTTCCTGACTCTTGAAGGAGATGGTTGCCGAAAAGCAGGGATTCAATGCCCGGGCGACATCCATCTGGCCTTACCTTAACGTGGCACCACTGATACGAGAAAACATTCGAAATTATTGGATTGATAGCCACAACAAATAGGCACTCTGTCCGAATTGGCGCTTTACAGGGACGCCAGCCCCTCGGCATGATGCAGACTCCCGCATCACTGGAAGGTAGACCCCGTCAATGACCGCAACCCCGCAACCGGAACAGGATTACTCGCTTCTGGAAGAATGGTTGAACGGCTTGACGCACGGGATCGGCGCCGCGCTCAGCGTTGCCGGCACGGTAATTCTGGTAGTGGCTGCCAGCCTGCAGGGCGACCCCTGGAAAATCGTCGGTTTCAGTATTTTCGGGGCCAGCCTGATTCTGCTCTATACCGCCAGCACCCTGTATCACAGCCTGCGCGATCCCAAGTGGCGGGCAGTCTTCAAGATGCTTGACCACTGCGCCATCTATGGCCTGATCGCGGGCACCTATACCCCCTTCCTGCTCGTCAACCTGCGCGGCCAGACCGGCTGGATCCTGTTTGCCGTGATCTGGGCGTTGGCGCTCGCCGGTATCGGTCTGAAAGCCGTTTACGGCCACCGCTTCAAATTGATGCGGGTGGGTATCTACCTGGCCATGGGCTGGCTGATTCTGTTCGCTTCCGGGGAGCTGACCACCAAACTCAATGAGGAAGGTTTCTGGCTGGTACTGGCAGGAGGGATTACCTATACCGCCGGCGTGATCTTCTATCTGGCCGACCGTTTCATCCCCTTTAACCATGCCATCTGGCACCTGTTTGTCGTGGGTGGCAGCGTCTGCCATTTCTTTGCCGTGTACTACGGCGTGCTGCCTGTGTGACCCCGCCTCTTGACCGTCTTGCAGCCCGACCGCCTTTCATTATATATTTTACTTAAATGTATTTTATGGAATCGCCATGCAAGCTCTGGATATGGAGACCCTGCGTGACAACGCGGCAGAGGCAGGACAACTCCTCAAGGCGCTGTCACACCCCGACCGCCTGTTGCTGCTCTGCCAGCTTACCGAGGGCGAGCGCAGCGTCAGCGAGCTGGAAGAGTTGGTTGGCGTTTACCAACCCTCCCTGTCCCAACAGCTGGGCGTCCTGCGCCGGGAAGGGCTGGTGGCCAGCCGACGGGACGGCAAGCAGATGCATTATTCCATTGCCGACCCCAGGGCTCTGGCCGTGCTGGAAACCCTGTACGCCCTGTTTTGTGGAGACACCCAATGACCATCGACTGGCAAGCCTTTACCCCTGGGTCCGCCCTGGCCGGCGGCGCCCTGATCGGCCTGGCTGCGGCGCTCTTCATTCACGCCAATGGTCGCATCGCCGGCATCAGCGGCATTGTTGGCGGGTTGCTTCGCCCCACGCCGGGTGACCGCGGCTGGCGTCTCGCCTTTGTGCTGGGCATGGTCGCTGCCCCACTGCTGTGGGGCCTGGCGGCCACGCTCCCCCCGCTGATCATTGCCGCGGACTGGCCGCTGTTGGTCGTTGCCGGGCTCATCGTCGGCATCAGCACCCGCTATGGTGCCGGCTGCACTAGCGGCCATGGCGTCTGCGGCATTTCCCGGTTGTCACCGCGCTCACTGGTGGCCACCCTCGCCTTTATGGGCAGCGGCTTTGCCACCGTCTATGTGGTTCGCCACTGGCTGGGAGGTGGCGCATGAACCGTTCACAACTGAGTGCGTTCGGCGTCGGCCTGCTTTTCGGCTTGGGACTGTTACTGGCAGGCATGGCCAACCCGGCCAAGGTGCTCGCCTTTCTGGATCTTGCCGGCCCCTGGGATCCCTCCCTGGCGCTGGTAATGGTGGGCGCCATCGCCGTAGCATCCATCGGTTTCACCCTGACCCGGGGTCGCAGTCTGGCCTGGAGCGGTGAGCCGATTCAGATACCCACCAACCGCAAACTGGACCGGCGTCTGGTACTGGGCTCCCTGGGCTTCGGAGTGGGCTGGGGACTGGCAGGTTTCTGTCCAGGCCCGGCACTGGTCGCGCTGGGAACAGGCAGTCTCAAGGCAGTAATCTTTGTGGCGGCGATGCTGGCCGGGATGGCGCTGTTTGAAAGACTGGAGCGAGGGTAGACCGTCCCCTCCCAGAAGCCTGTCCCGGGCACGATCATCCGAGAGCAGGACATTATGTCCTGGGACCGAATGTCCAATGTTGGTCGTTGCCCGCCTGGCCTAGGATAGGCCCACGTCGAGTGAGACGCCCCTTTCTACCGCCAGGAAAGACTCAGCATGCTGGATTGGATCCCTATCGTCTTCGCAACGTTTAAGCTCGTGGTGTTCGGCACGGGCATGTTCTTCGCCATCAAGTGGCATTACGACCAGGACAAGAAGAAAAAGAAAAAATAATCCTTACCCGACCGCGCCGACAAGCGCCCTGCGGAATCAGTCTCCTGGGCGGGTTGCCATGCCTGTCTGCGCAACGGAAGGGGGCGTTCAGGCAACACAACAAGGCTTGCCCGACATGGAAAGTTGGCCATGGTCGCTGACCCACCTCGATCTGCCCCCAAGAGAGAAACGCCTATAGCAGCTTTTCAATATCCTTGCGGATGGCTTCCGGCTTGTCGGTAGGCGCATAACGCTTGAGCACCTTGCCCTCCCGATTGACCAGAAACTTGGTGAAATTCCATTTGATCGCCTTGCTGCCGAGGACACCCGTCGCTTCGTTCTTGAGATACGTGTAAAGCGGATGCGTACCCTCACCATTCACATCAATCTTGTCGAACATGGTAAAGCTGACGCCGTAGTTCTTCTCGCAAAAGGCACCGATCTCATCCGCCGCGCCCGGCTCCTGCTTGCCGAACTGGTTGCAGGGAAAACCGAGAATCTCCAATCCCTGCTCCTGCAGGTCTTCATAGAGTGCTTCAAGCCCCTTGTACTGGGGTGTGAAACCGCATTTGCTGGCTGTATTCACAATCAGCAGTACCTTGCCCTTGAAATCGGCCAGAGCCTTTTCCTCACCACTCAGGGTAGTGGCGCTGTAATCATAAATCCCCATGATGTCTCCCAACGGAATCGAACGCCGGCTGGCGCGAAGTCCTTATCTTAACAGACGGCGGAATAAACTCAGTCTTTCGTGGGAAGCGATGCTTGCATGGCGAATAACGGCGCTTCGACAAGGCCCTTCGCGATGCAAGCATCGCTTCCCACAAAAAAAGAGGCGGGATGTCCTGAGCGTCCTCAACGCCTTATCTCAAGGCGTCCTGGCTGCCATAGATCACCTCGACCAGCGTCTCTGCCACGGCCCGACTGGACTGCGGATTCTGGCCGGTGATCAGCCGTCCGTCAGCCACCACGTGACTGACAAACTTGTCGGCCAGCTCCAATGTCGCCCCCAACTCTGCCAGGCGAGTGGCCAGCAGGAAAGGCATCACATCATCCAGCCCCACCTCCTGCTCTTCCTCGTTGGTGAAACAGGTCAGCACACGGTTCTGCACCAGCGGGGTACCATCCTCATTGCGCAACCCCACCAGGGCCGCCGGCCCGTGGCAAACCGCACCCAGCAGACCGCCCTGAGCCCAGGTACGCTCCATCACCGCTGCCACCAGGGGGTGATCAGGCATATCAAACATGGCGCCATGCCCCCCGGGCACGAAGACACCGGCAAAGCCGTCTTCCCAGATTTCCTCCAGTGGCCGGGTTTCCTGCAGGGCATCAATGGCGTCAGCCCATAACACCTTGTGGGTATCATCGGGGATGGAATTGGGGTCCACCGGGATCTTGCCGCCACGGGGGCTGGCCACCACGACCGGAATCCGATGCTCCCGGAACAGCAGCCAGGGGACCGCGAACTCTTCCAGCCAGAGGCCGGTCTGCTGCCCCTGTCCCATCTGGGCCGCACTGGTCACCAACATCAGCAAGGGTTTGTCCAGATTCATTGCGCCTCCTGTCAGTCATGCCACGGTTGCTGCCGCTGTTCATGTCAGCACGGCCCGTGGCAACATGCTGTGATCGACCCTTGCTACGTTGGGCGCGACACGGTTTTTCATCAAGCCCGCAGACGGAATTTTTCTATGGATTGGCACCAGCTTCTCAACAAGGCCCGGCTGGGCGGGCGCAGCGCCAAGGATGAAAGTGGCCGTACCGCCTTTCTCCGCGACCACGACAAAATTATCTTTTCCGGCGCCTTTCGCCGCCTGGCGCGCAAGACCCAGGTCCACCCGCTGGCCACCAATGACCATGTCCACAATCGCCTGACTCACTCCCTGGAGGTGTCCTGTGTGGGCCGCACGCTGGGTATTCGCGTGGGTGAGCGATTACAGCAACGGCACCTGCTACCGGATACCGTCAGCGCCACCGACTTTGGCGATATCGTGCAGTCCGCCTGTCTGGCCCACGACATCGGCAACCCGCCCTTCGGCCACACCGGCGAGCGCGCCATCCGTGCCTGGTTTCAGGAACGCGGGCAACATTTTCTCGACATGCTGGCCCCACAACAGCAAAGCGATCTGACCTTTTTCGAAGGTAACGCCCAGGGCTTTCGCATCATCACCAAGAGCGAGTACCACCAATACGATGGCGGCATGCGACTGACCTACGCCACCCTGGCCACCTTTCTGAAATATCCCTGGCTATCCGCTGACGCCGGCGCTGCCAGCAGCAAGCCGGGCAAGTACAGTGCTTTCGTTTCGGAAACGATCGCCTTCCACGAAGTGGCCGCCGCCACCGGACTGAGAGAAGTGTCCCCCGGCCGTTTTTGCCGCCATCCCCTGGCTTACCTGATGGAGGCTGCCGACGACTTCTGCTACGCCATTATCGATCTGGAAGATGGCCTGGAAATGGACCTGCTGCATTGGGACGAAGTCTACGCCCTGCTGCAACCGGCGTTACCCGACACCCCCGAAGTGCGTGATCTGATTCATTCCGATCTGCGCGACGGCCGCAAGGCAGCATTGCTGCGCGGCAAGATCATCGAGCGGTTTATCGAAGCGGGGGTGGAAGCCTTTGTGGCCAATCACGATCGTCTGCTGAACGGAAAAATGGAAGGGGATCTGATCAGTCACTGCGAACCGGCAGTGCGCGATGTGGTGGAAAATGCCAAGCAACTGGCTCGCTCGAAGGTATTCGAACATCCGAGAAAAATCGAACTGGAAATCGGCGCCTTTGAGGTGATGGGCGCATTGCTGGATGGACTGATTGAAGCGGCCGTATCCCACGCCTGTAACAGCGCCAGAAACTATCGCCACGAGCGCATTATCGACCTGATCGGCCGGCACAGTTTCCCCGAAGACCTGGATCAACTGCCCGAACAGGAACGCATTTATCAATGCATCATGCGAGCATTGGATTTCCTTGCCGGCATGACCGACAACTATGCGACCTATCTGGCCAAACAGTTTTCCGGGATGGCGGAAACACGCTATTAAACCGGAATCATTGTCTGCTTATCTATTCAATCGAATATAGATACTAAGGTGAAGATGGGATTACTGAATAATGGAGGGCGCCGGCAGGCACCCTCCATTCTAGCTTCTCAATATATCTCAAGGCGCAGATGACAATCTGACGCCCACAGCCAAGAAGGTCTCAAGCTCTGTACCTGCGTGACTGCCATCACCTGCAACCAGAAGATTGCCATCCGGACTCAGCTTGAAGGTTTCTGAGTCGCCATCTTCCCAAGTGACATTCAGGTTTTGCCCAACCACTTCCCAGGTACCCGTCCCAGTTTCATCAGTTGAGGTGAACGGATCGTGCTGGTGGGAACAAACTCCCTCTGCATCACAGCTTTGAGAAAAACCTATGAAAGTCCCCGCCTCGTTAAAGGTCTCATTCAAAGAGCCATCACTATTGAACGTAATCACGCTGTTGCCACCGAAACGCTCCAGTGCACCATAGCCATCAACGTTGCTAAGCAACCCACCAGAGAAGAAAACTTGGTAGGTAGCTCCACTCACCACAGCATTCAAATCGGCGGTCTCACCGTTGGCCGCTTCCAGGGCCGCGATACGATCGTTGTTATCGTTGATAGCGGTGATCAGTGCCTGGAAGTTCGCATCCACACCAGCAGCAGTTGCAGCCTCGCCAGATTGCGGAGCCGTATAGCCAGTAACGTTACTAGCCATCACATTGGCACTCAGCACAGCAGCGGTGAGGCCTGTCAGAATAATCGTTTTCATGTCTCTTTTCCCTCTTTCGTTTTCGTCCTTAACCAACAGCCTCACTGCCAGTTGGCTTCGTCCCAGTTGAATTCATTCCAGACTGCGGAGGGAGCCCCCCCACAGGCTAAGGCACTTGGATCCGGATCGCAGGGGTCTGCATCATTGGGATCCGCAGTATTTGCGCCATAGCCATCGCCGTCCTCATCGACACTTTCGGTGGCATCATCGGGAAAAGCGTCCGCGTTATCCCCGACCCCATCACCATCACTATCCAGGTTTTCGCTTGGGTCATTGGGGAAGGCATCACCATTGTCACCAACACCGTCGCCGTCGCTGTCCTGGGTTTCGTTGGGATCATTGGGGAAGGCATCCGTATTGTCACCCACGCCATCGGAATCGCTGTCTGCGCTCTCGTTGGCATCGTCAGGGAAAACATCGCTGTTATCGCCCACACCGTCGCCATCCGTATCCGTGGTCTCAGTGCCATCATTGGGGAAAGCGTCACTGTTATCCCCGACACCATCATTGTCAGAATCCGTTGTTTCTGACGCATCGTCCGGGAAGGCATCACCGTTGTCGCCGACACCATCCCCATCAGAATCCACGGACTCATCGGGATCGTTCGGGAACACGTCGGCGTTGTCGCCTACGCCGTCTTGATCAGAATCCACGGTTTCATTGGCATTATCGGGGAAAGCATCCCCGTTATCCCCAACACCATCTCCATCGGTATCCGCCGTTTCACTGGGGTCTTCCGGGAACGCATCACCGTTGTCCCCCACACCATCTTCATCGCTGTCTACGGTTTCGTTGGGATCGTTCGGGAAGACATCGGCGTTATCGCCCACGCCGTCGCCATCCGTATCGGTGGTTTCAGCAGGATCATTCGGGAAGTCGTCCTCGCCATCCACCACACCATCTTCGTCTCGGTCTGGATCGAAGGGCGCGTCGTCTTCCTCATTGATCAGGCCATCCCCATCGATATCCGCATCGCTACTGTCCGGCGTACCGTCCAGGTCGATATCACTTTCCACTTCCGCCGGCTCTACCACCGGGGTGGTGTTTTCTGCGGTGGTAGTATCCGCTTCCACCCCGGTATCCGCCGTTTCCTCAGCCACCACGCTGGCCACCTGGGAAACCGTCTTGGTGGAGCCCGGAATAGTGAGCGAAGAAGGATCCTGGGTAACCTCTGCCGCCACATCGGTAATGTTGGCAAAGGTTGCGATGGCTTCACCGTCGCTCTGCCCATCCACCTGACCATCATTGAGGTCGGCAGACAGGGCCGCGAACATGGAGTCCGCCGTTTCGGTGCTGTTCGGGTCTGCGGCCTTGGCGGTCTCTGCCATGTCGGCCATCAGCGCCGCTACCGCTTCCACAGCGGTTCTCAGGTTGACTACCTGTTCCTGGTCATCCTGGTCGCTGGTAATCAGTGGCGGGGAAGACAGCAGGTCCACGCTGTCGTCCAGCAGGCCAAAGCCGAACTGGCTGCGCACCTTGCTTTTCGCCAGCTTAAGCGCTGCGGTCCACTCTGCGGCGGTTACCGTCCCATCGTTATCGCCAGCAAAACCATTCGCAGAGCTGTCAGCGTTGGCAAGCGCCATTTTGACGACCAGAGTACTCAAAGGGGTCGGATAGTTGCTTTCACCATCTGCCACTGCCTCTGCTGAGGTCACGGACAAGAGTTGGGTAATCACCGGGGCCTTGCCAGTGGTTAAATCAATGGTGTCCGCATCTGCCACGATCTCAACGATCACCGCTCCAGTGGTTCCATCGGGCACCGTAACCCCTGAGAACGCGGCGCTACCATTCGTATCACCCCTATCCAGCAGTTCTCCAAGACCATTCGGCTGATTCGGATCAGCGGCATATAGTGAGACTGCCGCGTTGGCCAAAGGCCCTTTTACAACCGAACCCTTAAGAGCCGTACCAGATGGGCCGCCACCATTGCTTGAGGAGCCTCCCCCACCACCACTACTGCCACCGCCGCCACAACCGGCAAGCAATAACGTAGCGATGAGAGGGGTGAGGGCGAAAATTCCCTTCATGTATTTCCCTTCCCTGTGTTTATTAAATCCGCTGTCAAACTAGCAAAGCGAGAACTGTTTCTCAATAAAACAGAGAAATCAGTCACACAGACATATGTCTTGCAGACTATGTAAATGTTGGTTAGGTGCTGAGGGTAGCCACCTCCCTATCTGACCGCATCCCCCATATGGGTGATGCAAGCAATAACGAAATCCTGCAAAACCGTTTCGAAGAGAACCGCACGTCGTTGCCGGTTAATCCACCCTTATCCCCCATATGGGGGATGCGCAGCGATAGCAGCCTGCCCAATACTGTCAGAGAACGACTCCGGGCGGCGACGGGTCTGGGGATACCCCGCACGCCCGCAACAAGAAACCATCCAACGGGGAAGTTGATGGCTACCTTTTTTACGCCTGCTGTTTCAGGGGGACACCCCCTTTATGTCTGCAAGAAACTCCTGCTGCCGTTGATCAGTGCCGGCCTGTTGAGCGCCTGCGCTACCGGTCCCAAACAATACGCGGTGACACCGCTGGATCCGGCCAAACAGGACTATGTGGCCAGCCAGCCGGCGGCCCTGCAGCCCGCCTGGCGAAAACTGTTCCAGGAAGGGCGTCGCAATGAAGTGCTCAACCTGATGGAAATCGGCGCCACCGCATTCAAACAGGGTGAGCTGGATACGGCCCGCCGTACCCTGGATGAAGCCATTGCCAATATCGAGAGCGTCTATGCGGACAACGAGGCAGCACGCAAGGCACGCAGCCTCTGGTACGAAGAAGGCGAAAAGGAGTTCAAGGGCGAGCCCTACGAACGCTCCATGGTCTACTACTATCGTGGTCTGATTTATCTGATCGACGCTGATTACGGCAATGCCCGCGCCACCTTCCTGAATGGTCTGCTGCAGGACGCCTTTGCCGAAGAAGAACAACACAGTGCCGACTTCGCCTCCCTGGTCTACCTGGCCGGCTGGGCGGCACGACTGGATGGTAACGAGCGTCTCGCCAGCGAACATTTCGAGGAATATCGCCAGTTCCGTCCCGACGGCCCGGTACCGGGCGACAATGACAACACCCTGATCGTGGCGGAAACCGGCACCTCTCCGCGCAAGCTGGCCGATGGCGTGGGCCACTACGAACTGGTCTACCGTCGCGGCAAGGGCTTTACCGAGAACCGCGCAAAGATCACCGCAGAGACGCTCAACCAATCCCTTTATCCGGCAGAAGATGTGTTCTTCCAGGCATCGACGCGTGGCGGGCGGGCCGTGGATCGCATTATCGAAGGCAAGGTGCAGTTCAAACAGACCACCGGCAACGTGGGCGACGCCATGACCAGCCTCAGCGATAACAGCCTGATCACCGGCATCGCTGCCGGTGCGGGTGGCGGCCTTGCTGCTGGCTTCAATACCATCACCGCCATTGGCGTGGCCGCTCAAGGTATGTCCGCCCGTACCAAGACCCGCGCCGATACCCGTTACTGGAGCACCCTGCCCGATACCCTGCATCTGGGCAGCGCCAGGCTGTCTGCGGACACCCAAGATGCCAGCGTCACCTTCACCAACAAGGCCGGTATCACCCAACCACCGGGCAGCAAACCCGCCCGCATTTTCTTCGACAAGAATGGCAACGGCGTGATTTTCGCCAGTGCCCGCTAACCCACGTTAAGGAGAACACCATGCACGCGAAATTCGCCCTTGTCGCCGGCCTGCTGACCGGCGCCCTGCTGACCGGTTGCCAGACCAGCAGCAAGCTGGAGCACGAACAGCGCACCGCACCGACCACCTACAACAGCGTGACGTTTACCGATTACGATCTGAACCGGAATTTCAGTGGCGGCATCCCCGGCCCGCATAAAGTCTTCCGCTTCACCGCTGACAAACACGGGATTCGCCGTACCCCGGCCAATACCTCGGAAGTTTTTGTCGTCCTGCGGAACCACACCGATTACAACGGCATCCTGGAAGCTCGCACCCAGTTCTTTGACCAGTCAGAGATTCCCACCGACGTGGAACCGCGCTGGCAACGGGTGGTGGTACCGGCCAACTCCACCAGTGTCTATCTGGAAAAATCCACCACCACGGCACCACTGAAATACCGGGTGGAAGTGAGGCAGGCCAAATGAAAACTCTCATCGCTCTCACCCTGCCTCTCGGCTTGCTGGCAAGCAGCCAGGCCCTGGCACAGCAGGATCATCCGGCCACCGAGATGATGGCCCCTGCCCAGGTTCCCATGAGTGAAGAGGCCTATGCGGACAGCCTGCGTGACACCGCCCAGCGTCCGCCGGAGCAGGCGGTGATTCGCCGCTTCCGCCAAACCTTCCCCGGTGACGGCAAACCCCGCATTGCGGTGTTCTGGAACCACGAATTCCCCGGCCGGGTCAGCGACTGGTACAGCCACTACCGGGGCAGCCTCAATGCCAAGGGTGAACTCAGCGTCACCGGCAAGGATGCCCGCGAAGAAAAAGGCCGCGCCACCCTGACAGTGGAACAGGAAAGCCGCGGCGCCCTGCGTACCACCGACCGCAATGCCATCGCTCTGGGACTTCAGGGCGGACTCATCCGCACCTTCAAGCAAGGTGGTGCCACCGTCATTGATCAGGCCATGGCCCAGCGCATCACTGATAACGCCCTGGAAGACGGCACCTTCGAACGCGCCTCGCCAGACCAGATGCGTCTGCAGATGCGCGCCCTGTCCCAGCATGCGGATTATGTCCTGGAACTGGTGGTAGGCAGCGAGTTCGATCGCGACGGACTCTATCAAGTCCGTGTGTTGTCCGTGAAAGACGCCAGCGTCATGGCCGTGTTCAACACTGACGGCAAGCCGCCGGGCCATGAAGACCAGCATGCCTGGGTGGTCACCGACAGCGGCTTCGAAAAACGCGATCGCCCGCAACCCATGAGCGCCACGGGCAAGGAAATCGCCCTCCATACCATGGCCCAGATGAGCCAGTAAGCACCTAACTTATTCACGCATTCCATGAGGGGAACACCATGAACGCTTTTAAACCCATTGCCATCCTCGGTGCCGCTGTACTGCTCAGCGCCTGTGCGCCATCCCGGGTCGATAATGCCGCCGGACAACCCACCGTCTACCAGGACGTTGGCAGTGCCGGCCGGGTCCAGGGTGTCGGCATTGAATCCCAGGACGTGGTGGCCATGACGGACAAGATGATGCGCAGCTTGCTGGCCAATCCCATGGTGGCCAACCGCGCCACCCCACCACGGGTGCTGATCGACATGGAGGGCTTCAAAAACGAAAGCACCTCGGTGATCAATCTGAACATGCTCGCCAAACGCCTGCAGATCGAGCTCACCCGCGCCGCCAACGGCCGCATGGTATTCGTCAACCGCCAGAACCTGGCGGCGATCCAGAAGGAGCGCGAGATCAAGCGCGAAGGCCTGGTGGATGGCGGTACCATCCGCAAGACCCAGGCCACCGCCGGCGTCGACTACCAGATGTTCGCCACCATCACTTCCCAGGACGCCATCGACCGTCAGAGCCAGATGCGTCAGCGCTACCACTACATTTCCTTCGAAATGGTGGACATGGAACTGGGCACCCTGGTGTGGGGCGACGGCTTTGAGATGAGCAAGGCCACCCAGGACAACATTCTTTACCGCTAACACGTCGCTCCGTTTGCGGGCGTCCGGGGAACGACCGCCCGCGCGGATCGGGATACAGGAGAAATATCATGGAACGTCTTTCTGCCGGCATCCGCTTGGGGGCGGTTTTGATCGGCTCGGCATTACTGGGCGCGTGCGCCTCCAGCTATCAACACAATGGCAGCCACCCTGCCGCCATCACCGCGCTGGCGGGTCAAAATGGTCCCGCTGAAACCACCACCAACGGTCGGGTCATCACGTCGACGGATAACAGCGCCTATCACGGACAGGTAGTGCAAGCGAGCAAGTCCGGCCAGACCGCCTGCATCAAGGCGGAAATACAGTCCGGCAAAATGCTCTATCACTCCACCATCGCCCCGCCAGGCAGCTTCCAGGTACAGCCCCAGCACTCCGCGGATGCCTGGCGCTGTGTGGATTACAGTAATGGCGGCCAGCATGTGTGGGCGTTGCTCAACACAGAGGCTATCGGCGTTGCCAGCACAGCCCCCGATGGGGAGCCCCTGGGCAAGGGCCTGCTCGGCATTCGCATCAACCAGACGGAAGACAAGCACTTCCTGAAAGTGGAAAGCCTGGTGCCGTTGAGTGCGGCGGAAGAAAGCGGATTGCTGCAGAGCGGCGACCTGATCGTGGCCATTGGTGAAGGCAAGGATGGGGAACTGAGCCCCACTGCCGGCCAGACTCTGCAGCAACTGGTTGCGCAAATGCGCGGCGAGCCCGGCACCTATGCTCGCCTGAGTGTCATGTCCCCCGGTAGCGCCGGGACCCGCGACGTGGTCCTGGAGCGTCGCGAGCAAACCGCCGAACAGCAGGCAGCCATTCAGCAACAACAAATCGATGGCCTGGCGATCAAGAACAACAGCGGCAAGTACCTGTCGCCCTACACCAGCGATGGTGTTACCGCCGAGTGGGTCAACAAGACCATCAATGTGTCTATGGGCAAGGCCACCGGCTCTGCCATCGGCGGCGTGGCCGGTGCCTACGCCGCCAACAAGGTACTGGAAAACGTCCCCTTCGGCGGCATGCTGGGCGGCTTTCTGGGCTCCAAGGCCGGCAAGGCCGTGGGCGGTAACACGGCGCTGGAAGCGTCCGGCGGCTGGGACTTCATTCGCAGCAGCTCGGACATTTCCTTCAACTCCATGAATGACATGGCGCGCTGGCTGGCCACCACCCACAGCGGCAAGAGCAACTTTGTCGATGTGATCAAGGCCGCCGACAAGATCTATCCCGGCCTGCAAACCGCCGTGGCCAATTCCGCACGCTGATCCAGGAGCTCACCATGTCAATTCGATCTATTTACCGCGTCACTCTGATCATGGTCAGCCTGCTTCTGATCAGTGGTTGTATGACCTATCGCTATGTTCCCGCAGAAGAAACCGCCTCTCCGGCAGTGAGCGACACCTCACTGCCCGTGGCTTTTCAGGTTGCCCCCGTGAGAGTGGATACCCACTCCCGGGTACGCAACCACCCGGACTGGAAAAAAATCCCACCGACCATCGAGAGCGCCCTGGCACCACAGGTCGAAACCTTGTCCGGTGAATCCGCAACCAGCCAATCGCCCTACTTGTCCATGCATGTGGAAAATGACACGTTCAAAATGAACTGGGGGCATTTCCTCATGTATATCGCCTCGATTTTCACACTGCCGAGCAGTTCCGACATGCAGTTCGATAGCGAGATGACCGTTAACGTTGGCGATGAGACGCTGTTCACCTCCCAGGCCAACGGCAGCATCCGGGGTTATATTTCCGTCTATTCGCCCTCGGCACTTTTCGTCGGCAAGAAAGACCCCGCCATTGCCTCCGCGGACATGGCCAACGACATGATGCGCCAACATCGCCAGGCACTGGAAGAATGGGTCGCTGTGCAGAAGCAGCAGTACGATCAGGAAATCGCTGGCAAGGATATTCTCGAACAACGTCAGTGGTTGATCGACAATCCACGCAGCCTGTTTGCCAGTGACATTCTTGCCAACCTGGCCAGCCATACCCCGCGTCGCAACACCCTGGGTTGGCACCGGGAAAATGTGTCCCAGTTTCCCGGGTACGTGGCATTCCTCTCCGAGGAGGACGCCCTGTGGTTTGTGGGGCCAGACGGTCAACGGGTGATTGATCTGGTGGACGCCGCCAAACGCGGCACCAGCCAGTCCATTCTGGCAGCCCAGGTGGAAGCTCAAGGACCCTACAAGCCCTTCAGCGACGAGGAAATCCGCCGCTTGCGCAACAGCGGCCTCTCCAGCGACCTGATCGCTGCCATGATCCGCAGTGGCAACCGGCCTGCCGCGCAGCCCGCCGCCAACCTGGCGGCCAGCCCCCGTGCCAGCCAGCAGGATACCGTGGCAGCCCTGTTGATCCCGAACAACAGCGGCGAGTACATGAACCCCTGGACCAGTGATGGTGTACTCGCGGAATGGGTCGACAAGGCCATCAACGCCAAGATGGGCAGTGCCGTTGGCTCAGCGGTGGGCGCCTATGCCGCGTCCAAGGCCCTCGAGAATGTGCCTTTTATTGGCGGCATCCTCGGCTCCAAGGTTGGCAAAAAAGTGGGGCACTCCGCGGCCATCAACGCCTCCGGCGGCATGGACTATATTCGTGAAACCTCCGACCAGTCCTTCCACAGCCTGGATGACATGGCCCGTTATCTGAAGGCGGTCCATGCCACCAACAGCAACTTCCAGGATGCCATCAAGGCCGCCGATGCGATCTATCCCGGCCTGATGCAGTCCCTGGCTTCCGCCGAGTAAATCCCGCTTGTCCTCCGCGGTCAGCAAGGCTGACCCGGAGGCAACATCGCGCCCTCCCCGCTTCACTCCTCCTTCCCGAAAGTTTGATACAGTTCACACAGGGAACTGAGGGTAAAACGCCATGGATGCTGAACAAAAACAATGGGACGCCCTGATCGGGCGCATCTATGAAACCGCCCTGTCACCCGGTGACTGGGGGGAATTGCTGGAGCCCATGGTCAACTGGTGCCAGCAGGACACGCAGGATCTGGAAGTGATGGAATCGCTGCTCGGCCACCTGGATCGCGCGGTGCGTAGCAGCAACCACATGCACTCCCAGGAAGACCAGAACCTGCTGCTCAACGACATGACCAACCGGCTGCCCTGGCCCATGCTGATGCTGGACGATCAGCTGCATGTGGTGAAACGCAATGATGCCGCTGATCGTATTCTGCGTTCCGGGCCGTTACGCATGGCCGACGGCGGCGCCTTGATGCTCAGCGATCCTCGCCTCAAGCAGCAGCTGCAGCAGGTGGTACGCCTGCAGCGGGGCCGGGACAGCCAGTTGCTGCATTCCGAACAGGAACAACTGGTTCTCCTGTGTATGCCGGTGTTCCGTTCTGACGCCCCGGATGATGTCTCTCGCATTACGACTGTGGTTTGGATCTTTGCGGACAAGAGCGTGGCCGCTCCCTCGGTTCAGTCCCTGTCCGATCTGTTCGGTATCTCCCCGGCGGAATCCCGCCTGCTGCACCTGCTCTGCAAGGTAGGCAATCTGTCCCAGAGTGCCGAACTGTTGTCTATCAGCGTCCACACCGCCCGCACCCAGCTGAAGTCGATCATGGGCAAGACCGGTATCAGCAGTCAGGTGGCCCTGGTCAGCCGCGCCATGAGTCATGCCTTGCTGGCCACGCCCAGCCTGGAGACCCACGATGGTCGCGAAGAACGCTTCATGGTACTGCCGGATAACCGGGTGCTGAGCTGGTTCGAATACGGTTGCCCGGAGGGACGTCCCTTGCTGGTCATGGAGAACCAGGCGGGCAACATGCCCTGCCACGAACCACACCACGACTGGTATGTCTCCCAGGGGCTGAGGGTACTGGTGGTAGTACGTCCCGGCTTCGGGATTTCCAGCCCTTGCCCCAATGGCAGCTTTGTGGACTTCGCGGCGGACCTGAAACTGTTCTGCGAACGCCTGAACCTGCAACGCCCCATCCTGGCCGGTTACTGTTTCGGCGGCCCCTACGCGCTGGCTGCCGCTGCCAGGCATCCGGACCTGTTTGAACGGGTCGGGGTGATCGGCGGCATTGTTCCCTGGCAGTACATGCACGCCGGCCAGCTGGACCCCATGCACGACCGATTATTGAAAATGGTGGAGCGAGACCCGCGTCTGTTCATTGCTCTGGGCAAAATGGCATTGCGAGGCGTCAATCGTTCACCAGAAAAATTCTTTGCCTTCTTTTCCCGCTTCCTGGATGCCAAGGACGCCGAGCTGATCAATGATCCGGCCGTCCAGGCCATCACCCTCCCCCAGTTACGGCAACGCTGGTTCCAGGGCGCCCGCATCATTATTGATGACTATCTGCGCGTGTTGCGGCCCTGGGGGTTCGAACTGACCGACATCCAGACGCCGACCCTGATCTGGCACGGCGCGCTGGACAAGAGTGTACAGGTGGACGCGGCGCAGCGCATGGCGGCCGATATTCCCGGCGCCCAGTTCCATGTACTGGACGACCAGGGCCGCTACCCGGTCGTCGAACGCTGGCAGGATTTTATCGAGGCCCTGGTGGGCGCTGTGCCCATGACGCTGACACAGCAGGCCTGACCCCGACACCCAGATCACGGTCAGTCCCGGCGTGCCTGGTGCATGGCTTCCCTGGCCACCTCACGAAACAGGTCAAACTGATAGGCGAAGCGCCAATTTGACCGATCCAGCGCCTCCAGGGCATACCAGTCCAGCGCCCGGATTTCGGCCATACCACTGGCGGGGACCGGGAGGGGCCGGGAGCCCAGCGCGCTGGACGGGTAACAGCGATACAGGTGAAAGCCGTTCTTCATCACGGCCAGACGACGGCCCACCACCACATCCAGACCGGTCTCCTCCCGGGTTTCCCGCTGCGCCGTGCACTGAGCCAGCTCGTCACGATCCCGGGTCCCCCCAGGCACACCCAGCTTGCCACCCCAGCGATGGGTCACCAGCAACACCCTGTCATCCTGCAGAATCAGACAGCCGGCGTTGGCTCGGCGATCGTCTTCCTGGCCTGGCACGCGCGGACAGTCGGCCATGGCCAGGGCGGGCAGCAAAAGTAGCGTAGCGATGAGCAGGCGGTTGGTGGTCATGTTGTTAGCCTGACGCTTCGAAATGACGCTGTCATGGCATTTTTCGGTCCAGGCCGGGCGAGGGGTGAATAAGCGCTCAGGGAAAGTGAACCGTTAACAGTGAATCGTAAACCGCGAAAACCGCACCCGGTTTTCAGCCGCCAACACGCGTACAAACATTCGGTGTGCATTCGACACCCCCCAATGCGCGACCGCACGACTATTCACGGTTAACTGCCCGTCCAGCTACCCGAATGACACCGGCGTGCGCCGCGAGGCATCCGCTGCATCACATAGATAAACGCAGCACCGTACTCTGTCTGCACTGTTTCGCGGCGGTATACCCTTGGCACTTCCTCCAGATAATCCAGTGATGCCAAAGTGAGTGCATCCACGGCATATACTTCACCCTGAAGACGCTGCTCTCCCGGCCTCCAGGCGCCCGGATAAGCACCAAGGTCAAAAAGCTGAAACTGTGGCAACGACAGCGCCTCACCCACAAACCGTGCCCGGCGCAGATAATGGTGATTGCTATAACCCTTCTTGAGGGTACCGTAGACGAAGACAAGCATTTGGATCAGTGAACAGTGAGAACCACACCGGTTTTCAAACGCCGGCACCCGGAAAAACACCCGCTGCGCGGCCCACGATCTTCGAAAAAAACCATGCGCGACCGCGCAACGGTTCACTGTTAATGATTCACGATTAACTGATTAAGGGAAGCCGGTGTTCCCGGGTCGCCGCGATCACCTCGTCCGGTACCACAATTTCCGTCGCCAGGGGGAGGTGGTCAGAAAGCAGGCAGTCTTTCAGGACCCGGGTGTGACGACTTTGCAGACCCGGGGACAGCAGGATGTGGTCGATATGACGATCCGGGGACCAGCTGGGGTAGGTATTGAGGTCATCCGCTTCCACGGTCTGCAGCCCCAGATCCGCCAGCGGCGAGGCATGCAGGTGTTCCAGACGGCAGTTGAAATCCCCCATCATCACCACGTACTTGTAGCCCTCGAGCAGACGGGACAGGTAGGCCAACTGGGTATTACGGACCTTCTCGCCCAGCGCAAGATGCGCCACCACCACCACCAGCGGCTGGATCGGGTGGCCGTACTTGATCACGATCGCACCACGGCCCGGTAACCCGGGGAGCCGGTGGTCCTTCACTTCGAAGGGTTGATGGCGGCTGAGGAAGCCGTTACTGAATTGGCCAAGGCGGCCCAGATTGCGATTGAGTTGCTGATGCCAGAACGCGAAGTCACCCAGTGACGCCAGGTGCACGAGCTGGTTCATGTTCCGGGAACGCAGGCTGCCACCATCCACTTCCTGCAACCCCACCACATCAAAGTGGCTGAGCACCTCGGCAATCTGTTCAATGGTTTCAACGCTGCGCGGATGCGCCACCAGATGTTTCCAACTGCCGGTGATGTAATCACCGAACTTCTGGCTGCCGATACCGGCCTGGATATTGAAGCTGAGCAGCTTGATGCTGTTCTCGGGTAACAGGATGCCGCGGGTCTGGCGGGTCCGTCTTACCCCTTCCCGAGCGAAGGAAAAGCCCGCAGGGCGGGCTTTCCAGTCACGATAGGCAGTGCGTGCACGGTCCAGCAGCATAAGCGCCCTATATCAACCGCCCGTCTTTTCCTTGTTGGCCAGGTACTCGATCACGTCAAACAGTTCATCGGTGCTCTTCAGGTTGCCACGCAGCACCAGGTACTTGCCGTTGACCACGAAGTTCGGCACGCCGGGAATTTTGTATTCTTTGGTCAGCGCGTCCGCCTGACGGATCTTGGTGGACACACCAAACGAGCTGTACAGGCTGTTGAACTGATCCGGCTCGACCCCGTACTTGCGGAAGAAATTGGTCAGCGCCGGCTGGTTGAACAGGGGCTCACGGTGCTTGTGGATCGCATCGAACAGCGGTGCATGAATGTCTTCCACCAGGCCGAGTGCATCCGCGACAAAATAGGCGCGGGCCAGTGGCTCGGCATTCTGCAGGAACAACACCGGGGTGCGGACGTAATTGATGTAGTCCGGCTTGGACTCCAGCCACTGGTTGACGGACGGCTCCAGGGAATAGCAATGGGGGCAGGCATAGGAGAAGAACTCGCGCACTTCCACCTTGCTGGGGTCATCCACATTGCCGGGCACATCCAGGATCTTGTAGTGGGTATCCACGGCATAGCGGGCATGCTCCTCGGCAGCGACCGCCGTGGTTGCCAGCCCCAGACTCAACATCAAAGCCGTTACAAAGCGAAGCATTGGTTCCTCTCCTTCTTGTTGGTCTCCGCACGGTCAGACCGCCGGAATCATTCTTTTCTCCCGCGGCACGGAAAAAAACACATGCTCACAGGGAACCAAGTTTATCTTTTCATGATAACAACGAAAAAGGCAGCCCGCAGGCTGCCTTTTCTACAAACCGTAACCAATCAGCCTTATTCGGACAAACCGGCAATAAAGCTGGATACGGCCTTGATCTGGGCATCGCTCATCTTGGCCGCAACGGTCTGCATCATGCCGGGGACATCGCCATCAGCGTCGTTGGTACGCTTGATCACATTGTCACCCAGGTCATTACGGCCAGCGGCGCGGAAGGCCTTCAGCTGATCTTCCACATACTGGGCGTTCTGGCCGGCCAGATGCGGGAAAGCCGCACCTTCCACACCCTGACCCGCCGGGCCGTGG
>JAZAJX010000177.1:0-29355 GCA_036230225.1 Pseudomonadota bacterium | reverse complement strand
TATCAAAAAACGCGGTGGAAGTGCGCGCCCGCCCGAAACGAATGGGGGGCGCCAGCTCCACCGTCTCCAGTTCCGGGACCGGATTACCCTGGTTATCCAGAATCGGCTCCCCATCCTCGTCGGTCTGGTACACCACATTGCCGTCATCATCGGTGGCGACCACAAGACGATCAATCAGAGCCCCATTGACCAGCACCATCTCGTCATCATCGAACAGCAACTCCCGATAGCTGGTAGGCTGCAGCGCCAGATCCGGAGAAGGATCTCCAGTGAGCTCAAGCTGGGCGGGTGGCACCTGCAAGGCATTGCTGGCATCCCGGCGATTATGGCAGCGCGAGCAAGTCACGTCGGTTGGCGTCCCGTCGACCATGACCTGGCGGGACAGATCCCAGATCGGCTGAATGTGATCCTCATAGTGGATCACGGTGCGACACTCCGGTTGCCACTGCTGCTGGCAGTCTGGCGTTGCCGGAGCCGGGGTCTGCAGATCCGCGTAGCGCGGGAGCGGCTCTTCGGCGGAGGCCGGATCACTCCAGGCATCGAAAACCAACATATCAATGGCGGGCACTTCCCGCTCCGGATACAACCGGGTCAGCGCCTGAGCCATGGTTTCCCCGGCGTTGGCAAATGCCACCACATCCGTGCGGGTATTGGGAAAAGGCAGTCCATCCAGCGGTGCCCCCGGGTTGAGAGACGGCGCCATCCCCTGGTCCCGACCGTGAGGCAAGGGAGAGCCACGCTCATGACATCCCTGACACTGCAGGGTTTCGCCCGGGCGCAGATTCAGCCAGGCGCCATGGCGCTGATAAACGGCCTTGCCCTGCGCATCCACCAGCTGCAACCCCAGTGGCGCATTGGCAGGCACCTGCACCCGCACCGAACCATCCGGCTCCACCGGGACATAGCCAACGATTTCCCGCATACCAAAATTCGGCGCTCGACCGATGTGCCCCCCCACAATCAGACGCACATCGTCATCGGGAATGAGCACGCCCTTGGTAATACGCAAAAAACGCACACGGCGATCCTCGGGAGTGATCACGGACGGATCCCGGATGGCCTCCACCGAGGTGATACCCGGCAATGCCGGGTCATGAAAACTGTTGAAGCTTCCGTCCAGGTCATAGACGCTGCGAATATCCAGCCTGGCCAGGTTATCTTCCGCCAGGGACTCATCCCTTTCGGAGGCGACGACCAGCGGCGGCAAGGTGCGAGGGGTCGCCGCAACCAGCTCGGTGACCCAGCGATCATCCTGCGGCGGGACCACCGGCCGCTGCGTACCCTCGACGGGATCAAACACCCAGAGCCCAAAGGCCGGCGGCGCCTCCGGCAGCCCCCGCTGCATGAAGTCCGGCGAGCAGGGACGCAGCGTCTCGCCATCCAGCAGCCGGCACGGTGACCAGGCCATCAGATACCGGCCACTGCCGTCATCCAGACTCACCAGATCCGCCAAACGCCCCTGCTGGGCCACCCTGTCCGACCAGGCGCCGCCCGGTGCCGACAGAGCCTGCTCCGCCTGACCGGCTACCGAACCGTACAGGGGACCATCACGATTCACATAATGGTCGATATCGATCGCCAGGGGCTCCATCTCGCCACCCCGGGCCTCGCGCAAACGCACTGCCGTGAGCAAACGGCCATCCCCCGTCAGGGACAGGGGCAGGAACTGGCGTTCTTCATCATTGCGCTCGTCGTGGCTGTTGGCGCCGTACAGGGGCGCCATGCCGGTGCCGTCCGGATTCACCCGGTACAGGTCGAAACGGTCCTCGCTGTCCTTGTTATCCCAACGCTGAAAGATAATACGGCCATCGCGGCCGACCAGCGGGGCCACATCATGGCTCATATTGAAGGTGATCTGCTCGATGTTATCGCCATCGGCATTCATGACATGCAGCGCGAAGGCATGGCCATCACGCCCTTCTTCCAGCGGCATAAAGCGAGGCTTGCCCTCATCCAGCAGGCGGGCACCTGCCTGGCGCTGGCGGGTTGATGCAAACACGATGCGGCCATCCGGCAAGTAGGCCGGGTAGCGATCCTGTCCTTCTTCCGCCAACAGATCGCTGGCAATCAGACGCCGTGCTGCCCGGCTTTCGAAATCGTATTCCCACAGGTTCCAGGTCGGCTGCTCATCCTCATCCGCGTCTTCAATGGCCGGCGCCCTGGCGGCAAACAGCAGGCGCTGCCCGTCATAACTGACCGAGAGATCCCGAATATCATGGCCCGCGCCGAGCAAGGGAGTGGAAATATCCCGCGCCTCGGTGCGCGCCGACACGCTGCTCCGCACCATCAATCGGGCACCGGCCTGAAATTCCGCCGGGCTCTCCAGTGAAGAGACCGCCAACTCACCGTCTTCATCGCGGGGCAGGCTGCGGAGCACATACGCCAGCGGCACCTCGGTCACAGTTACCGCCTGCTTCTGGTCACCCCCGTCCATGCCGCCACACCCACTGAGCACCCCAAGCAGGCCCAGCAGCACAACACCCCTCATGCTCTTCCCCGTTTATCTGTTTTTCTTTGCTTTGTGTCAGTATTACAGAACTGTCGTTATTTTCTGCGCCCTGTGCCACAGAGAAGAAGGCAGAATGTCATGGATAATAATTTCTGGGAACGGTAAATCTGTTAACCGGCAGTCCTGGGGGGCTGACGGACCACAATCAGAAAAAAAGGATAAGGCCCATGCAAGGCTACCGGGGGAGAGTACTGGTGGGGCTGATGCTGTTGTTGCCGCTCACCGGCAATGCCAACAGTCGCGATCAGGCACAACGCATTCACAATCGTCTGGCAGGGGTACCGGCGGATGCCGCGACCCTGCAAACCATGGCAGACCTGATCAGCAGCGACCCCGCCAGCGGCCCGCATGCGGCGGCCGAGCTCGCCATGGAGCATCCCGCCTTCTACTCGGTGACCCTCAAGCAGTTCGCCACACCCTGGACCAATGAAAGCCAGGATGTGTTTGCCCCGCTCAATGACTACAGCGCCACCGTTATCGGCGCCATCCGCGATGATGTGGATTTCCGTCGGATTCTCTATGCAGATCTTCTCTATGTGGGGGACAGCACGCCCCCTGCGGCTGCAGACAGCAACGAACATTACCGTAATCTGGAAAATCGTCACGCCAACCTCAAGGAGGTGCTCACTCCCTCCAGCCAGGTAAGCCAGTATGGCACCCCCACCGAGGCCGTGGCCGGGGTGCTTACCAGCCGGGCAGCGGCTCAAGCTTTTTTCTATGCCGGCACCAACCGGGCCATGCTGAGATTTACCATGATCAATCACATGTGCCGGGACCTGGAACAGGTCAAGGACACCAGTCGTCCCTCAGACCGTATCCGCCAGGATGTGAGCCGTAGCCCCGGGGGAGACAGTCGTATCTTTCGCAACAACTGCATCGGCTGCCACAGCGGCATGGACCCGCTGACCCAGGCTTTTGCCTACTACGACTGGGAGGGCGAGCAGGAGGGAGACGGCGGCAGAATGCGCTATAACACCAGTAACGACCCGGATACCGGCACCCGGGTGCAAGGTAAAAACCTGATCAACGGCAACAACTTTCCCTGGGGCTATATCACCCCTGACGACCGTTGGGACAACTATTGGCGCGAGGGGCCCAATGCGAACCTGGGCTGGGACCCGACGCTCAGTGGCAGTGGCAATGGCGCCGCCAGCCTGGGCCGCGAGCTGGCCCACAGCGAGGTGTTCGCCAGCTGCCAGGCAGAGAAAGTCTTTACCGCCGTCTGCCTGCGCAAACCTGCCGATAGCAATGACACGGACCAGCTGGCCAACATGACCCGCCATTTCCGCAACGATAACTACCGCATGAAGACTCTGTTCGCCGATGCGGCCGTTTACTGCATGGGGGATTGAGGCTATGCGCTATCCATTTCTTGCCATCATCTTACTGACCGCCCTGCTCGCCGGGTGCGGCGGCAGCGGCAGCGGTGCCAACACCCAGCCCAATCCCGACACCGGAGGTGACAGCGGCGTCAACTACAATGGCCCGGCGCCCCGTAATGCCGATGTCTCTGCCTTCAAAATCTATATCTGGAACAATCTGGTGGACACCCAGCGCTGCGGGGCGTGCCACCGCAGCCAGCCCCCCGCATTTGTGCAGACCGGTGATATCAACCTGGCCTACGCAGCCGCCAACCCTCTCATCAATCTGAACCAGCCCGCCGCTTCCCAACTGGTGCAGAAAGTTGCCGCGGGCCACAACTGCTGGGAAGCCGATCCGCAGTTCTGCGCCGACCAGATCAGCAGCTGGATCAGCGCCTGGGCCGGCGAGAGTATCGGCCTGGGAGGCGGCACCACCGAGCTGGAGGAGCCCCCCATCAAGGACCCGGGCAACAGCAAGAATTTCCCGGCGGATCCCTCCCTGTTCCAGACCCATGTCTACCCCCTGCTGGACGATTACTGCAGTGACTGTCACCAGAGTGACGCCAGCACGCCGCAGGCCCCCTACATCGCCTCCGATGATGTCGGCGAAGCCTATCTCGCAGCCCAGAGCAAGATCGATCTGAACAACCCGGCGCTGAGCCGATTGGTGGAAAGACTGGGGGAGGACAGCCACAACTGCTGGTCCGGTAACTGCAGCAACGACGCCGATCATATGGAAGCGGCCATTGCGGCCATGGCTGGTGCCATTCCTGCCACTGCGCCGGATGAGGACCTGGTGTTGAGCAAGGCCCTGACCGTCGATGATGGCACCCTGGCCGCCGGAGGCGGTCGTTATGATGGCAATGTCATCGCCCGCTATGAATTCAAAACCGGGGAAGGGACCATCGCCTACGACACCTCCGGCCTGGACCCCGCCCTGCATCTGCAACTCAGCGGTGACGTGACCTGGGAAGGAGGCTGGGGCATTCGTCTCAACGGCGGCACCGCCAAGGCCCAGGGCAACACCCAGACCAGCGCCAAACTCACCGAACTGATCCGCGCCACCGGCGAGCTGAGCCTGGAGGCGTGGCTGGTCCCCGCCAGCACCGGCCAGGACAACGCCCATATCATCAGCTATTCCGCCGGACCGGAAGCCCGTAACCTGACCCTGGCCCAAAGCGGCAGCGACTACCAGGTCTTCCAGCGCATCGGCGATGGTACCGATCTGAACGGCGAACCGGCACTGGAAACCGCAGATGCCCCACTGCAGGCCAGCCTCCAGCATGTGGTCGTCACCTTTGACCCGGTCAACGGCCGCCAGCTTTACGTCAACGGCGAACGGAACCCGGCTCAGGACCCGGTTTCCCCCGCGCTGCTGAACACCTGGGACAACACCTTTGCCCTGGTAGTCGGCAACGAAGCCTCCAGCGATCACCCCTGGGACGGCGTGATCCGGTTTGCCGCGGTGCATAACCGGGCGCTTACAGGTGACCAGATCCGCACCAACTTTGCCGCCGGTGTGGGGGAGCGCTATTTCCTGCCGTTCTACATCGGCCACCTGATCGACCAACCCGGCGCCTACCTGGTCTTTGAAGTCTCCCGATTCGACAACTTCAGCTACCTGTTTGCCGCGCCCTACTTCATCAATCTGGAGCAGGATATCGTTTCCGAGGAAATCCCCCTGGCAGGCATGCGCCTGGGTATCAACGGCAGGGTTCCGGACGTGGGCCAATCCTTTGCCACTCTCGACACCCTGATCGGCGGGGATGGCTACAGCGAACAGGGAGAAGCCCTGTCCCGACTGGGCACACTGTTGCCGGTTGAGCAGGGCCAGGAGAACGACGAATTCTTCCTCACCTTCGAGCGGCTCGGGTCTCAGACCCATGTCCACACCGACCCCTCCCCCCTGCCACTGACCGCCAACGAATATGGCGAACAACCGGCCGTGGGGTTGCGTGACTTTGCCGAAATCAACGCCACCATGAGTCAGCTGACCGGTGTGCCGCGAGGCTATGGTGATGTACCGGAAACCTATCAGCGTCTACGCACCCAATTGCCCAGCGATGAAAACGTGGAAGCCTTTCTGACCGCACACCAGGTCGGGATCGCCCAGCTGGCCATCGAGTACTGCAATGCCCTGGTGGAAGCGGAACGCAATGGCGACAACCGTGTCACCCCGCTATTTGTGGGGATGAACTACAACAGTGACGTCAACAGCATCACACAGCAGCAGTGGCGCGACCGGGTGATCTCGCCCCTGTTCGAGCGCATGGTCGGCAACAACATGGAGCGTCAGCCATCCCGGACCGATGTGGAAGGCGAACTGGAAGCCTTGTTGTTCGACACGAACCTGACCCAGTGCAGCGACAACTGCGTGGAACGCACTGCCACCGCCACCAAGGCCGCCTGCGCCGCGGCGCTGGGCAGCGCCACCATGCTGGTGCAATAGCGCTGGACTGGAGTCTATTCGCAGCCGCGTTGCTGCTGAAAATGGCTCCCGACCCGGCGTGAACCGCAGAGCGTTAAGGGGCAAGTTCACGGGTGACAACACCGTATGGAGCCATTTTTCAATGAACGCCGGCGCGACGATAAACAGACTTCAAACAGGCTCTTGGGGGAAACCACAATGAAACGTAATTTTTTCCGAAAACGCCCACAGCCCCTGCATCCGGATGCGCCCCTGCTGAACCTGGGCCATGGCAAGCCCATCAGTCGCCGGGATATGCTCGGCCGGGGCCTGCTCAGCGGCGCGGCGTTCGGCAGCGTGGGGTTCTTCGGCCTGTTCAGCCATCCCCGCGACGCAATGGCAGCGCTCTCCGACGACCTGGAAGCCATCAAGACCCAGTGTGGCATCAAGGCCGAAGGGGCCGGCAAGATTCCGTTCATCTGTTTTGACCTGGCCGGTGGAGCCAATATCGCCGGCTCCAACGTGCTGGTCGGCGGCCAGGGCGGACAGGAAGACTTTCTCACCAGTGGCGGCTATTCCAAACTCGGCCTGCCCGGCAGTCTGGCCCCCAACAACAACCCTTCGCTGGTCAACCGCGATCTGGGACTGGCCTTCCACAATGACTCACCCTTTTTACGTGGCATTCTGGAAAAGGCACCGGCAGCGGCGGCCAACATCAATGGCTGCGTGATCCCGGCCCGCTCGGAAAACGACACCGGCAACAATCCGCACAACCCCCTCTACGGCATCTTTACCGCCGGCGCGGATGGTGAACTGATGGCACTGACAGGCTCACGCAGCTCCCTCTCCGGCGGCAACTCCATGGCACCGGACGGCTCCATCATCGCATCCGCCCGCCCCACCAAGATCGATCGCATCTCGGATGTGAGCGGTCTGGTGGATACCGGCAAACTGGTCGGCCTGCTCAATCAGGATGACGCCACCGCGGTGATGGAATCCATTGCCCGCATCAGCCACAAGCGTATTGATCAGATCAACAGCGGCCTCACCGACAGCAACCGCCGCAGTAACCTGCAGGAACTGCTGCGATGTGGCTACGTAGAGGCCGCAGATATCACCGATCGCTACGGGGACCCTACGCCACTGGATGTGCGTGCGGACATGGATATCCTCAGCATCTTCAGTGACAGCGAGCTCAATGACCGGGAGTTCGAGAAGACCGCTTCCATAATGAAACTGGTTATCAATGGTTACGCCGGGGCAGGCTGCATCTCCATGGGCGGCTTCGACTATCACACCGGGGAACGGGGCACCGGGGAAATCCGCGATCTGCGAGCCGGCCGTTGCATGGGCGCCTGCCTGGAATATGCCCGACGCAAGGGAGTCCCACTGATGCTGTATGTGTTCAGTGATGGCTCCGTCGCCAGCAACGGACGCATTGACGACTCTCCCAATGGTCGTGGCAAGGGGGAATGGACCGGCGACAATTCCTCCACGGCCGCCTCGTTTTTCCTGGTTTACAACCCGAATGGTCGTCCCACCCTGCACAATGGCCAGCAGCAACTGGGCTGGATGCGCCCGGACGCCTCGGTAGAAACCGCCGGCACCCCGGCCGCCAACAACGTGAACTTGCTGGCAGAGACAGTGTGGTTGAACTACATGGCATTACACGGCGAACAGGGCCGTTTTGCAGAAACATTCCCCAACCACAGTCTGGGCAACAGCACTGCCATGGACCGGCTTACCGCCTTCGAACCCATTGTCAGTGGTACCATCAGCTGACGGCGCTTCCCCCCTGACTGAGACCACTCTGCGCAGGGGGACAGCTCCCGGCTTTCACTCACACGACCGACTTGTCAGATGCCCTATTGCCTTGCGTTTTTTTACCCGCTTTCCGGCTGTCTGTTGTTGCTGATCAGCTCCCTCGTTCATGCGGACTGGCAACACCACCGTTGGGATGTGATGGGCACCCGGGCCAGCGTCACCCTGTGGGCCGACGACGATGCATCCCCGCTGTTTGGTCAGCTGGAGGAAGAGATGGACCGCCTCAACCGGCTATTGTCCCCCTGGGTGGACGACAGCGAGCTGGCGCAGCTGAACCGTCAGGGTAGCGAGTCCCCGCAAGCAATCAGTGCCGAGTTTTATCAGCTACTGGAACGCTCACTGCACTACTACCGGCTCACCGACGGCGCCTTCGATATCACCTTCGCCAGTGCTGGTCACCTTTACGACTATCGTGAGGGCAAGGCTCCCAGCGACGCGGACCTGGCCGACGCAACCCGGTTTATCGGCGCTCATCGCATTGCATTGCTGCCGGATAACCGGGTGCAATTCCGCAGCCCCGGCACCCGTATCGATTTGGGCGGTATTGCCAAGGGCTACGCTATCGACCGGGGTATCGCCCTGCTCAGGCATGCCGGCATTGAACATGCCTGGCTGTCGCTGGGCGGGGACAGCTATGTGCTGGGCGACCACCGGGGCCGCCCCTGGGAAGTCGGCATCCAGCACCCGCGCGATCGGAAAAAGGTTGCCATGCGGTTGCCCATTGCCGACCTGGCCATGTCCACCTCCGGCGACTACCAGCGCTTCTTTATCCAGGAGGGTCGCCGTATTCACCACATCCTTTCCCCACAGACCGGCAAGAGCATTGACGGGCTCGCCAGCGTGACAGTGCTGGCAGACAACAGCGTGGATGCGGATGCGCTATCCACCAGTGTGTTCGTGCTGGGCGTGGAAAAGGGACTGGCGCTGATCAACCGGCTGGAAGACACCTCGGCCATTATTATTGATCGCCGGGGGCAGGTTTTTTATTCCGACGATCTGGTCTCTCCGGACTCACCCGCGCGTTAGAGCCTGTTTACACTCTCTACGCAGCCGCGTTGCATAAAGCGTCTAAACAGGCTCTTAGGGTCGAGTCACCAGCCAGGCCCCCGCCCCCACCATGACGCCACCCGCAAGCCAACGCAGCGGGCGTTGGTGAGGGAAGCGGCGACGGGCAAGCCGCTGGGCCAGCACCGCATAGCCCACCTTGACGCTCCCCACGCTGCACACCGTTATCAGCAGCACGGCGATCAGCTGCTGGGGGTCCGGCGCGTGCAGATTCACAAACAGGGGGAACAGGCTGGCGTAAAACACGATGGCCTTGATGTCTCCCAGCGTCACCGCCAGCCCCGCCAGAAAACTGACGGTCCTACTGCCGACACCTGCCATGTCAGGCGGAAGCGTCCTGCCTCCGTGGCGTATCAGATTGATGCCGAACCACACCAGCCAGAGCCCTGCTGCCCACCGGACCAGAAAGAAGGCGCCCCCCAGCTGCTGGGCCAACCCGCTCATCCCCCACAGGGCAAGTGCCGCGAAACACAGATCAGCGACCACGATGCCTGCGGCCACCCAGAGGCCGTGCGACACACCCCATTGCGCGGCGCGTACGACCACCAAGGCCACACTGGTACTGGGCAGGGCCGCCAGCAACATCATCACCGGAATCAGTAACAGTAACCCGTATGCGTCCATCGAACCGGCTCCGGTAGTGACTCCCCCCCCTACGGCGGAGGAACGGGGGCACGCTCACGGCGGCCACGCAGCACCTTGTTGTACAGATCCGCCAGCCCTTCATGGGCCGCCGCGCTAAAGCGTTTCAGGCGCTGACGGGTCTGTGTCACCTGCTCGAAGGCCGACGCCTGTAGCGCATACTGCTGGCGGCGCATCAGACGCTCACCCCGCTGCTGCAGGGAGGCCAACTCCTGCTCCAGCGCCGGCAATTCCTGACGAAAGAATGCCAGTCGCTGCACCCGATTGGTCGCCACCATGACCCGACTGCGCAACGCACGGGTCTGTGTCAGTAGTGACTCGATCTCATTGAACCGGGCCTGGCGATCCCACTGACGCGGCACGATGTCCTCCTGCATCTCCCAGAGCAGAATGCCCTTGTAGAAATCCAGTTTGGCGGTGAGATCCGGCCGTTCCTGATCCCCCCACTCCCGGGTCAGCGACGCCACTTCCTGTTGGACCTGCCAGAGTTGCCGCTCGCGGTCGGTAGCGAAGGGGAGCGGGTCCTGGGCGGAAACTGCATCCCGGTAGTCTTGCTGCAATCGGGCGAGGCGGCCCTGGAAATCCTGCTGCGCCAGGTCATGCAACAACGCCCGGGCCGCGGGCTTGACCTCACGGTGTTTGCGCTCGTGGGCAGCCAACATGGTCTGCATGGCTGGCAGCGTGTTCTGCCATTGGGTGAGCAGGTTTTGTTGGCGCATCAGCTCGTGGTAGTTCTGCCAGCCATGCTGGAACTCCGTGGTCGCGAACCATTCATAGAAAGTGGGAAAGCTTTTCACCCGTTTGGGCAAAAAGGGCGGTACCGGGTCCATGGCCGTGGACCAGCGCGGCTCACCCACCATGTCCTCAAACCACTCGCCGCTGGCGATACGGGCTTCCACCTCTACCAGGTATTGTTCCAGCCCCTGAAAGCGATCCAGCGCGGTCTGGAACGCCTGTCGGGCGGAGCGCTGATCCCCCATCTGGTCGTACAGATAGGGAATGGCCAGTTGCGCTTCCTGCACGGTGGAACGCTGGATCGATTTGCGATCCAGTTGCTGCAGAACCGGCAAGGCGCGAGCGGGCTGGTTTTCCAGTAACAGGGCCCGGGCGTAGAGCAACAGGGAAACATCCGCAAACGGGCCTTCCAGGCGGGCCTCGCGGAGTAACTGCAAGGCGCGGTCTTGCTGGTCGCTGCGCAGCATGTAGATCGCCAGTGCCAGCATGGCCTTGTCCTTGATGGCGTTCACTTCCGCATCGCCCGGTGGCAGATTGGCAAGCTGCCACAACCACTCCTGCCCCAGCCCCGGGTGTTCGCCATTGATCCAGCTGATCGCCAGGTTGTAACGCAAGTAAGCGTTGAGGGGATGATTCGTCGCAAAGGTGTCCAGGGAAGTGGCCGCTTCTTCATAGCGCCCCAGGCGCATCAAGGCTCGCGCGCGCAGACTGTGGTACACCTCTTTCAAATTCTCCGGCGGGGTGCCGACCTGCTGTTCCAGGGTTGCCAGTGCCCGGGCGTATTTCTGCTGGCGATAAAACAGCCCGGCCAAATGTATCCAGGCACGACGAGCCACGTCGCCGCTGACCTGTTTGTCCAGCAATGCATTGAAAACCTGCTCCGCATCTTCCGGCATGCCATAAGCGCTGTACATGGCGCCCAGCAACACCTCGAGATCGGCACGGTGCACATCCACTTCCCCCCGCTCCAGGGCCATCTGCGCCCGGGTCAACGCGGCAAAATAATCACCCTGCAGGTACAGGTAGGCCACCTCGCCATAGGCCAGTTCCTCCACCTGGTGGGGCTGGTCCAGCCGCCCCCAGGCAAGGGAACTTGCCAGCATCAGCAACACCATCGACCACTTGCACATCATGGCTTCAGCGCCAGTCACGGAAAAGCAGACGCGGCTGCTGCTTGGCCTTGTCGTCTTCGATATGTAACTGGACGAAGTGGCGACCATGGCGCTTGTCGAAACGGCCGGTGACGCCGCGACGTATTTCCCGGCCCTCCGGCCCCATCCCGGTGACAAAGGCGGTAATTTCGTGCTCGCCATTCTTCACATTGGCCAGGGCGAGGCGCTGCACGGCCCCGTTTTTCAGGGCACGAATCTCTCGTTCGGTATACAGGTGGCTGGCCAGTACATCGCCGTCCAGCTCAAGCGTGATGCTGTCCGGCTGGAAGTAATGGCCCACATCCAGAGACACATAAATCCCCACCTGGGTATCCGCCGGGAACAACAGTTCCTCTTCCAGCAGCAACAATCGTTTGTTGACTTCCAGCACATCCCGTTTGAAATCGGCCAGTTCCTTGTCCAGCTCGCCCCCATGAAGCTGGCCAGCCACCAGCAACACCAGCATTATCACTACGCGGCGCATTGCGCTCCCCCACTCCCGGCGTCTTTGATACTTATCAGGGCAAATCTACCATAGCCTTGCGACTTTGACTGTCGCGATCGTCACACCGGGCGAGCCTTCACGCACGCTTGTCCGGCCTGCACCGATGCTGAGTGGATGACGATACATTCCTTTCCAACACTGATTACCGGCGCCAGCTCAGGAATTGGCCTCGCTCTGGTCCGCCTGCACCTGTCCCGGGGCAATGCGGTGATTGCCAGCAGCCGCCATCCGGCCCGCTCTCCCCTGGCTGACCTGGCCAGCCACCAGGAAAGCCTGACTCTGATTGCCGCCGACCTGGCCGACCCTGAGGGTCCCGGCCATCTGGCCGCTCAGGTGGCCCGGCATACCCCTCAACTATCCCGAGTTATTCACTGTGCCGGTGTCCTCCACGATGCCTCCCGGCAGATGGCCCCGGAGAAACGCCTGGAGGATTTGTCGTTGGCGCAGCTGGAGTACAGTTTCCGGCTCAACGCCTGGGCCCCCCTGGCACTGGCACAAGGCCTGTTGCCTCTACTGCGCCGTGGGCCAGCCACGTTTGCCGTGATCTCGGCGCGTGTGGGCAGCATCGCTGACAACCATCTGGGTGGCTGGTACAGCTACCGCAGCAGCAAGGCGGCCCTGAATCAGTTACTGCGGACCTTTTCCCTGGAAGCCCGCCGCCGGGCACCGGAACTCACGGTATTGGCGCTGCATCCCGGCACCACCGATACCCCACTCTCCCGTCCTTTTCAGTCACGGGTGCCTGAGGGAAAGCTGTTTTCCGCAGACTGGGTGGCCGCACAACTGACACAGCGACTGGACCAGGCCTCGCCAGCACAGAGCGGCAGCTTCATCAACTGGCAGGGCGACCCTCTGCCCTGGTGACAGATACAAATTTCTCACACATGTCGCTTGCCATACCCGGGCCGGTCACGCCACTATCAAAAGGTCGGTGCACCTCGTGTGTCGACACTCATGCCGGCGGCCCGGTCAGGATGCCGCGCCATGCGCGCCCTTTACGGGGCGCGGTGGCGTGGCGGGAGACCGGGCCGTCCGGCATGCACCTTACCGCCGCCCGATACCTTCCTTGAGCAACACGGCGCCTTGCCTCCACTGGCACAAGTCTATCCAAGGCAGCCTGCGCATTTTCCCTGTGTGACAACCGAATGCGCCCCCATGCAACTTTCCCGCTATGCTTGCCTCTAACAAGGTCCATGCCAAGGAGTTAGGGAATGAGAAAGATTGCTGCCATCTGGCTGTTCATGGCCGCCATGATCACAAGTGGCTGTCAGACACTGGGGTCACTGGAAGCCCCGGAAGTCAGTGTCACGGGCATTGCGCTCAATAGCATCAGCCTGTTCGAGCAGGAATGGGGATTGACCCTGCGGGCCCGCAACCCCAACGATCGGGAGCTGACCCTCAAGAGTCTCGACTACGAGATCTTCATCAACGGGGAAAAGTTTGCCCGCGGCCTCACCGGCGAAAGCGTGACCCTGCCCGCCATGGGGGATGCCAAGGTCAACACCACCATTACCACCAGCCTGCTGAGCAGCCTCAAACAACTGCAGAACATCCAGCAGCAACAGGACAAACCCCTGCAGTATCGACTGGTGGGCAAGGCCCGCGTGGCCGGCGTGCCGCTACCCCTGTCTTTCGACAAGGAAGGCGACATGACGCTGCCGGCCCTGCCTTGACCCTGGTTTGAAACGCTTTTTTTTGCCACAGAGAGTACGGAGAGAAACACAGAGATAGGCCTGAATCGGTCACGCATTAAGCGCTATGGCCTTACTCTCTGTGCCCTCGCGGTAAAAATCATCCACCCTGACGCTCGCGGCGAAACCGGGCCGGAGTCTGACCGGTCCAGCGACGAAAGGCGTGATTGAAGTTGGAGAGTTCGGAAAACCCCAGTCGCTCACTGATTTCTTCCAGCCCCAGCCCGCCCAGGGTCAACCATTGCTCCGCCAGCATCCGGCGCACCTCATCCAGCAACTGCCGATAACCTGTCCCCTCGGCACGCAACTGTCGACGCAGGGTACGACTGGTGACACCCAGTTGCGTCGCCATGGCCTCCATGTCCGGGAAGCGGCCCGGCTGACTCAGCAAATGCCGACGCACCTGTAATGCCACACCGCCCTGGCGGTAACGCTGCACCAATAATTGCTGGCACTGCTCCTCGCACAGCCGGGCGGTAACCGGGTTGGCCTGGGGCAATGGCATATCCAGCAACCCCGCCACAAAGCGGGCCTGACTGACAGGCTGATCGAAACAAGGGGACAACCCGAAGATGGCCTGGAACGGCGCGGGATCCTGCTCCGGCAACCGCAACGATAGTGACGATAGCGGGATACGGCTGGCGAACAGTTCTTCCTGGATCATCATCACCGCGCTGGCGTCCCGAGCCAGCAGGTAAGGGCGGATGGTGTCCGGCAATCCGCCGTCATCCAGCATCAGCACCGCCTCCCCGCCCACTTCCTGAAGACGGACATCCAGAAAGGCGAAGGTCAAATCCAGATAACGCAGCCCCAGTTCTACCGCCTGGCGAAAGGTGGGACTACTCAACAAGGCAAATCCCCACACGCCGTAACTGCTTAAATGATAGCGCTGCCCCATGGCCAGGCCGTGCCGGACCGGATCATCCATACAGGCACAGAGATTTTCCACAACCCGGCGTTCCTGGCCCTGCTCGATGGTGGCATCGGCGCGGTGCAGCATGGCCGGGTCAATATCGCTCCCCGCCAGGCAGGTTGGCACGTCGATGCCCTGCTCGCCGGCATAGGCCACCTGCAGGCGCACACTGGTGATCGCGCGGCGTACATCCATGACGATGTCCGTTTTCCACAATTTTGTGTCCCAGAATGCCATAAACAACCGCACTCCGTCTCGCTACAGTGAAGCGCAATAACGATCAACGGGGTGTTTACCATGCAAGTGACCCACAAAGTGGTGATTATCGGTGCCGGCTTCGGCGGGCTCGGTATGGCCATCCGCCTGAAGGCCCAGGGCGAAGACGATATTTTGCTGATTGAGAAAGGCCATGAGGTCGGTGGCTGCTGGCGGGACAACACCTACCCGGGTGCCGCCTGCGATGTACCCTCCCACCTGTACTCCTTTTCCTTCGAGCGCCATTACCCGTGGAGCCGTCGCTTTGCCCCGCAAAAGGAAATCTTTGCCTACCAGCAGTATTGCGCGCGCAAGTACGACCTCTACCGGCATATCCGTTTCAACACGGAAGTGGCCGAAGCCCGTTACCGGGACGAAGACGGGATCTGGGAACTGACTCTCACCAACGGTGACATCCTCACCACCCGGGTACTGGTAACCGCTACCGGCCAGCTCAACCAGCCCGCCTACCCACCGCTGTCGGGCATCGAGGATTTCCAGGGCGCGCATTTCCATAGTGCCCGCTGGGACCACGACCAGGACCTGACCGGCAAGACCGTGGCAGTGGTCGGTACCGGCGCCAGCGCTATCCAGTTCGTGCCGGAAGTGGCCAAGGTGGCCGGCAAGGTGAAGCTGTTCCAGCGCTCTGCCGCCCATGTGATTGCCAAACCGGACCGGGCCTACAGCAAGCTGGAGCATCAGGTACTGAGCAAGGCTCCGATCACCCAGACGCTGGACCGGCTGCGCATCTATGCCGCCAACGAATCCCGGGCCCTGGGCTTTACCTCCTTCCAGCAGGCCATGAAGGTCTATGAGTGGCTGTTCCGTCGTCACCTCAAGCAACAGATCCCGGATCCTGACTTGCGCAAGAAACTGACCCCGGATTACCCCATGGGCTGCAAGCGCATTCTCATGTCCAACGATTACTACCCGGCCCTGGCTCAGGACCATGTGGAGGTGATCAATCACGGCATCACTTCCGTGGACCAGACCGGTCTCACCGACAGCACCGGTACCCACCATGAGGCCGATGTGATCATCTATGGGACCGGCTTCAAGGCCACCGACTTCCTGACCCCCATGACCATCACCGGCCGTGACGGTGCCGACCTGAACGCGGTCTGGAAGGATGGCGCCGAGGCCTACCTGGGGATTACCGTCCGCGGCTTCCCCAACCTGTTCATGCTCTACGGTCCCAACACCAACCTGGGCCATAACTCCATTATCTACATGCTGGAAAGCCAGATTCACTACATCCTCCAGTGTGTAGCGGAAATGGACGAGCAAGGCATCAAGGCCCTGGAAGTGCGCGATCGGGTACAGGACGATTTCAACCGGACGGTACAGGAAAAGATCAGTAATACTGTCTGGGACAAGGGTTGCCACAGCTGGTACAAAACAGACAGCGGCAAAAACACCAACAACTGGCCCGGATTCACCTTTGATTATCGGCGCCAGACACGGACCCTGGATCTGAGTGACTATGAGCTCCTTCGTTGATCGAATCAGCCGGGCCCAGTCCGGCACACAGCAGCTGCTGGCCGGCGCCCTGCGCCAATCCCTGGCCATGCTCTTCAAACCGGTGGCCAACCCGCGCTTCAGCGTCAAGGTACAACGCCGCTGGATGAACATCATGGCCAAGACCACCCTGGTGGCCCGGGATATCCCCAGCCATGATGCGGCACTGGGTGGTGTCCCTTGCCGACACTATGCCCCGCTGAACGCTCAGGGCACTGTCCTCTACCTGCATGGCGGTGGTTACGTGGCCGGCAGCCCGGAAAGCCACCGCGCCATCACCTCGCACCTGGCACGGTTCGCCAATGCCCGTGTGGTGGTGCCGGATTACCGACTGGCACCGGAACATCCTTGCCCGGCTGCCATCGACGATGCGCTGGCCGTCTATGAGGCCTTGCTGGCAGAAGGGGTAGACCCGGCCAGCCTGATCATTGCCGGGGACTCTGCCGGCGGCGGCCTGGCCATGGCCACGCTGCAGGCGCTGAAAACCGCCGGCAAGGCCCTGCCGGCTGCCACCGTACTGTTCTCACCCTGGGTCGATCTGACCCTGAATGACCTGTTCGACACTGACCGGGACATCATGCTCAGCCCCGCCTGGTTGACCAGTGGAGCACAGGCCTACGCTGGCGACGACCCGGCCCATCCAGCCTGCTCGCCGCTCAATGGCGACCTGGCGGGACTGCCGCCGGTGCTGATCCAGGCCGGCAGCGACGAGATCCTGCTCAACGACAGCCACCGCCTCTGCGCCGCATTAAATGCCGCCGGCACCCCGGCCCGGCTTCAGGTCCATCCTCAGCGCTGGCATGATTTCCAGCTCCACGCCGGTGTCCTGGCGGATGCGGATCAGGCCCTGCTCACCTGCGCCCGCTTTATTCACCAGCACTGGAGGGATGCGGCCGCATGAGACGTATTCTGATCACCGGCGCCGCCAGCGGAATTGGCCTGGCCACCGCCAAGCATTTCCACCAGAAGGGCTGGCGTGTGGGATTGACCGACGTGAACGAGACGGCGCTGGCTCGCCTGGCTCGGGAACTGGATGGCAGCTGGCATCGAAGCCTGGACGTGACCGATCCGATTGCCTGTGAACACGCCTGCCGGGACTTCGCCGAGGGCGGTAGTCTGGACGTGCTGTTCAACTGTGCCGGCATCCTGCGCATGGGGCATTTCGAATCCCTCGGCCCTGCGCAGCACAAACAGATCATCGACATCAACGTCACCGGCCTGATCAACATGAGCCTGGCAGCTCACCCCTTCCTGCAAGAGAGCCAGGCAGCGGTGGTGATCAACATGAGCTCCGCCTCCGCCCTCTACGGGGTGCCGCACCTGGCCTCCTACTCCGCCAGTAAGTTTGCGGTGCGCTCGCTCACTGAATCGCTGAACATCGAATGGGGACGTCAGGGTATCCGCGTAGTGGATATCATGCCGCCGTTCGTCAAAACCGCGATGGTGGAAAACGCCGATTTCCGGGCCCCGGTGGTGGATCGCATGGGCGTCAATCTGAGCGCCGACGACGTGGCACAAAAGGTCTGGCAGGCAGCCAACGACAAAGTGCCGGTGCACAATCCGGTGGGCCTCAGCTTCAAGCTGCTGAAGCTGTTGGACAAGGCCCTGCCCAGCGCCTCGACCCGCATGCTGATGCAGTTCCTGAGCCGGGATTGACGTCGTTGCAGGCTACAAGCTTCAAGCTGCAATACGGCATAACGGGTTTTCGGTTTTCAACACACAGGGGCCGCGCCCAAACTCTGGGCGCGGCCCCTGATGTTTCAATCCGCAAAATCTTTTCCGTTGTGTTGTAGCGTGAAGCTTGCGGCTCACTCTCCAGGCGCCTGAAAGGTAATCGTCACCTTCCTGCGCCCCCACTCCCGGGCCGCCTGCAGATCCTCGCCCATATAGATATCGATCTTCTTTTTCCAGCGCCAGTGCATCTTGTCCTTCACCCGCCAGGTACCGGGCAGGCCGTCGATAGTCACTTCCGCGTCGTATCCCAGTCCCATGGGAATCAGATCCCGGGACACAGCAATGGCTTTCATGCCCGGCTTGAGGCGGTCTCCCCAGGCGGCAAGCGCATGATCAGAGCCTGCCCCCTGACCATGCAGGGAATTATAGGCCGTGGCCGTCACGGTCAGGGTGACGGTGTTGTCTCTTGCCGGCGGCCGGGATTCCGCCTCGCACCGGGATGCCAGCACAATCATGCCGGCCAGGAGGAAGACAAACCCCGTTGCATTCACCTTGCGTTGCAGCGCAATGGGTAGGCTCATCAAATGATTCTCCGTCTGGTCCTTATTGTTATGCTTCACGGTCTTGTCACGGCCTGCAACCTGGTTTCCGACAAAAGGCCCGGAGACCCGGTAGCGCCCCCGTCGATGGCAGACACCCTGAGGCTCTGGGAACCCGCCTCCAGACCGGAAGCGGTGGTACTGGGCCTGCACAGCTTCGGGGATTACGGGGCCGCCTTCGATGCTCTCGGCCCCGCCTTCGCGGAAGCCGGGATTCTGGTGGCCAGCTACGACCAGGCCGGTTTTGGGGAACGTCAGCAACAGGGGCGCTGGGCAGGGGAAACCCAGCTGGTCACTGACGCCATCTCCCAGATCCAGCGACTCTATGATCGCTACCAGCGCCCGGTGTTCCTGATCGGCGAAAGCCTGGGCGGTGCCGTTGCCATTCTTGCTGCCCTGGAGGCTCCCCAGAAAGTGGCCGGCATCATATTGGCTGGCCCCGCCGTGCGTGAAGGTATTCGTTTCCGCTACGGCTGGAACGCCGCCATCGCCAGCGCAGCCTTCATCCTTCCCGGCTACCGTCTCACGGTGGATCGTCAGCCCGATGACCCCAGCCTGTCCGCCGCCAGCGCCCAGCGATTGGCCACCGATCCCAGGGTCATCCGCGACGTTCGCATGGACGCCTATTGGGGCCTGATCCAGATTGCTGACAGCGCCAGTGATCAGGCGCCTTCGTTGCAGGTGCCGACGCTGCTGCTCTATGGCGGCAACGATAATTCAGTGCCCAAAGCCGGCATTCACCACCTGCGGGACCACCTGGCCGGACAAGGTGATTACCGCTTTTACCCGGATGCCCCCCACCTGTTGCTGCAAAGCCCTCAGTGGCCACGCATTGCGGAGGATATCCGCCAGTGGATTGAGCGCACCCGCTGATTGGCCTCACAGGACGCCGCCCTTACTGGTAAGCTGACGAAAATTTCAGCGGAGCCAACCATGAGCAAGCGAGTCCTGATTACCGGCGGCAATTCCGGCATCGGTTACTGTACAGCAGAGCAACTGGCCAGCCAGGGCGCAGAGGTGTCTCTGGCCTGTCGGGACCAGACCAAGGGCCAGGCCGCCATTGCCCGCATCAAGAATCGCTATCCGCAGGCCCGGGTCCATCTGTTTCCGCTGGATCTCTCCGACCTGGAAAACGTGCGCGACAACGCCGCGCGAATCTACCGGGAACTGGGCGAGCTGGATGTCCTGATTAACAACGCCGGGGTGGTCCCCACCCAGCAGGAATACACCCGGGACGGCTATGAAATGCAGTTCGGGGTCAACTATCTGGCCCCGGTGCTGTTTACCCATCTGATGTTGCCGCTCCTGAAAAAGGGCAACCAACCGCGCATTCTCCATGTGGCATCCGTGGCTCACTGGTTGGGACGTATCAACAAGAAGACCTGGCGTGGCCGCAAACCGTACCTGGTAATGGATGCCTATGGGCAATCCAAGCTGGGCAACATTCTGTTCAGCAATGTACTCGCTGATCGCCTGCGGGATATCGGCATTACCAGCAATGCCCTGCACCCGGGGGGCGTGGATACCCCGATCTTTCGCCACGTCCCCAAGGCCGCCATGGCCCTGATTCGCCCGACACTGACCACCCCGGAAAAGGCAGCGACCCTGCCGGTCAGTCTGGCACTGGACCCGCAGTACGCTGACATCAGTGGCGAATACTTCGCCAACCACAAACCGGCCTTGCGCTCTCCCCGGGCGCGTAACGCGGCCCTGGCCGAAGAGCTGTACTACGAGACCATGGCCGAGCTGGATCTGCCGACACTTTAATCCCGCCCGAAAAAAGGGGCCCCGCAGGGCCCCTCAAGGGTTCACCTCACATTGTCGGCGTATCATCACCCTCCCGGACACAGATTACATTGATCGGACGCACTGGCCTGGATGGTTTCATCCAGAATCTCGTCGTTGCTGCCGGTGGCGGTGACCGTGTTACTGGACTGGTAGCGGTCACCGGACGGCACGGTACTGGGCTGGTAATCCCCACTGACATCAAAGCATACGTCACTGCCAAGAATGTCACCGGTGGCATCACACACCCCTTTCACCACGGTATCGCCTTCACCCATGCCAACACCACGACAGACCACACCTTCTCCGCAATCTGCATCAGTCTCACAAAGGGTGCCGGCATCCAGCAGGACCGTATTCATGTAGTTGGCCGTGGGATCATCCAGTTCCACACTCAGCGGTACCTCGCCGGTGTTGCACACCGCGATGTCGTAATCCACTTCCAGCACCACCTGACCGCTCTCGGCTACCAGACCGGAAGCGCAGTCCTTGTCGACCCAGAGCCCCGGCGTCAACGGCAAGGGCTGACACTGGATGGAGTACGGGTCCGCAGAAACCGTGGCGGCACCAAAGGTGAGAGAGGCATCCACCGTATTGGTTGGCGGGTTTTCGTTGCTAAAGAAACTGCCACTGAAGGGCAAGGTCTCGCCCGGTGCGAATGCCGTCAACAATGTCTGCGTCAACGTCACATCATCGCTGGTGTCATCCGGAGTGCCGGCATCATCCACCACCGTCAGGGTCTCCCCGGCCGGGAAGGTACCTGCTCCGCTGTTGGTCACCAGACCCTCGAAGTCCACCACATAGGTCCGATCCGTAGCATCATTGACAGTGGCCAGGCGGGTCACATCACAGGTCTTGCTGACCTCAATGCCACATAACGGGAATCGACCCAGCACAAAGTCTTTCAACTGCGCCGTCTCGGACCGGGAGGACCGGGTCTCGACCATGAATGAGGAAAAGCACGGTGTGGCGGAAGACTGGCCGGCCAGTTCCAGCGCCGCACTGACATTCAGGTAGCCCTCAAAGAACGATTCCGGCGGGAAATCCGTGGTCCCGGTCTTGGACAGATAAGGCCAGGGGCTGGCTTCCGACATGTCATTGGTGATGGCACAGGCGATATCGTCATTACTACCGCCGCACAATGCGCCAATGTATCCCGCATCTTTCGGATCTCCGGTGGAGAACAACTCCAGCAGATTGCTGCTGATGTCACCGCCACTGTTCACCCACTGCATCACCTGTACATAAGGGGCACTGGTGTTGCCTTGGGGAAATTCCATCACCACGAAGATATCCCCTTCCTGGTGTTCGCCAATGAAAGCGCCACGTTCACCGAGTCCGACCTGATCCTGGAAGAACCAGAAGCCGATGATGGCGTCACCATTATTGGCGTACCGGTCAGCACCGAAATGCAGTATCAGGTCACCATCGATCAGTTTGCCGGCCGCATAACCATTGGTAAGGTCGTTCTTGTCCGGTACCGACCCGTCCCGGTATTTCCAGTCGGGAATATCGTTAATATCCTTGGAACCACCACCGGTGAAGATACTCAAGGGCGCCGGGTCAGCAACAATACCGCTGAATGCCGCCGAGCCATCGTCATTGCCATTATGAAAGGTTTGCCAGTCCTGACTGGCGTTGTCGATGGCATTACCATCCATCTCAATAAAGTTACTGGCTATCGCGGCAGGAGCTGCACCTAACACCAGCACCACCAGAAAGCAGCAACAATACTGCCACCCTGCTAATTGTTTCATGGGACCGTCCTCCAGCTGATTCACGGGTTACCGCCAGAGAACATTGAAAGAATCAGGCCAATTCAGGATCCCTTATTTTTTATTCACTTAGAAAAAACAAGCTGTGATACGACGATGTTTTTTCCCGTTTTTGCAACAGAAACGCCCCGCCTCTCCAAGCGACGGATACAAAAGCAGTAATTTCAAAGACCTGCAGAAAAGGCGCTTCCGACCCGGTTTTTGCTTACGCACTTTTTTTCTTTTTTCATTAACATGCCAGCAACGTTTTTTTGCAAACCCCGGATACATTCAGGTCCACCATGGTGTGACGCTTTTCAGTGGAGGGTTGAGAAACAGGATGTTATGCAGACTCGCACGATGCGACGCCCGAATCCCATAATCGCGAAGGGAGTCGCAAAACAGGGACAATGTCATGAATGCCCTGGCCCGCGAGACCTTGTTTGCCCGGGACAGCCAGACTCTTACCCCGCTGGCCCGTCAACTCCAGCAACATGGCTGGCATCTGGTGCTACAGTCGGTCACCCGGCTGCAGCCTGACCAATGGCCCCCGGTCGGGCTGGTAGAAATTCGCACCCATGAGCAGCGCAAAAAACTGGAGCCCCTGCTCCCCGTCCTGCGGCAGGGCCATTACCTGGCGGTCACTGATACGGATTCCATGCGCTGCCGGCAGATGCAGCAATTGGTCGCCAGCGGCTTCCATGATTACTTCACCTGGCCCTGCGACCCAGCACGGCTGACCACAGCCCTGGGACATGCTCTTGGCATGAGCGCCCTGCGCAGTGACCGCCCTACCCGGGAACAACCCATGCTACTGGGTGACGCCTATCCGATGGTTCAGGCCCGGCACCGCATCCACCGCTTTGCCCAGTCCGACCTGCCGGTACTGCTTCAAGGGGAAAGCGGTACCGGCAAGGAATGCGCGGCACGCATGATTCACCAGTCATCACCACGCCATGACGCCCCCTTTGTGGCAGTGAACTGCGCGGCGATCCCGGACACGCTATTTGCCGCCGAGCTGTTCGGTCATGAAAAAGGGGCCTTTACCGGTGCCAGCCAAGCCCGACGAGGACGAATCCATGACGCCGGTCACGGCTCCCTGTTCCTGGATGAAATCGGTGATATGGACGCTGCCAGCCAGGCGACCCTGCTGCGCTTTCTGGAATCCGGCAGCTATACCCCGCTGGGAGGAAGCCGGGAATGTCATTCCCGGGCCCGAATCATTTGCGCCAGCAACCGACCACTGGCCAGGGATGTAGAGGAAGGTCGTTTCCGTCTCGACCTGTTTCACCGCATCAATGTGCTCAGCTTGTCGCTGCCGCCCTTGCGAGACCATCCCGACGACGTACTGACATTGAGCGAGTCTTTCCTCTCGCAGCTGCCCGGGCCACTGCGCCTGAGCAATGACGCCAGAGCGGCACTGCAACATCACCCCTTCCCTGGCAATGTTCGCGAACTGCGGAACTGCCTCTGGCGGGCTGCAGCACTCAGTGATGACGGCCTTCTGACAGCAGCACATCTGGGGCTGACTGCCCCTCCCACGTCGCCACACCTCTGCAGCACCTTGCGGGAATTTCGCGAGCAGCAGGAAAAACAGCATCTACGACATTGCCTGCATCACTGCCAGGGCGATGTGCAGACCGCGGCGCGGTTACTGGGAATCAGTCGCTCCAGCCTGTACCGAATGCTGGACAAGTATCAGCTACCCACCCACGACTGAGAGACGCCCGTATCCCGGCCAGCTTCCAGTGCCGCCCCCCGTACCACCCGCCGTACCTGTGGATAGACGGTCAGGAAGACCACCTCCAGCTCGGTATAGTACTGGCGAATATCGTCGATGCAGCCCTGGAAGCGATTGGGAAAACGGACCCGGGAAGCGGTACGGTCCAGTATTGCTGCCAGCTGGTCCAGCTCGCCGTAACGGCGAAAGAGATCATGCTCAACCGCTCTTTCGGCGGTTATGCGCATGGTGTCCGGCATCAGCGCGGCGCCCTCCGCCAGAAAGGCGTAATCACGGGCAATGGCCTCATCCAGTGACAGGGTGTGAAAACGCGCCCAGTGACGCACCAGAAAATGGTCGAACAGGACATCCAGGGCCACACCGGCAAAACGCCGGCGCGGCGGAGCAAAGCAGGCACGGCTGTCACGCACCAGTGGATGCAGGTCGGTAAAGCGGTCCACCAGCCGATGGTTGCGCAACCCTCGCTTCACCGGCTCGGGCAACATCGCCACCTCCACGCCGCGCATGAAATCACCCAGCAGGTTGCCCACCTTGGACGCCACCGTGGGCTGCGCCAGGCTCAGATGGGCAAAATAATTCATCCGTGCGCGTCTTTCTGCCGGCTCGACAGCAACCCGTCAGCCCGGCGGCCAGCTGAAGGGGCGACCGCCCAGCACATGCACATGCAGGTGGAAAACGGTCTGGCTGGCGCCGGCCCCGTTATTCACGTTCAGGCGGAAGTCCTCCAGGCCCTCCTGTTCCGCCACCCGGCTGGCCACCAGCAGCAGGTGCCCCAACAGGGCCTTGTCAGACTCGTCGGCATCGGACAGCTTGGCAATCGGTTTCTTGGGAATAACCAGAAAGTGGGTGGGGGCCTGGGGGTTGATATCCCGGAATGCCAGACACTGATCGTCTTCAAAGATGATATCGGCGGGAATGTCCCGGTCGATGATCTTGGAGAAAAGGGTTTCAGCCATGGTGGGTATTGCTCCGGATGGACGGTTTCGACGGGTTTTCCGGGTAAGAGGGTGTGCCCCGGTTCACAGCTCGCACGGGAACTGCGCGTAAAATGCTCACGACGGGTGACGTGCACCTTAGCGACAGTCCAGAATAATGGCATTATAGCACCTGACGAAACCCAACCAGAGCCCACCGGAACAGCATGGCCACACTTTTTGTCGAAAATTTAACCGTTGCCGATTTTTCCTACCTCCACCCCAAACGCGGCATGGTGGGGGAGTCCTGGCTCGTCGACCTGGAACTGAGCGGCGACCTGGACCACCAGGGCATGGTGTTCGATTTCGGCCACATCAAGAAAAGCATCAAGAAAATCATTGATGATAGCGTAGACCATCGCCTGCTGGTGCCCGTGGACAGTGAACATGCCACCGTCAGTGAACGCAACGATGACACCAGCCTGGAATGGCGCTACCGAGGAGGCACCATCCGCATGGTGGTGCCCAGTGAAAGTCTGCTGCTGATGAGCGGCCCGGAAGTGTCCAAGGCCAATCTGACCCTGTTTCTGATGGAGCTGGTCCAGCAGGTGGTCCCGGAAAACGTGGCCGAAGTCCGTATCGTCTTGCGCGAGGAAGACACCGGCACCGCCCCCTTCTACCACTACTCCCACGGCCTGAAGAAACATGATGGCAACTGCCAGCGCATAGCCCATGGCCACCGCTCCGGCATCCACATCTTCGAGAACGGCCGCCGCAGCCGTTACTGGGAAAAACTCTGGGCGGACCGCTGGGAAGATATCTATCTGGGCACCGAAGAAGACCTGGAAGGGACCTACTATATCGAGGAGATCCCCCATCACCGTTTCCGCTACGATGCTCCCCAGGGGCACTTCGAGCTGGTGATTCCGGAGGATCACTGCTATCTGGTGGAGACTGACACCACGGTGGAACAACTGGCCGCGCACATCGCCAACCAGCTCGCTGCCGAAGCCCCGGGCAAGCACTTTCGGGTCCGCGCCTTCGAGGGGGTAGGCAAGGGCGCCATCGCCGAGGCGGGTGAGAACATGCCGGGCAAGGCACACAGTGGCTGGCTCAGTGGCGCTGCAGTGATTTGAGTGACACGTTGAAAGTGAAAAGTTTCAAGGCGCGGAAGCGCTAATTCGCGCCCTGTCACTTTCAACGGCTCTTTATTCCTCCGCCAGAATTCTTTCCGCCTCCTCCTGAATCAAGCGCCGCAGCCAACGATGCGCCACGTTGTGATGAAGCAGCGAGGACCAGGCCATCTTCAACTCGAACTGGGGAATATCAAACGGTGGCTCCTTGATCAGAAGCCGCTCGTTTTGCGCCTGCATGCGCGCCACCCGGCTGGGCAGGGTGGCCACCAGATCATTGTTCATGGCCAGCAAGGCTGGCATCTGGTAATGCCGGGTAAAGATACTGATCTTGCGGCTCTTGCCGAGCTGTTCCAGGGCATGATCAATCCAGCCCAGCCCGCCCAGTTTTTCCGGATTCATCCCGAACCCCACCCCGAACCCGGTTTTCGAAACCCAGATGTGTTGTGCCGACAGATAACTGTCCAGATTGAAATCCCGGGCGATGGGGTTATCCCGGTTGAGCAGACAGGAAAAGGAATCCTTCCAGAGACTCACCTGGTGAAAGGAACCGGGAATCTCGTTGAACCGGTTGACCGCCATGTCCACCCGGCCCTGCTCCATGTCCTGGTAGCTCACATCCGAGGGCGTCAGGAAATCCAGTACCACATGGGGGGCTTCGGCACGAAGACGACGCACAATATGCGGCACCAGGGTCGCTTCCGCATAATCGCTGGTCATGATCCGGAATACCCGGCGACTGTCTTCCGGCTTGAACACATCCTCAGGGGTAAACAACTGCTCCGCCTGGGACAGGATCTGCCGAACCAGCGGTCGCAATTCCTGGGCACGTTCCGTGGCCGTCATGCCGTCACTGGTACGGATCAACAACGGGTCGCCGAAAAGCTCTCGCAACCGTTTCAGCGAATTACTCATGGCCGGTTGGGTGATGCCCAGTTGTTCCGCCGCCCGGGTCACATTCTGCTCCCGCAGCAACACGTCCAGATACTTGAGCAGGTTAAGGTCTGCGGCGCCAATATTCATGGTATGAATCATCGCTTAAAGGAGCATCATTGAAATGGATTCTATCCATCCCCGCCGGGGCTGTCACTTTCCCCCCTTGCCCGGAGTCCGCTCATGACACAATGGCTTTGTACCTTGACGCCGTTAGCATTTTTTTTGGGGCGTGATCACACGCCTGCTCTCACAGCGAGATAGATGTAAAAGCAGTTTTTACGCATTTCAGTGTTAACCGGGTCGCTATTTGAGGCTTAATGGCAAGCTGCCAGTATCGCCTAAAGGCAAAAAAATGCGTAAGGTCTGAAGCACTGTTAACGCTACACCCTGCCGTGTTGTCTGAAACGACCATGCTCTATACAAAAGGTCGTATATAGTTCGCAGGTGTGATTCAGAGGTTACTATGACAAGCAGCGCAACCACGCGAGCCGAGAAGTTCGTGGTTCGATTTCCCAATGGAATGCGGGCCAGTGTGGCGGAAGCCGCCGGCCTGAGCCACCGCAGCATGAATGCGGAGATCATCGCCCGCTTGCAGCACAGTCTCAGCAACTGGCCCGCTACCTTGCCCCACAGCGAGGCAGCCATTCCCGATGGTAACGAGGAAGCCTATCTGCTGGAGCGCTTCCGGCGTTTGCCGGCGGGCAAGCAACAGGCACTTTTGGCCCTGCTGGACTGAACGCCGCGACCTTCTGTCCATAGAATACGCCGTTGGCCGCCTGTGATTTTTTTCCATAACGGGCATACTCTATGATTGAAGCATGGCCGCCACAGACGCATGGACAGAAAGGAGCCTTATCGGCCGTGACAGCTCCCCAGAATCACAATCCGCTACCCACCGGCAGTGATATCCGACTGCCGTGGCACCTGCGTTTGCCCAAACCACTGGAAAAAGATTTTCAACTTTACTTCCGTGCCAGCGTTTCCAAGGTAGCGCCCTGGGCCCTCAGCCTGGTTTCCATTCTTATCGCCACCGCCATGCTGATCGAGTCCTGGATTGCCACGGATGTGATTTCCAGCTCCTGGCGCCCCCGGCTTTTCACGCTGATGCTGGCCGGTGGCTGCGTGGCACTCAACAGCAAGATCCAGTGGCGGGAGTGGCTGCATCCGGCAACCCTGGCATTGGCCTTTGCCATTGCCCTGACCGGTAACTACCTGGGCGTGAACGTTGACCACCCGCTCTCGTATACCTTCTTTTTCCACACGCCCCTTGCCATCATCATGATCTGCATACTGGTCAGGGTGCCATTCTATTCCGCACTGCTCAGTTCTCTGGTGATGATCGGCGCCATGATCACCACCCTGATGGCCACCCCGGAGCGCACACCGTTCGAAGCCACCACGCTGACACTGGTCACGCTCGCATTCGCCAGCATGAGTCTGTTCGGCCAGTATGTGTATGAACGACTGCTACGTCAGCACTTCCTCTCCGAGCACGTGCTTTACCAGCATCGGAATGAGCTGCACTCCGCCAACCTGGTACTGGAAAGCCAGGCTACCGTGGATGGCCTGACCGGTTGCATCAACCGGCGCGGTATGGAATCGCGGCTCAGCAACCTGTTTCATCAAATCAAGCAGAGCAGCCCGGACGCGCCGGAGCGGATTACCCTTTTGCTGTTCGATATCGATTTTTTCAAACAGTACAACGACACCTATGGTCACCCGGCCGGGGACGAATGCCTGAAGAAGGTCTCCCATGTTCCCCTTTCCATGGTGCAGGCAGACACGGATTTCGTGGCCCGTTATGGTGGCGAGGAATTTGTCATTACCCTCACCGATTCCAGCTACAACGATGCCCTGGTGTTCGCCGAGCGCATGCGTAACCGCGTGGAACAGCTGGGTCTGCCTCACAGCGGCTCGCGGGTCAGCCAGGTGGTCACTATTAGCGTCGGTGTAGCCTGCTCGGACCACGGCGCCAGTAACGGGGCAGAACTGCTGAAGCAGGCCGACGAAGCGCTTTACCAGGCCAAGGGCGCTGGCCGAAACCGGGTCGCGCAAATGAATCGGCAGGGAGTGGTGGAGATGCTGAGTTAGTTGACCGTTGATAGTGGACAGTTGACAGCTACGCGAAACAGGTTGCCTGGTTTTTAACGTGAAGAGGCCGCGCCCAAAACTTTTGAGCGCGGCCTCTTGGCTTTCAGTGACAGCAAGCACTCGCCGCGAGCTGTCAACTGTCCACTATCAAC
>JAZAJX010000176.1:0-5671 GCA_036230225.1 Pseudomonadota bacterium | reverse complement strand
TGGACGTGCTGGGTCGCCCGATCGACGAAGCCGGCCCCATCGGTGAAGAAGAGCGCATGCCGATTCACCGTGCTGCTCCCACCTACGCCGACCAGGCAGCCACCAACGAACTGCTGGAAACCGGCATTAAGGTAATCGACCTGGTTTGCCCCTTCGCGAAAGGCGGTAAGGTTGGTCTGTTCGGGGGTGCGGGTGTTGGTAAAACCGTAAACATGATGGAGCTGATCCGGAACATCGCGATCGAGCACTCCGGTTTCTCCGTGTTTGCGGGTGTGGGTGAGCGTACTCGTGAGGGTAACGACTTCTACCACGAAATGAAGGATTCCAACGTACTGGACAAGGTATCCCTGGTTTACGGTCAGATGAACGAGCCGCCGGGTAACCGTCTGCGTGTGGCACTGACCGGTCTGACCATGGCCGAGAAGTTCCGTGACGAAGGTCGTGACGTACTGTTCTTCGTGGACAACATCTACCGTTACACCCTGGCCGGTACCGAAGTATCTGCACTGCTGGGTCGTATGCCTTCTGCGGTAGGTTACCAGCCGACCCTGGCGGAAGAAATGGGCGTTCTGCAGGAGCGTATTACCTCTACCAAAGTCGGTTCCATCACCTCCGTACAGGCCGTATACGTACCGGCGGATGACTTGACTGACCCCTCTCCGGCCACCACCTTTGCTCACCTGGACGCAACCGTGGTTCTGAGCCGTGACATCGCCTCCAAGGGTATCTACCCGGCGATCGACCCGCTGGACTCCACCTCTCGTCAGCTGGATCCGCTGGTTATCGGTCAGGAACACTACGACGTGGCCCGTGGCGTGCAGACCGTACTGCAGCGCTACAAGGAGCTGAAGGACATCATCGCGATCCTGGGTATGGACGAACTGTCTGAAGAAGACAAGCAGGTCGTATCCCGCGCCCGTAAGATCGAGCGTTTCCTGTCCCAGCCGTTCTTCGTGGCGGAAGTATTCACCGGTTCCCCCGGCAAGTACGTTTCCCTGAAGGATACCCTGGCCAGCTTCCGTGGTATTCTGGACGGCGACTATGACCACATTCCGGAGCAGGACTTCTACATGAAGGGTTCTATCGACGAAGTGGTAGAAGCCTACAACAAGCGTAGCAAGTAACCTCCACCGGGAGACAAGCAAATGGCGATGACCGTGCATTGCGACATTGTAAGTGCAGAACGCCAGCTGTTCTCCGGTCTGGTTGAAATCGTGGTGGCCTCCGGTGTGGAAGGCGATCTCGGTATCATGCCGGGCCACGCCCCGCTGCTGACCCGGCTGAAGCCGGGTCCGGTACGGGTGAAGAAGCAGAATGGTGACGAAGAAGTGTTCTACGTATCCGGCGGCTTCCTGGAAGTGCAGCCAAAGCTGGTGACCGTACTGGCCGATACCGCAGAACGTGCCGACAACATGGACGCTGCCTCCGCCGAGCAGGCGAAACAGCGCGCCAAGGAAGCGCTGGAAGGGAAGAGCTCCGAAATGGACTACTCCCGTGCCGCCGCTACCCTGGCCGAGGCCGTGGCCCAGTTGCGTGCCATTGAACAGTTGAAGAAAAAAGGGCGGTAAGCACTTTTTGCAAATCTTCAACACAGAAGGGGTAGCCGAGTGCTACCCTTTTTTGTTTCTGTCATAAAGATGACGTACAACAGCAAGCCAGTCACGGGCCGGGAAGGTCTGGAAAGCGTTAGTGGAACAATAAGGACAGGGTAATGAGTCTAGCGGTAGTCATCCTAGCAGCGGGCAAAGGAACACGAATGAAAAGCGCCTTGCCCAAGGTGCTTCATCAAGTGGCCGGCAAAGCCATGGTGCAACATGTGGTGGACGCCGCAGGCAGCCTGGCCGCTGACAATACCGTGCTGGTGTATGGCCATGGCGGTGACAAGGTTCAGGCCACCGTGACAGGCGACAAACTGCAGTGGGCGGAACAGGCTGAGCAGCTGGGTACCGGTCATGCTGTCGCCCAGGCCATGCCGCTGGTGAAGGAAGATGTCGTCCTGGTCCTGTACGGCGATGTTCCCCTGATTCGGCCGGAAACCCTGCGCGATTTCGTCCAATGCGTGGACGACAACACCCTGGCATTGATGACCCTGACTCTGGACGACCCCAATGGCTATGGCCGTATCGTTCGCGATGGCCAGAACAATGTACAACGGATCGTCGAGCAGAAAGATGCCTCCGAGGCCGAGCTGAGTATCCCGGAAATCAACACCGGCATTCTCGCCTGTACCCGCAGCTTCCTGGCGGACTGTCTGCCGAAGTTGTCAAGCAACAATGCCCAGGGCGAATACTATCTGACAGACGTGATCGCCATGGCGGTACAGTCCGGCCTCTCCGTGGAAACGCTGCAGCCGGAATTCGCCTGGGAAGTGGATGGGGTGAATGACCGGGTCCAGCTGTCGCGTCTGGAACGCATCTACCAACTGGCCCAGGCCGAATCCCTGATGCGCGACGGCGTTACCCTGCGTGATCCGTCCCGTCTGGATATCCGCGGCAGCGTACAGATTGCCAGCGACGTGATCATCGATGTCAACGTGGTGCTCGAAGGCGATGTGACCATTGAGGAAGGGGTGACCATCGGCCCCAACTGCATCATTCGCGATGCCAATATCGGCGCCGGCACGGTCATCGAAGCCAACAGCCTGATTGACGGTGCCGTCGTTGGCGACGCTTGTACCATTGGTCCCTATGCCCGGCTGCGCCCCGGAACCGAATTGGCGGACAAGGCCAAGATCGGCAACTTTGTGGAAACAAAGAAGTCCTATGTGGGAGAAGGCTCCAAGGTAAACCACCTGACTTACATCGGCGACAGCCAGATCGGCAAAGGCGTTAACGTGGGAGCCGGTACGATTACCTGCAACTACGACGGCGCCAACAAGTTCCAGACCGTCATGAAGGATGGCGCCTTCATCGGCTCCAATTCTTCGCTGGTCGCGCCGGTGACCATCGGCGAAAATGCCACCGTCGGTGCCGGCAGCACCATCACCAAGGATGTGGACGATAATGGCCTGGCGGTAGCCCGGGGCCAGCAGCGCAACGTCAGCGACTGGAAGCGTCCGGTAAAGAAATAAGGCGTCTTTGAAGACCTCGATATCACTGATTTCTGCGGGCACAAAGCGAAGTCATGCCGGCAAGATGGCTCGCAGGGTGATTTTGTGGGAAGGGGTTTTCAGAGGGTCGAGACTTCGTTGGAGCCATGCTCGCATGGCGAATAGACACGGCAGAGAATCCGCAAAGACTGCCGGCAAGCAATATTCAAGGAAACCAACATGTGTGGAATCGTCGGGGCCATTGCCCAGCGTAATGTGACCAATATCCTGATCACTGGCCTCAAGCGCCTGGAATACCGGGGCTACGATAGCGCCGGTGTGGCGCTGCTCAATGATTCCGGCATTACCCGGGTGCGCCGCCAGGGCAAGGTAGCCGGCCTGGAAGCGGCCGCCACCGACCAGCAGGCCAATGGTTTCACCGGTGTGGCCCACACTCGCTGGGCGACCCATGGCAAACCCTCCGAAGCCAACGCCCACCCGCACATGTCAGGCAGTGATCTGGCCCTGGTCCACAACGGCATCATCGAAAACTTCCAGGAACTGAAAGAGGAACTGGAAGCCGCGGGCTATCAGTTCCAGTCCCAGACCGACACCGAAGTGATCGTGCATCTGGTCCATCAGGCCCTGGAAACCGGTGCCGATCTGTTCAGTGCCGTCCAGCAGGTAGTGAAAAAACTGGATGGGGCCTATGCACTGGGCGTCATTCACAAGGATGAACCCCACAAGCTGGTTGCCGTGCGTTCCGGCAGTCCGCTGGTTATCGGCCTGGGCATCGACGAAAACTACATCGCGTCCGACCAGCTTGCCCTGCTGCCGGTGACCAACCGTTTCATCTTCCTGGAAGAAGGTGACCAGGCGGAAATCACCACCGACGGCGTGCGCATCATCGATGCGAGCGGTGCGTCCGTGGAGCGGGAAGCCCACGAATTCGACGGCACCCACGAGGATGCGGAAAAGGGCGAATACCGCCACTACATGCAGAAGGAAATCTTCGAGCAGCCGGCAGCGATCCAGAAAACCCTGGAAGACCGTATCGAATCCCCGGCCACACTGATCAATGCCTTCGGCGACAAAGCCCCGGCCATTTTCGACCAGGTCAAAACCGTGCAAATCGTGGCTTGTGGCACCAGCTACCACGCCGGCATGGTGGCCCGCTACTGGCTGGAAGACATCGCCGGCATTCCCTGCCAGGTGGAAGTGGCCAGCGAATTCCGCTACCGCAAGCACGTGGTGCCGGAAGGCACCCTGTTTGTCACCATCTCCCAGAGCGGCGAAACCGCCGACACCCTGGCCGCCCTGCGTGATACCCAGTCCCCCAACTACGTGGGCCGTCTGGCTATCTGTAACGTGGACAGCTCCTCCCTGGTGCGCGAATCGGAACTGGTCTTCCTCACCAAAGCCGGCCCGGAAATCGGTGTGGCCTCCACCAAGGCTTTCACCACCCAGCTGGCAGGCCTGTTGATGATGGTACTGGCCCTGGGCCGTCAGAAAGGCTTGCCGGATAGCGACATTGAAAACGTCCTGGACGAACTGCGCCAGCTGCCCAACCTGATCGAACAGGCGGCAGCGCTGGACAAGCCCATCGAAAAACTCTCCGAAGCCTTCGTGGAAAAACACCACGCCCTGTTCCTGGGCCGTGGCGTGCAATTCCCGGTGGCCCTGGAAGGGGCCCTCAAGCTCAAGGAAATCTCCTACATCCACGCCGAAGCCTACGCCGCCGGCGAGCTCAAGCATGGCCCCCTGGCGCTGGTGGACAGCGACATGCCGGTGGTGTCCGTGGCGCCCAACGACGAACTGCTGGAAAAACTCAAATCCAACCTGCAGGAAGTCCGCGCCCGTGGCGGTGAGCTCTACGTCTTTGCCGACAAGCACGCCCACGTGAAGGAAGGCGAAGGCATCCACGTGCTGAACATGCCGGCGGTGCCGGAAACCATTGCCCCCATCGTCTACACCGTGCCCTTGCAGTTGCTCAGCTATCACGTGGCAGTACTGCGTGGCACCGATGTGGATCAGCCGCGAAATCTGGCGAAGTCGGTGACGGTGGAGTAAAAGCAGTTAACCGTTAACAGCGAAAGCCCGGCGTTGCCGGGCTTTTTTGTGGATGCCTGACTGAGAACAATCACCTTGCCGTAGGAGCGTCAAAGATGGAGCGATAGAGGCGATAAGCAGTAGGCATGCACGATGCAAGACCTGGCCCCCCATTTTCTTACGGCGGTGTTATTGATCCGGGAAAAGAAGAAGTCAACATATTGAATCATGCAGTCTCAATGTAATTTTTAACCTTTTGATTTTCCTGGTTTTATCAGAAGATATACAGATTCGATAATTTTGATATGAAGCCGGCGCGTTCATTGGATATTCGAGCCGGCTTCCTAATACCTGTTAAATGCCCAGGAAGGTATGGAGAACTTAAACGAAATTCATTGGCATGACTCTGAGATTGAGTCGGTTATCGAGCTTCCAGATAAGGATGTGTTGATTTACAACATTCGATATCCTGAAAACTGGGACCAAAATACATTTTTGCCTAAGGCCATTACTTTCTACGGGTACCATGCCCATGCAGTCGAAGAGATGCCTTTCGACGGCAATCCGACTATCTTGAGTGTATCCGTAGTGGAA
>JAZAJX010000175.1:0-3164 GCA_036230225.1 Pseudomonadota bacterium | reverse complement strand
GCCCACTGCGCCGATGCGCTGGTGTGCATTTCCAACTGCGACAAGATCACCCCCGGGATGCTGATGGCCGCCATGCGCCTGAACATTCCGGTGATCTTCGTGTCCGGCGGGCCCATGGAAGCGGGCAAGACCAAGCTGGCCGAGGGCAAGCTGGATCTGGTGGACGCCATGGTGATGGCCGCGGACGACAGCGTGGACGATGAGACCGTCAACGAGGTGGAACGCTCCGCCTGCCCCACCTGCGGCTCCTGCTCCGGCATGTTCACCGCCAACTCCATGAACTGCCTCACCGAGGCCCTGGGCCTGTCCCTGCCGGGCAACGGTTCCCTGCTGGCCACCCACGCGGACCGCCGTGAACTGTTTCTGGAGGCGGGCCGTCGCATCGTCGGTCTGGCCAAGCTCTACTACGAGCAGGACATGGACTCCGTGCTGCCGCGTAATATCGCCACGGTGAAAGCATTCGAAAACGCCATGAGCCTGGATATCGCCATGGGCGGCTCCACCAATACCGTGCTGCACCTGCTGGCCGCCGCCCTGGAAGGGGAGGTGGACTTCACCATGGCCGATATCGACCGCCTGAGCCGCAAGGTGCCCTGTCTGTCCAAGGTGGCCCCGGCCACCCAGAAATACCATATGGAAGACGTACACCGGGCCGGTGGCGTGATGGGCATCCTCGGCGAGCTGGATCGCGCCGGGCTGTTGCATCGGGATATCCACATGGTGCACTCGGCCACCGTGGCGGAAGCCCTGGAGCATTACGACATCATGCGAACCAGCGATGAAGCGGTGAAAAAAATGTTCACCGCCGGCCCGGCGGGCATTCCCACCCAGACCGCCTTTAGCCAGGACACCCGCTGGGAGAGCCTGGACGACGACCGGGAGAATGGCTGCATCCGCAATTACGAGAACGCCTACAGCAAGGACGGCGGCCTGGCCGTGCTGTATGGCAACATCGCCGAGCGCGGTTGCATCGTGAAGACCGCCGGGGTGGACGACTCCATCCTCACCTTCACCGGCCGGGCGCGGGTGTTCGAGTCCCAGGATTCTGCCGTCAAGGCCATTCTCGGTGACCAGATCGTGGCCGGTGACGTGGTAGTGATCCGCTATGAAGGCCCGAAAGGCGGGCCGGGCATGCAGGAAATGCTCTACCCCACCAGCTACCTGAAATCCAAGGGCCTGGGCAAGCAGTGCGCCCTGCTCACCGATGGTCGTTTCTCCGGTGGCACCTCCGGCCTGTCCATCGGCCATGCCTCGCCGGAAGCGGCGGAAGGCGGCGCCATTGCCCTGGTGGAAGAAGGCGACACCATCGCCATCGACATCCCCAACCGCACTATCAACCTGGACATTTCCGATGAGGAACTGGCCCACCGTCGCAGCAAGATGGAAGCCCGTGGCAAGCTGGCCTACAAGCCCATGGAAATGCGCCCGCGTCGGGTGTCCACGGCGCTGAAAGCCTATGCGGCCCTGACCACCAGCGCCGATCGCGGTGCGGTGCGCGACCTGAATCAGCTCAACAAGTGATCAACCCGGGCGGCCTTCGAGCCGCCCTTTTCGTTGCCCCCGCTTCCCGCCCGACACCGGCGCGTCCATGACCGCTGCCGCACCCCGGTAAACAGGGTGTTGCCACAAGGCACTTTCTGAACAAGTATCGTAGGACCGGCACACACCATGCCGGCGGCGTACCCCGGGTTCTGCCCCCTGCAAGGAGCTCTCTGTTAATGAGTCTGACACAGCGTTTGATGCCCCTGGTGGCGAAACTGATCACCAGCGAAGGCCTGCAGCACTGGCGGCGAGCCATACGCGAATGGCGCCGCAAACTGCAGCGACGCCCCCATCAGGCGACCTTCTATTTCCGCATTGATGATCCCTATTCCGTGCTCATGGCCCAGGTGTTGCCGCGCTTTGCCCAGCACTTCGGCATCACTGTCACCCCCCGTGTGATGCTCTACCTGGACCAGCAGATGTACCCGGCCGCCGACATGCTTGAGGCGCTGGCACCCCGTGATGCCCGGCAGCTGGCCCGCCTCCATGACCTGGATTTCCCCGAGCACTGGCAACTGCCCCCCCGGGAGGTCAGCCTGGCGGCGACTCGCTGCCTGCTCAAGCATGAAGGCGATGAACGTTTCTGGAGTCTGGCGGCGGCCCTGGCCGATGCCCTCTGGCGCAACGACCACGACAAACTGGAAACCCTGCTTACCGAGCACGGCCAGATGCCCGCCGACCAGGCCCAGCTGGCCCTGGAAGCCCGCCGCGACCAGTTCCTCAAGGACGGCCACTACCTGACCGGCACCCTGTTCTATGAGGGAGAGTGGTACTGGAGCATCGAACGCCTGGATCATCTGGCCCATCGGTTGAATGATCTGGGCCTGGGCGGCGCCGACTGGCCCCTGCCCTATGGCCGAGCCAAACGCGCCCGGCTGAAAACCGTATCGGCAGGCCTGAAAGGCAAACCCCTGGTGCTGTTTTTCTCTTTCCGCAGCCCCTATTCCTATCTGGCCCTGGCGCGAACCTATGCGCTGGCCGATCACTACGGTCTCGACCTGAAAATTCGCCCGGTGTTGCCCATGGTGATGCGCGGGCTGTCGGTCCCCAAGGCCAAGCGTTTCTACATTCTCAAGGACGCCGCCCGGGAAGCGCGGCTACACAAGGTACCGTTCGGCAAGGTGTGCGATCCGGTGGGCCCCGGTGTGGAGCGCTGCATGGCTATCTGGCCGTTTGCGGAAAAGGAAGGGCGCCTGCGCGAGTGGCTGCGGGCTGCCGCCACCGGCATCTGGAGTCAGGGGATCAATGCCGCCACGGACAACGGCCTCAAGTTCCTGGTGGAAAACGCCGGGCTGGACTGGAAACGGGCCCGGCGCTGGCTGGACGATGACAGCTGGCGAGACCGCGCCGAGGACAACCGCAATGCCATGATGGCCGCCGGCAGTTGGGGCGTCCCCAGCTTTATGACACAAGATGACATGGTATGGGGGCAGGATCGTTTTGCGATAATTGAGCGCAGCCTGCTCGACTCGGTCTCACGCGAGAACGACGAGGGTTGAGCCAGGGAGCCTCTGAATAACTCCTTGCATGCTCAGTCTTTCAGGCTGATTCACAATCTAGGCGCACTTTTGAAGGCATGCTGGTTGCCTGTCGAGAAAGTGCAACAACGAGTGTGGGTCAGC
>JAZAJX010000174.1:0-13174 GCA_036230225.1 Pseudomonadota bacterium | reverse complement strand
GTCGTGCTGGACTCGAACCAGCGACCAATTGGTTAAAAGCCAACTGCTCTACCAACTGAGCTAACGACCCGTCCCGAAGGAGGCGCAAATAATACGGATTTATTTCTGCCTGACAAGGGGAAAAACGATTTTTTTTTCCCTTTACTGATAGTTTGTTGGATCTTTAACCAATGCTTCTTCAAAGCCCAGCTTGCGCAGACGGCAACTGTCGCATTTGCCACAGGCATTGCCGTTCTCGTCGGCCTGGTAGCAGGACACAGTCAGACCGTAATCCAGCCCCAATGCGCTGCCCTGACGGATGATCTCCGCCTTGCTCAGGTGCATGAGCGGTGTTTCCACGGTAATCGGGCTGCCTTCCACCCCAGCTTTGGTGGCCAGGTTGGCCACGGTCTGAAACGCCTCGATGAAAGCAGGACGGCAATCCGGATAACCGGAGTAATCCACCGCATTCACGCCAATATAGATCGCTTCTGCCTGCACCACCTCAGCCAGACCCAACGCCAGGGAAAGAAAGACCGTATTGCGTGCCGGCACATACGTCACCGGGATGCCGTCACCGCCCTCTTCCGGCACATCAATGGAATGGTCGGTCAGTGCCGAGCCGCCAATATTGCCCATTCCCAGCTCAATGACCCGATGACTGACCGCCCCAAGAGCGGCGGACACCCGCTCGGCCGCATCCAGCTCGGAACGGGTGCGTTGGCCATAATCAAACGCAATGGTATGACACTCATACCCCTGATCACGGGCAATGGCCAGGCAGGTGGCAGAATCCAGGCCGCCGGACAGCAGCACCACGGCTTTTTTCATGGCAGGCTCCATACAGGGACCCTGAGCTCAACGGCCCCGGGCATCGTTCCAGAGAAGTTTGTGCAATTGCAGTTGAAAGCGCACCGGAAGCCGGTCCGCCACAATCCAGTCCGCCAGATCCCCGGGGGCCAGCTGGCCCTGAACAGGCGAGAACAGCACATCACCGACACGCTCATGCAGGCGATACTGATCCAGCATGAAACGGGCCCAGTCATAATCCCTACGGTCGGCCAGAACGAATTTGACCTGATGATGGGACTTGAGCAGAGGCAGGTTTTCCAGCCGGTTATTGTGTTGCTCTCCGGAGCCGGGGGCCTTGAGGTCCATGACCACCGACACCCGTGAGTCCACATCGGCAATATCCATGGCGCCACCGGTCTCCAGGCTGACCTCATAGCCCTGATCACACAGGGCCGTTAGCAGGGGCAGGCAATTGGGCTGGGCCAGCGGCTCGCCACCGGTGACCGTGACATACTGCGCCTGGTAGCTGGCAACCTGCTGCAAAATGGCTTCCAGCGACCATTTCTCCCCACCAGAAAAGGCGTATTCGGTATCGCACCAGACACAACGCTGCGGGCAGCCGGTCAGGCGCACGAATACGGTGGGACGACCCACTGTACGTGCCTCACCCTGGAGGGAATGAAAGATTTCGGTCAGACGGAGGTCCACGACATCACCTGAGGAGCGGAAATGCGGCGGATTCTATCACCTTTGCCGGCGTCTGTGCCGCCGGCAAGGCAACGATAGGGATTACTTATCGAGTTGTTCCAGCAGCGTCTTGGCCTGCCCGGCCTCCGAGCTATCCGGATACTGCTTGATGAGCTTGTGCAGGTTGACCTTGGCCTGGGACACCTGCTCGTCACGAGCCTGCATCACCGCCAGGGTATAAAGGCTGGTTGGCGCCTTGCTGTGTTCCGGGTAGTCGTCCACGACGGCCTGGAACTGGGCCTGAGCCTTGTCCAATTGCGGTGTTTTCTGGTTGCTGTAGACCTTGCCCAACCAGAAGTGGGCATGGGCACGAAACTGCCCGTTGGGGAAATCGTTCAGGTACCCCTCGAACGCTCCCGCTGCCGCCGCAAAGTCGCGCTTGATCAGCTTGTCTTTGGCGGCACTGTAGGCCTGACGGTCCGCTTCCGGATCATTGGGCTCTGCACCGTCGGCGCTGTCGTCTGGCTGCTCGGATTTACCTTGCTCAGCCAGCGTATTGATTCGGGTATCCAGGTCCAGGTAACGCTCACGTTCAGCGTCCTTCATGACCTGTAATTCGTGGCGCAGTTCTTCGACCTGCCCCTGCAGCTGCTGAATCTGCTCTTCAAACTGCTGTTGCTGCTGCATCAGTATCAACAGCCCATCCTGATTCATCGGCGCTGCTCCGCTGTTACCACCGGAACGTGCCTGAGCCAGGCTTCTTTCTTCAACGGCCAGCGGCCCGATGTTCTGTGCATGCGCACAGAACACCAGGGAGCCGAGCACAGCGCCTGCAAGCAGGCGCATTGGCTTCATTGACTTCATGCCTTACGGACGGCCAGCAGTGTAGTTGATTTCTACACGACGATTCTTGGCCCAGTCCATTTCACTGTGACCGAATGCCGCCGGCTTCTCTTCACCGTAGGAAACGATCTGGATCTGGGAGGAAGACACGCCCTGGACACGCAGGAACTTCTCTACCGCCTTGGAACGACGCTCGGACAGCGCCACGTTGTACTCGCGGGTACCGCGCTCATCAGCGTGACCTTCCAGACGCACTTTGGCGTTGGCGTTGTTCTTCAGGTAGGTAGCGTGAGCACGCAGGGTTTCGAAAGCAGCGGCCGGAACGGTGTTGCTATCGAAGGCAAAGTAAATCACCCGGCTGTCAGTGGTACCGTCGTAGTTGGACGGATGGTTGTAGAAGTTGTCAGCTGTCAGCGGGATGCTGCTGGTGTCCGGTTTGGCCGGAGTAGACGGCTCAACCGGAGTAACCGGAGACGTATCAGTCTGCTGGGACATATCGTCAGTTGCAGAGCTGTCATCTTCCGTCGGGGTGCTGGAACACGCCGCCAGAGCAGCTGCCAACATCAGGGCGAACAGCGGGTTAAGAAATGAACGCATGCGAAAAGCTCCTATAATTTCCTAGTAATGGACTCCGAGAACCACTCAGAGGAACGGCGACCATGCCGGTTCTCTGACTTCCCCTTCCTTTGATGGCAGCTCGACTTTGACTCTGCCATCAATGGATACGGCTTCCAGAACCCCCGTTCCCCGATCTTGCGTCCCGTAAATTACCATACTTCCATTGGGCGCAACACTGGGCGATTCATCCATGTCCGTCCGGGTCACAATGTTGAATGTGCCCCGCTGGAGGTCCTGCACACCGACGTTAAAGTTTCCGTTTCGTCGATGTACATAAACGAGATAACGGCCGTCTGGTGTGACATCCGGTCGCGCATTATACGCACCCTGGAATGACACTCGCCGGACCGACTTATCATTTATGTTCAGTTTATAAATCTGAGGCCCGCCGGAACGGCTGGAGGTAAACACCAGATGCTCTCCATCCGGCAACCAGCGGGGCTCGGTATCGATACCATAATGCTGGGTCAGACGCGTCAGCTGCTTGGTGGCAATATCCAGCATGTAGATTTCCGGATTGCCATCCCGAGACAGGGTCAACGCCAGCTTCTGCCCGTCCGGCGACCAGTCCGGTGCACCATTAATGCCCTGGAAGCTGGACACTTTTTCACGACTGGTTGTCGCCAGATCATGGGTATAGATGGCAGGCAGCCCGTCGTCCTCGAAAGAGACGTAAGCCACTTTCCTGCCATCCGGAGACCAGGTGGGGCTCATGATCGGTTCCTTGCTACGCAGGATGGTAATCACCCGGTGCCCATCCGCATCGGCATACTGCAGCTGGTAGGGACTGGCCGCCTTGCGGTTGTGGGTCACGTAGAGGATTTTGGTAGAAAACGCACCGGGAATGCCGGTGAGCTGCTCGTAGATACGGTCGCTGATGGCATGGGCCACATCACGCAGCTGGGAAACCGGCGGGCGATAGGTTTCCGACATCAGTTTCACCTGGCGATTGACGTCGAACAGGGCATAGCTGACTTCATAGCCGCCACTTTCCTGGGCTTTCATGCTGCCGGTGATGATGTACTCCACACCCAGCACCCGGAAGTCCCGGTAAATGACCTCGCTTTCATTGCGCGGACGGCTGAGCATGTCTTCCGCAGGCAACGGCTTGAACTGGCCACTGCGGTGCAGGTCGGCCTGAACAATCTGTGATACATCTTCGGGCGCATTCTGCGCCCCCTCAAAGGGCACGATGGCAATCGGTACTGCATCAACCCGGCCTTCAGTGACACGGATCAATAACTCCGCACGAGCCGTCAACGCACTCAACATCAGGATGACCGCCAGGCCAATCCGCCCTGTTTTATTTGCCCAAAACTCTGACTTCATTGTGCAACTCCAGGATCAAATTCGATCACCAGTGAGCGAAACTGTTTATCAAACAAGGGGCCATCCGGCACCGGTAGCGGGCTGGCCAATTTCACGGCATTCATTACCGATTCATCAAAATCCGGATAACCACTGCTTTTTACCACCGACACATTGATGACCTCCCCACCGGGAATCATCTGGATGCGTACCTGTGTCTTGATGTCATCCCGGTTCCGGTAATTGCCGGGGATCCGCCAACGCTGCCCTACCTGTGCAGAAATGGCATCCGTGAAACTGGCCACTTCCGCATCTGCCTGATCGGCATTGCTGGCCGCCTCCTGGGACTCCTGGGGAGCCGGCTCCGCCGACTCTGCCATTTCCAGCTCCTCCTCTGCCAGCATTTCCTCAAGACTCGGTTCCTCAATCTCCGGGATAACCGGTTTCGGGTCCGGCTTGGGCTCCGGCTTCGGTGCCGGTTTCTTTGCCGGCTCCGGTTTTGGTTTAGGCTTGGGTTGAGGCTTCGGCTCCGGCGTGGGCTTGGGTTCAGGCTTCGGCTTGGGTTCAGGCTTCGGCTTGGGTTTTGGTTTGGGCTCCGGCTTCGGTGCGGGCTTCTGCTCCGGCTTGGGTTTGCTCACCGGAGCCTTTTTCTGTTTCGACGTTTCCACCATGGTGGCTTTTACATGGGGAGGCACCACCGGCGCCTTGTGAAGAGACGGGTCCGTTGTCCAGCTGAATACCAGCAACCCAAACACCAGCAGGTGAATGAAAAGGGTAAAAAGCAGAGCGGCACCACGATCACTCATTGTTGCCCTGCGGTTCAGTCACCAGACCCAGCTGAGTAATGCCGGCTTCCTGAAGCGCCCCCATCAACTGGACCACCTTGGCGTAGGCCACCTGGCCATCGCCTTCCACCAGAAACAGGGTGGACGGCTTCTGCTTGTGGATGCGCAGTGCATGGCCCTGCACGGTCTCCAGGCTGGCGGACTTGCGGCTATCGCTGCCCACATCAATGTAATAGCTGCCATCGGCGGTGACTGAAATGATCACCGGCTCATCCTTGGTGGTATCAATGGGGTCGCTATTGCTGTCGGGCAGATCCACATTGATGCCCTGGGTCATCATGGGCGCTGTAGCCATGAAAATCACCAGCAGCACCAGCATCACATCGATGTAAGGCACCACGTTCATCTCGGCAACGAGCTTGCGGGGTACCCGGACCTTCACGCCGCTCATGGCTTACCCCTCGCGCCCGTGGACCTGACGGTGCAATACCGAAGAGAACTCTTCGGCAAACATTTCGTTTTCCGTGAGCAAGGCATCACTCTGGGCAGAGAAACGGTTATAGGCCATCACCGCCGGAATAGCCGCAAACAAACCGATGGCTGTAGCGATCAACGCCTCGGCAATCCCCGGGGCCACCACGCTCAATGTCGCCTGTTTCACGTTGGCCAGGGCCATAAAGGAATTCATGATGCCCCAGACGGTACCAAAGAGCCCCACATAGGGGCTGGTGGAACCCACTGTAGCCAGGAACGGAAGGTGCTTGGTCAGACGGGTCTGTTCCCGCTGCAGTGCCACCCGCATGGCTCGCTGGCTACCGTCCATGACCGCCTGCGCGCCACGGGTACTCTTCGACAGCCGCACAAACTCCTGGAAACCGGCGCGAAAGATGGCTTCCGGCCCGGCATCCACGTCCGGGTCCTTGCGGCTCTGATTATAGAGAGACGCCAGGTCATCACTGGACCAGAACTTCTCTTCAAACGCTCTGCCTGCCCGGTGAGCACGGCCCAACACCCGGTAACGGCCCACGATCATGTACCAGGACGTCAACGACGCCAGTATCAACAGCACCATGACCAGCTGCACCACAATGGTGGCGTTACTGATCAGACTGACGACGGACATACTGGATGCCTCAACCATGGAGCCCTTCTCCTTCACTGGCTGTTTTGAATTTGTTGTACAAGGCCGCCGGAATCCCGGTGGGCCTGAGGGTATCGGCACTGACGCAGGCGACCTTGATGTCCGCCTGGCATAACAGTGTCTCGTCCCGACGCACCTGCTGATCGAACAGCAGGGTCGCCTTGCCAAGCTGCTTGAGCCTGGCACTGACCACCAGGGCATCATCAATGCGAGCCGGCTGGCGGTACTGCACATTGGCCGAATGGACCACAAACTGGAAGTTGTCATCGGCCAGCACATAATGCTGGTACCCGAGAGAGCGCAGAAATTCGGTGCGCGCCCGCTCCATGAATTTCAGATAATTCACGTAATAGACGATGCCACCGGCATCAGTGTCTTCGATGTAGACGCGCACCGGCAGGGTAAATTCCCCATTTTGCGGCTTTTTTTCAATCATTAAACAAATCACCGTCTTTACGGGGACGCTGCAAGCCGAAATGGCGCCAGGCATGGCTGGTGGCGGCTCGGCCACGCGGCGTGCGCTGGATAAAGCCTTGCTGGATCAGATAAGGCTCCACCACTTCCTCCAGGGTGCCGGCATCCTCATTGAGCGCCGCCGCCAGGGATTCCAGACCCACCGGCCCACCATCAAATTTATGCATGATCATGTCCAACAGACGCCGGTCGGTGCCATCCAGGCCACAGCTATCCACCTCCAGCATATCCAGCGCCCGCTGGGCCATCTGCTCGGTGATACGCCCCTCGCCTTTCACTTCGGCATAGTCGCGAACCCGGCGCAGCAAGCGGTTGGCAATTCGCGGTGTCCCGCGCGCCCGACGCGCCACTTCGAGTGCGCCGGCATCATCAATGGGAATGGCAAGAATGTCGCAGGCACGAATCACAATCCCGGAAAGGTCTTCCACGGAATAGAACTCCAGGCGCTGCACAATGCCGAAACGGTCTCGCAATGGCGCAGTGAGCAGCCCCGCCCGTGTGGTGGCACCAACCAGGGTAAACGGTGGCAGATCCAGTTTGATGGAGCGAGCAGCTGGCCCCTCACCGATCATGATATCGAGCTGGTAATCTTCCATGGCCGGGTAGAGGATCTCCTCCACCACCGGTGAGAGGCGATGGATTTCATCCACAAACAGCACATCGCCTTCTTCCAGATTGGTCAGAATGGCGGCCAGATCCCCCGCCTTTTCCAGTACCGGGCCAGACGTGGACTTGAGTTCGCAGCCCATTTCCCGGGCGATGATATGGGCTAGTGTGGTCTTGCCCAACCCGGGCGGACCGAAGATAAGGGTGTGATCCAGCGCTTCACGACGCCCACGCGCGGCATCGATAAAGATCTCCATGCGCTCACGGACCTTGGGCTGCCCCTGATAGTCAGCCAGACTGGCCGGACGGATGGCCCGGTCATACTGCTCTTCCTGACTGCCCACGGCAGCCGGGGAAATCAAACGGTCGTTATCCATGCTTGTGGCACTTGTGCCCCTGCATCTATTAATCGTCGGCTAGCGTAACGCAGCCGGCCATCACACTGCCATTGTTTAGCGTGCGAGACTTTTCAGCGCCAGGCGAATCAGTTGCTCGCTGGACTCGCCCTCCTCGGCCACCTTGCCGACGGCCGCTGCGGCATCCTTGTTGCGGTAGCCCAACGCTTCCAACGCAGCAATGGCGTCGCTGCGGGCGTCGTCTGGCTGATCCAGCGACACGCGCCCGGGCAGTGTGGCCGGGGCACCGTCAATCTTGTCGAGACGATCACGCATCTCAATCACCAGGCGCTCAGCGGTTTTCTTGCCGATGCCGGGCACTTTCACCAGTGAGGTGGTGTCCTGATCATGAATGCACTGGGACAAGCGGTCTGCCTCAATGCCGGAGAGAATGGCCAGCGCCATTTTCGGCCCGACCCCGTTGACCTTGATCAGCGCCCGAAACAATTCACGCTCATAGCGACTGGCAAAGCCGTAGAGAAGCTGCGCATCCTCCCGTACCACAAAATGGGTGTGCAGGGTCAGGATCTCGCCACTGTCCGGCAGGTCGTAGAAAACCGTCATTGGGGCTTCCACTTCGTACCCCACACCTCCCACATCCAGCAACAACAAGGGGGGGCGTTTTTCGATCAAAGTTCCGCGCAATTGTCCTATCATGGAGCGTCGTTCACCGTATTCTTCTGTTTCTGACAGCCGTGGCACCGGCCATACGGGCCAGCGACACGCGCATGTGAGCATGGCACAGGGCAATGGCCAGGGCATCAGCGGCATCTTCCTGGGGGCGCTTCTCCAGCCCAAGCAGGTGTTTCACCATCTCTGCGACCTGCACTTTCTCGGCACTGCCCTTGCCCACCACCGCCTGTTTGACCTGCCGGGCAGAGTATTCGAACACCGGCAATGAGGCCTGCATCACCGCCGCGATGGCAGCGCCGCGAGCCTGACCCAGCTTCAACGCCGAGTCCGCATTGCGGGCCATGAAGACCTTCTCGACACTCACCTCCACCGGCCCATGGGTGCTGACCACCTGATCAATGCCGGCGAAAATTTCCCCCAGGCGGGGCGGCATCTCCTTGTGGGTGGTGGCAATGGTACCGAACGCCACCGCCCGGGAGCGGTTCCCCACCTGCTCCACCAGCCCATAGCCGGTACGGCGGGAACCGGGGTCGATGCCGAGAATCAATGTCATAACTGCCTGACCGCAAATAGAAAATCTGTATCCGTTGTACCCAAAGACTGTCCGGATGTCCAGTTGAGTTAAGAGACGCTGCACGCAGCACGCAGCACGCTTCATGCAACACGCCCAGCTCACCCCGCTTGCAGCAATCACCAGCAGCCCCAAAAAACAAAAACCCCGGAAGACCCGAGGTTTTGCTTTGCCTTGCAGCTTGTAGCTTGAAGCTTGCTACTCTTCTTCCGCTGGCCAGCTGGCATTGGTATAGACATTCTGGACATCATCCAGGTCTTCCAGCATGTCGATCATTTTCTGCACGGTCTCGGCGGTATCCGCATCCATCTCCGCCTCGGTGGAGGGGTGCATGGTCACTTCCGCGTCGGCGTAGTCAAGCCCGGCTTCGCGCAGTGCATCCACCACCTCACCAAACTGCTTGTCCGGTGTGGTGATCACCAGGAAACTGCCGTCCTCGTTTTCTTCCACATCCTCGGCGCCGGCTTCCAGGGACACCTCCATCAGCTTCTCTTCATCCACCCCCGGCTCGAAGAAGATCTCGCCGCGCTTGGTGAAAAGGAAGGCCACGGAACCACTGGTGCCCAAATTCCCGGCGAATTTGGTAAAGGCATGACGGACTTCGGCCACGGTACGATTCACGTTGTCGGTCATGGTTTCCACCAGCACCGCGACACCGCCCTTGCCATACCCTTCGTTGGTGATGTCTTCCATGGTGGCGTCGGCATCACCGCCAGCCCCCCGCTTGATGGCGCGGTCGATGGTGTCCTTGGTCATGTTCTGACCCAGTGCCTTGTCCACCGCCGCCCGCAAACGCGGGTTATCGTTCGGTTCCGGGCCGCCCATCTTGGCGGCAACCACGATTTCACGAATCAGTTTGGTAAAGATCTTGCCACGCTTGGCATCCTGGGCCGCTTTGCGATGCTTGATGTTGGCCCATTTACTATGTCCTGCCATGGTGTCTCCCGTAATCGCTACGAACAGACCGGCGTGGCCAGGCCACGCCGCTGAAATCTATCAAATCAGGTATCTTCCTTACGCACCTGCACACCGACTTCCCGCAGCTGTTTACTGTCAACGGGAGACGGGGCGTTGGTCATCATGCACGCGGCCGTCTGGGTTTTCGGGAAGGCAATCACGTCACGAATGGAGTCACACCCGGTCATCAGCATGACCATGCGGTCCAGACCGAATGCCAACCCCCCGTGGGGCGGCGCACCATACTTGAGGCCATCCAGCAGGAAGCCGAATTTCTCGTCCGCTTCCTCGTCAGAGATACCCAGCGCCTCGAACACGGCCCGCTGCATGGACGGATTATGGATACGAATGGAGCCACCACCCAGCTCGGTGCCGTTCAAGACCATGTCGTAGGCGCGGGACAGGGCGCCTTCCGGGTTGCTCTTGAGCGCTTCCGGACTACAGCTGGGCATGGTGAAGGGATGATGCAGGGCATAGTACTGGCCATCCTCTTCTTCGAACATGGGGAAATCCACCACCCACAGCGGCGCCCATTCCCCTTCCACCAGGTTTAGATCGTGGCCCACCTTGACACGCAGGGCGCCCAGAGCTTCGTTGACGATCTTCGCCTTGTCAGCACCAAAGAAGATCAGGTCGCCGGTCTTGGCACCAGTGCGCTCAAGAATGCCCTGTATGGCGTCTTCGGTCAGGAATTTGAGGATCGGCGATTGCAGCCCCTCGGCGCCCGCATCCAGGTCGTTGACCTTGATATAGGCCAACCCCTTGGCGCCGTAAATGCTCACATACTTGGTATAGCCATCGATGTCCTTGCGAGACAAGCTGCAGCCACCCGGCACTTTCATGGCGGCTACGCGACCCTTCGGGTCGTTGGCCGGGCCGGAGAACACCTTGAAATCCACATTGGCGAGCAGGTCGGCAATGTCGATCAGCTCCAGCGGAATGCGCAGGTCCGGCTTGTCGGAGCCAAAACGACGCATGGCTTCGGAAAACGGCATGCGCGGGAAATCCGGCAGTTCTACATCGAGCAGCTCCTTGAACACGGAACGGACCATGTTCTCGGTGATACCCATGATGTCCTCTTCCTCCACGAAGGAGGCTTCCAGATCGATCTGCGTGAACTCCGGCTGACGGTCGGCACGCAGGTCCTCGTCACGGAAGCACTTGGCGATCTGGTAGTAACGATCAAAGCCGGCCACCATCAGCAGCTGCTTGAACAGCTGGGGGGACTGCGGCAACGCAAAGAAGCTGCCGGGGTGGGTGCGGCTGGGCACCAGGTAATCCCGAGCCCCTTCCGGTGTGGCACGGGTCAGGATCGGTGTTTCCACATCCATGAACCCCTGGCCTTCCAGAAAGGCGCGTACCGCATGAGTCAGGCGGGAGCGGAACTGGAAGTTGCGCAGTACCTCTGGGCGTCGCAGATCCATGTAGCGGTACTTGAGGCGCACTTCTTCGCCGGCACCACCGTGCTCATCCAGTTCGAACGGCGGCGTAGCGGCCTCGTTGAGGATGGTCAGTTCCTTACCCAGCACTTCGATGTCGCCGGTGGCCATCTTGCTGTTGCGCACCGCTTCGTCACGCATCCGCACCCGGCCACTCAGGCGCACCACGTACTCACTGCGAACCTTGTCGGCCAGCGCAAAGGCGTCCACGGTATCCGGGTCGAAGACCACCTGTACCAGACCATTGCGATCACGCAGGTCCAGAAAGATCACCCCACCGTGGTCACGGCGACGGTGTACCCAGCCGCACAGCTCTACTGTTTCTCCATCGTGGGAGGCCCGCAAATCACCGCAATAATGGCTTCGCATGCTTAACTTCCGCTTGTATTTCTGATGACGCAACCCGGGGCCGACCACATCTGTCGGCAGCTCCTGCCCCGGACCGCTGAAAAAGGCGCCACAGTATAGCGATTCCACCGCCTGCGAGCCATGCCGGGTGGCGATTCCCTGCCAAACAGGCCACATACGCCCCTTTTTTGTTGAAAGACCGTAAAAAATAGTGGTTTGACGCCTTGTGCACTGAAAATTCATGGCATATAACAGATGCGAACCAATTCAGTGGCCCTCTGAGTTTGCGCAGTCCAGGGGCATACCTGACAGGGAAGCAAGACCGGTTCCCCGCCTCCCGGCGGAGACACACATTCTCAGGAAGACACCAATAAGGGGTAAGTAATCCATGGCTGCAAAGAAAAAAACCGCTGCCAAAGCCACCAGCGCTACCGCGGCTCGCAAGGTGAAAACCATCACCGAACCGATGAACAAGACCCAGATCGTCAACCAGATCAGCGACACCACCGGCCTGACCAAGAAAGACGTCAACGCCGTGTTCGATGAGCTGGCAGTGATCATGGAAGGGCATATCAAGAAGCGTGGCGCCGGCCAGTTCACCCTCCCGGGCCTGATGAAAATCGTTACCCAGAAGAAGCCCGCCACCAAGGCTCGCAAGGGCATCAATCCGTTCACCGGCGAAGAAACCACCTTTGCCGCCAAGCCGGCTCGCACCATGGTAAAAGTGCGCCCGCTGAAAAAACTCAAGGACATGGCATCCTGATCCTCGCTGCCGCCGGGTTTCTATCCGGCGGCCGCTCTCCCTGCTCTGGCCCCCAGCCCCCCCAGCCTCTATAATCCGCGCCCACTGACCCACGCTGACTGACCCTGTTCTGGCCAATTCCGGCACCCTTGAGACGCCAGTATTCAGTCGTGTACCGAAATGGAAGGAGTGCGCCAATGGCTGAGCGTAAAGACAAGAAGAAGGTGATCGGCGAGCCGATGACCGATGAGCAAATCAAGGTTTTTCTGGATTTCCCCAGCGAAGAAGGCGTAGACGCGGATTTCCACGTCCTGGAGAAGGCCTATCGGGCCCTGCGTGCCGAGGACTTCGAGCGTTTCATCGCCTTTTTCCTGGATCAGGGGCGCAATCTCAACGCCCGCGACCCCCAGGGCCGCACCGTGCTGACCGTGATCGAAAGCCACCCCAAATGCGCTGACTACGCGGATCGGCTTCGTAACGCGGGTGGAACCCGCTGACCCATGCTCTCCGCTGCCCGGCTTCCTGCCGGGCAGCAACCCCCCAGATACATTTCCCCCGAACAATACATACCCACAGGAACTTGTCCGGCGTGATGGCCCATGGCATTGTTAAGCCATTAAAGGGCTATCGGGGCCCGGCGATACCTATCGCCGCTAATAACGGGGTGTCAAACACCCTGATAAAACACACAACAACAACAAGAGCTGTAAATCATCATGACCGCATATCCTCAACGGTTCTGGCGCTCCCTGTGTCTGATCGCGCTTTGCGCATTCAGCTTGCAACTCCATGCGGCGCGCGACGACGACTACGACGACGAAATGGACGAAGTGACCGCGGAAGAACTGCAGATGCA
>JAZAJX010000173.1:0-7476 GCA_036230225.1 Pseudomonadota bacterium | reverse complement strand
TACCAATCCCCCCTTCAATGAAGGCGACCCCACCCCGGACTATGTGCCAAGCTCCGCCAGCGGCCGCTACGGCATCTACCCGGTGGAATCAGAAAACATTCTGGTCGAAGGCAGCGAATCCATCGGTGCCAGTGACGCCGGGATTTATGTCGGTCAGACCAACACCGCCATCATCCGTGACAGCCGTGCCGCCTATAACGTCATGGGATTTGAAATCGAAAATGTTCAGGGCGGGGAATACGACAACAACCTGGCGGAATGTAATACCGGCGCCTTCCTGATCTATGACCTGGAGAACATCACCCGTTACGGGGATACCTCGGTGATGATCAATAACGTGGCACGTAACAACAACACCTATAACTTTGCCCACAGTGGGCTGGTATCGGTTGTTCCCCGGGGAACCGGTTTTATTACTCTGGGTTACGACAATATCGAGGTGCTCAACAACACGTTCGAAGATCACAGCACCGCCGCCGTAATTTACGTCAGTTATGAGTTGATCGACGGCAAGGACAATACCGCAGACCGGAAACTGGATCCGTATACCGAAGGCTTGCACATTCACGATAACGTGATGAAAAACTCTGGCTACGACCTGCCTCCACCGGATCTGGAAAAAGTCGCCAATGGCGAGGTCGAAAGCGTTCTGCCTTTCCTCATCGGACTGAAAAACCTGCCCACCCTGAACGACCCGACGCAATTACTGGGCAGCCTCACCAATGTGCTTAACCTGGGTAAAGGGGCACACATTGTCTGGGATGGCCTGCGCGATGAACTGGATGAAGACTGCCCTTATCCGGTAGACAGCAATGGCGATCCGGTGCCGATGTGGGACAGCGGCAAACCGGTCCACACCAACGAGCACCCGAACCCCAGCTGTCACTACAACGCCTACAAGTTCGACGAAAACAAGCAACGTATCCAGCCGGAATGGGGCTCCTGCATTCACAGCAACGAGCTGTCTGAAGACAGCGCCCCTTACCTTAACTTCCACGGCACCGACGGCCTGGAACTGGTACTGGCCATTGCCGACCAGGATCTGTCGATCCTGTCGCCTGCCGGTCTGCTGGACGTACTGGAAGGGTTGCTCAATATGCCGTCGGATACCCGACTGTCTGACCATGACTGTCAGGCCCGTTTTGGCAAGACACTGGCTTCGCTACCGCGAGTTAACATTCCTCCCTTCGAGCCCAGCGGCGAGTTCGATCCGGCACCCTCCGATGAAGTGGTCGATTTCTATTGTTCCGCCGACGTGGCAGAAGGTGAAATCAACCGCGAGGCGCTGAACTACAACTGCCCGACGCTGGACCAGTACAACCTGTTTGCCGATCCGCAAGACCCGCGCAGCTTGCCAAACGAAAGCGGCCAGCCCTTTGTCCTGAACAGCAAACTGTTCTCCGACTACGCCACCAAATACCGGGTTGTTTTTGTCCCACCCGGTGAGCAAGCGGTGTATCGCGACGGCCAGCAAGGCAACAACCTCAACGGGGGCATTCACTTCCCGGACGGCACCGTCATCGCCAAGACCTTTGCCTTTACCGATGAAAGCAATGGCACCGAGGTGCCGGTGGAAACCCGCCTGCTGATCAAACGCAAAAACAGCCAGGGCAGCGCGGTATGGACCGGTCTGCCCTATATCTGGGAAGAGGTGGATGGCAAACAGGTTGCCCGGCTGGCCATGAATGGCGGAACCGCATCGGCATCCTGGCACTACCGGGATGCGGATTCCGGCACCCTGCTCACCGGCAGCACCGCCAGCTATAGCATTCCCAACGCCAACCAGTGCATCACCTGTCACGGCAATGATGACCAACCTGCCGGCAGCGCCCCGATCGGTCCCAAGCCTCGAAACCTGAATCGCGCTTATCAGCCTGAGTCGGCGTTCATGGGCAACAGCGGCCAAGGGGGATTCCCGCAGATCAATCAGCTCAAACAATGGCAGGATCTGGGCATATTGAGCGGCGTACCGGCCCTGACCATCAGCAATGGCGTTGCCACCAATATCGAGCATCTGCCGCGCTGGAATGTCCCGGGTGACAGCGGTGAGACCGCCCACTCAGCGGCGGATATCGAGAGCCGGGTCCGAGCCTATCTGGAGGTGAATTGCCAGCACTGCCATAACGACAAGGGCGCCGCCTCCAATACCGGTTACTACCTGGATCACTTCCGTGATGTAAATGCCAGCTACGGCGTATGCAAGAAACCCACTGCCACCGGCGGCGGTTCCTGTGGACGTCAGCATGTACTGGTGCCCGGTGATGCTGGTGCCTCCATCGTCTCCTGCCGGGTCGCGGCAGAGAACGACCCGCAACGGATGATGCCCCCCATCGCCCGCAGCGTGACGCACAGCGAAGCCAGCGTTCTGCTGGATCAGTGGATCAATAACGTGGTCGATGGTAGCTACACCAACGCCAATGGCTGCAGCAACTAAACGTCCGTTACCCGTCCCCCTCCGCCTCCCGTTCGCGGGAGGCAACCTTCCCTCCCCGCTTGCGGGGAGGTTTTTCAGTACCCGCCCAGCAAGGTAATCAATGCGGCTTGGCGACGGGTTCCTGTCTTCTGCAACAGCGACTTGATCTGGCTCCTGACGGTTTCACGGGAACTGCGGCGAATCGCAGCAATGTCATTGGCGCTTTTTCCTTGCAGCAAATAACTCGCGACATCGGTTTCTGCCGGGGTAAAACGGTATTGTTGAGCGGCCAGGGCAAGCGGATCAGTGCCGGCAACCAAAGCGCTGCAGGACACCAGCCGCAACCAACGTTGCTTGCCGTCCAGAAAACTCACCTGAAAAATGCAGGGCCGCCCGCCAATTTGTAACTCCAGCCCCTGCGGCTGATCCGGGGCATCTCTCAGCGCTCTGACAGCTCGCTTGAACCGCAGGCCATTTCCTGTACCCGCCAGCCCCAAACGATGCCCTTGCAAATCCAGGCACAGCTGCTGCTCCGCGGCCTGGTTGGCGTACTCCACCCGCCCACCAGGCTCACACACGATAACCGCCCCGGAAAAACTATCGAGTAGTGCCTCCAGCATGCCGGAGTGCTGGCTGACAGAAGGATGGTGATGATATTGAGATGATGCGACCGCTTGCATGCCCTTTCCCTTCTCGTTGATGTCATTCAATGAGACGGACAGGACCTTCGAATACGACACACTTACTTGAGGACAGTGTGCGTTACCGGGACAAACAGCCCTGACGATAAGGAGGCAGTAAGACAGGCAAAGTGTTTTTCTGATCGAAGGGGCTACGCCCCCTAATCCTGATCAACCCTGTTTGGTCTGGTCCTTTGCTCGCAACGCTTTCAACGGTGCTGAGAGTTTGCCCGGGTGCCGGGGATGCACAGAGGCGTAGGTAGAAAAGATCGTTGCCAGATCTGCATCCAGATCATCACCGGGCTCCACCACCAACGGAAAATCAATTTCCTTTTTTCGGTAATCGGCCGTCGCAACGATAATGGGTACACCCGCCTGATGAGCGATACGATGAAACCCGGTTTTCCATTGTGTTGCACCACCGCGCGTGCCTTCCGGGGCCACAATCATGAACAGCTGCTCGGCGCCGTTGAACTGGGCGACAGTCTGCTCGACCACTCCCCCGGCCTTGTTACGATCAATGGGCAGGGCTCCCATCCAGCGTAACAGGGAGCCCAGCGGTCCCTTGAAGGCACTGTCCTTGATCATCACATGCGCATCCAGGCCCAGTTGCATCATGGCGGCCAGGGTCACAATGCCATCCCAGTTGGACGTGTGCGGCCCGCCAATAATCACCGCCTTGGGCAAGGCCGGTAACGGACTGACCACCTTCCAGCCAATCAGCTTCAGGAAACCGCGCGCGCACGCCCGGGAAAATGCATTACCGCGACGCGGATAATCGCTGGTGGCCATAAACAGGATCCTCGACAAAAGTGCCGCGATCATACGCAGGGCGCCGATGACTCTCATTGACCTTGAAGACCAACGTGCGTCACAGTGGACAGGCGGTGCCCATGGCCTATGACAAAGATTGAAAAACCCCATTCGCCACACATTTCATGTGGACGCCATAAGCGCGTAGTATGAGGGTATTCATAACGCAGGGTCCTGGTGTCATTGTGTTATGGGCCCTGCGGTCCCGCTTTACGCCGTGACACCACGGCGGCGAGCCCATTCTCGACCCAGGAGGTGTGCAGTGACACGGATTGGCCAGGACACCCTGAACAGCAAGTCATCGCTGACAGCCAACGGCAAGACCTACCATTATTTCGACCTCAACGCGGTCGCCGACAAGGGCTGGGGTGATCTCAGCAAGCTTCCCTTCTCGCTCAAAGTGCTACTGGAAAACCTGCTGCGCTATGAAGATGGCGAGAGCGTCACCGTGAATGACGTGGAAGCGGTCGTGCGCTGGCTGGACAACAAGCGTTCCGACAACGAAATCAACTACCGCCCGGCCCGGGTCCTGATGCAGGACTTCACCGGCGTTCCCGGTGTAGTCGATCTTGCCGCCATGCGCGATGCCATCAGCAAGGCCGGTGGCGATCCCACCCGCATCAACCCCCTGTCACCGGTGGACCTGGTCATTGATCACTCGGTCATGGTGGACAAATTCGGCAACCCGCAGGCCTTTGCTGAAAATGTGGATATCGAGTACCAGCGCAACCGTGAACGTTATCAGTTCCTGCGCTGGGGCCAGAAAGCCTTCAATAATTTCCGGGTGGTGCCACCGGGCACCGGCATCTGCCACCAGGTCAACCTGGAATACCTGGCCAAGGGTGTCTGGTCCGAGCCGGCCCAGGATGGCAACACCTATGCCTACCCGGATACCCTGGTGGGCACCGACTCCCATACCACCATGATCAACGGCCTCGGCGTATTGGGCTGGGGTGTGGGCGGTATCGAGGCCGAAGCCGCCATGCTCGGCCAGCCCATCGCCATGCTGATCCCCGAGGTCATCGGCTTCAAGATCAGCGGCAAGCTGCGCGAGGGCATCACCGCCACCGATCTGGTACTCACGGTCACCGAGATGCTGCGCCGCCGCGGGGTAGTCGGCAAGTTTGTGGAATTCTTTGGTGACGGCCTCGCCGACCTGACCCTGGCCGACCGCGCCACCATCGCCAACATGGCCCCCGAGTATGGCGCCACCTGCGGTTTCTTCCCCATCGACGAGCGCACCACCGAATACATGGAACTGTCCGGCCGCGACCCCGACACCATCGCGTTGGTCGAGGCCTACTGCAAGGCGCAAGGGCTGTGGCGCTCCAGCGACGATCCGGACCCGGAATTTACCGATGTGCTGGAACTGGATCTGGGCGATGTGGTGCCCAGCCTGGCCGGCCCGAAACGTCCCCAGGACCGGGTTCCCCTCACGTCCGTCAAACGCACCTTCATTGACGTAGTGACCGAGACCCTCAAGCTCAACGACGATGAAATCAGCAAGCTGGAAGGGGAAGGCGGTCAAACCGCCGTGGGCAACCACGAGCCCAGCGGTGGTGACGTTCCCGTCACCATCGACGGCCAGAAACACCACCTCAGCCACGGCGATGTAGTAATTGCGGCCATTACCTCCTGCACCAACACCTCCAACCCCAGCGTCATGCTGGCGGCCGGTCTGGTGGCGAAAAAAGCCGCCGAAAAAGGTCTCAACCGCAAGCCCTGGGTGAAGACCTCACTGGCCCCCGGCTCCAAGGTGGTGACCGACTATCTGGACGTCACCGGCCTGCAGAAACCCCTCAACGACATCGGTTTCGATCTGGTCGGCTACGGCTGCACCACCTGCATCGGCAACTCCGGCCCCCTGCCGGACGCCATCGACAAAGCCATTGCCGACGGCGATCTGGTGGTGGCCTCAGTGCTGTCCGGCAACCGTAACTTCGAAGGCCGGGTCCACCAGAGCGTGCGCACCAACTGGCTGGCCTCACCGCCGCTGGTGGTGGCCTACGCCCTGGCCGGCACAGTGAAAATCGATTTGGACAAAGACCCTATTGGCAAGGATAACGATGGCAACCCGGTCTACCTAAAGGACATCTGGCCCAGCTCCGATGAGATTCAGGCGGAGCTGGTCAAGATCAACAACGACATGTTCCGCAGCCAGTACGCCAGTGTCTTTGACGGTGACGAGACCTGGCAGAGCCTGCCAATCCCGGATTCCCAGACCTATGACTGGGACAGCCAATCCACCTATATCCAGAACCCGCCTTTCTTTGACGGGCTTACCGCCGAAATCGATGATGTGACCCCGGTGAAAGACGCCCGGATTCTCGCCTTGCTTGGCGATTCCATTACCACCGACCACATCTCTCCTGCCGGCGCCATCAAGGCCGATTCCCCCGCTGGCCATTATCTGCAGGGCCACGATGTGGAACCCATCGACTTCAACTCCTACGGTTCGCGCCGGGGGAATCACGAAGTGATGATGCGCGGCACCTTCGCCAATATCCGTATCCGCAACGAGATGACCCCGGATATCGAAGGCGGCTTTACCAAACACCTGCCCCAGGGCGAGGAAATTTCCATCTACGGTGCCGCCATGCGTTACCAGAAGGATGGCGTCCCTACGGTGGTGGTCGCCGGCAAGGAATACGGCACCGGCTCCAGCCGCGACTGGGCGGCCAAGGGCACCAACCTGCTCGGGGTGAAAGCGGTGATTGCCGAAAGCTTCGAGCGTATTCACCGCTCCAACCTGATCGGCATGGGGGTATTGCCACTGCAGTTCCCGGAAGGCACCGACCGCAAGACCCTGAACCTGGACGGCAGTGAAATCGTCGATATTCCGGAGTTGGGCAACGGCCTGAAAGCAGGGGAAACTGTAAAGGTGGTGTTCCGCCGTGATGGCAAGGAACAGACCGTGGAGGCGCTCTCCCGGCTCGATACCGCCGCGGAAGTGGAGTACTACAAACACGGCGGCATTTTGCACTATGTGCTGCGTCAGATGATGAAGGGATAACCCGACCCTCTGCTGTGGGAGCTCCACCGCGATGGCGGGCCACCGTGGCCTGCCCCGCTCCCGCAATCACCACCGGGCTTTCCCTTCCGCGCCCGGTTTTTGCTATGCTGACTCTGCTTCACAACGAGTTTTGGGGAACTCCGTGCGCTCTGTACTCCTGATCTTCTGTTGCGCCCTGGCACTGCCAGCGGCGGCGCAATCGTTTGACGACAGCGACCTGCTCACCGCCGAGCAGCGCGATGCACGCCTGCGCGAACAACAAGAACTGGAAGCCAGGGAGCAAGACCTTCTGCAGCAGAAGGAAACCACCCAGGAACTGCTGGAGCAGCAAGATGCTTACCTGGAAGCACTGAAAGCCCAAATCGACGCCATGAAGCAGCCCTCACAAGAATCACAACAACACGGGACACCCCCCTGATGCTGCAATGGTTACGCCGCCTGTTTCAGGGCCCGGCAAAAGACGCGACGCCTCAGCCGGCACCCCGCCCCGAAGACGATGCACCGTCAGTGGAAACGCCGCAATCTGAGGTGCCAGCCCCTCCGCCTGCCGACCCGAT
>JAZAJX010000172.1:0-5000 GCA_036230225.1 Pseudomonadota bacterium | reverse complement strand
TCACCGTGGTGCCGGCGCAGACCCCGGCTGCCGACGTGTTGGCCATGAATCCCGATGGCATCTTCCTGTCCAACGGCCCGGGTGATCCGGAGCCCTGTGACTACGCCATCGCGGCGATCAAGGACATCGTTGCCACTGGCAAACCGGTGTTTGGTATCTGCCTGGGCCACCAGCTGCTGGCGCTGGCCAGCGGGGCAAAGACCATCAAGATGGGCACCGGCCACCATGGCGCCAACCATCCGGTTAAAACCCTGGATGACGATACCGTAATGATCACCAGCCAGAACCACGGTTTTGCGGTGGACATGGACAACCTGCCGGACAACCTGAAGGTGACCCATGTATCGCTGTTCGATGGCACTCTGCAGGGGATTCATCGCACTGACGTGCCGGCGTTCAGCTTCCAGGGGCATCCGGAAGCGAGCCCGGGGCCGCATGACTGTGCGCCGCTGTTTGATCACTTCATCGAGTTGATGGAAGCCAAGTAATAGCGTCTGACGTCCGACGTCTGACGTCCGACGCAAAGACAACCGCAACATACGTCTGACGGTTAGCGAACTATGCCTAAAAGAACCGACATCAAAAGTATTCTCATCATTGGCGCTGGCCCGATCGTGATCGGCCAGGCCTGTGAGTTTGACTACTCCGGTGCGCAGGCTTGTAAAGCCCTGCGTGAAGAGGGGTTCCGGGTGATCCTGGTGAACTCCAACCCGGCCACCATCATGACCGACCCGGCCATGGCCGATGCCACCTACATCGAGCCGATCACCTGGGAAACGGTCGCCAAGATCATCGAGAAAGAGCGTCCGGACGCGCTGCTGCCCACCATGGGCGGTCAGACGGCACTGAACTGTGCGCTGGATCTGGACCACAACGGTGTGCTGGAAAAATTCGGTGTCGAGATGATTGGCGCCACCGAAGATGCCATCGACAAGGCGGAAGACCGCTCCCGTTTTGACAAGGCCATGAAAGCCATCGGCCTGGAGTGTCCGCGTTCTGCCATTGCACATAACATGGAAGAGGCCAATGCGGCGCTGGAAGAGCTGGGTTTCCCCTGCATCATCCGTCCCAGCTTCACCATGGGTGGCTCCGGCGGTGGGGTGGCTTACAACCGCGAAGAGTTTGAAGAAATCTGTCAGCGTGGTCTGGATCTTTCACCGACCAATGAGCTGCTGATCGACGAATCCCTGCTCGGCTGGAAAGAGTACGAGATGGAAGTGGTCCGCGACAAAAAGGACAACTGCATCATCGTTTGTTCCATCGAGAACTTCGATCCCATGGGTGTGCACACCGGTGACTCCATCACTGTGGCGCCGGCCCAGACGCTCACCGACAAGGAATACCAGATCATGCGGGACGCCTCGTTGGCGGTACTGCGTGAGATCGGTGTGGAAACCGGCGGCTCCAACGTGCAGTTCGGGGTAAACCCGGACAACGGCCGCATGGTGGTGATCGAAATGAACCCACGGGTGAGCCGTTCTTCCGCGCTGGCCTCCAAGGCGACCGGTTTCCCGATTGCCAAGGTGGCGGCCAAGCTGGCGGTGGGCTACACCCTGGACGAGCTGCAGAACGAGATCACCGGTGGCAAGACCCCGGCCTCTTTCGAGCCGTCCATCGATTACGTTGTTACCAAGATCCCTCGCTTCAACTTTGAAAAATTTGCCGAAGCGGATGCGGTGCTGACCACCCAGATGAAGTCTGTGGGCGAAGTGATGGCGATTGGCCGTAACTTCCAGGAATCCTGCCAGAAAGCCCTGCGTGGCCTGGAAACGGATTCGGTCGGCTTTGATCCCAAGGTAGATCCGGCGGCGCCGGATGCCCGTGAACAGGTGGCACAGATGCTGGCCACGCCGGGTCCGGAGCGGATCTGGGTCGTGGGCGATGCCTTCCGGGTTGGTATGACCGTGGAAGACGTGTTCAACATCACCAAGATCGATCGCTGGTTCCTGGTGCAGATCGACGATCTGATCAAGGCAGAACAGCAAGCGGTGGCGCTGACGTTCTCGGGACTGAATCGCGATAACCTCTACGGCTTCAAGCGCAAGGGCTTCTCGGATGCGCGTCTGGCCCAGTTGCTGGGCGTCAAGGAATCGGACGTGCGCGGCAAGCGTGAAGAGCTGGATGTGCTGCCGATCTACAAGCGTGTTGATACCTGTGCGGCCGAGTTCGCGACGGATACCGCGTACATGTACTCCAGCTACGACGAGGAGTGCGAAGCGAATCCGTCTGACCGTGACAAGATCATGGTTATCGGCGGTGGCCCGAACCGTATCGGCCAGGGTATCGAATTTGATTACTGCTGTGTGCACGCGGCGTTCGCCATGCGCGAAGACGGTTACGAGACCATCATGGTCAACTGTAACCCGGAGACCGTGTCCACTGACTACGACACCTCTGATCGTCTGTTCTTCGAGCCGATTACTCTCGAAGACGTGCTGGCCATCGTGGCGAAAGAAAAACCCAAGGGCGTGATTGTGCAGTATGGCGGTCAAACTCCGCTGAAACTGGCCCGTGCCCTGCAGGCTGCTGGCGTGCCGATCATCGGTACCCCGCCGGATGCCATCGATGAAGCGGAAGATCGCGAGCGCTTCCAGCAGATGGTCAACAAGCTTGGCCTGAAGCAGCCGCCGAACCGTACCGCCCGTTCTCTGGAAGATGGCGTGCGCCTGGCAGAAGAAATTGGTTACCCGCTGGTGGTGCGTCCCTCCTATGTACTGGGTGGTCGCGCCATGGAGATCGTGTACAACGAAGCCGAGCTGCGTAACTACATGCTAAATGCCGTGTCGGTGTCCAACGATTCGCCGGTACTGCTGGACCGCTTCCTGGATGACGCGATCGAAGTGGATGTGGATGCCATCTGCGACGGCACCGATGTGGTGATCGGCGGCATCATGCAGCATATCGAGCAGGCTGGTGTTCACTCCGGTGACTCCGCCTGTTCCCTGCCGCCGTACTCCCTGGATGAGGACGTGCAGAACGTGATGCGTCAGCAGTCCCGCGACATGGCGTTGGAGTTGGGTGTGGTCGGTCTGATGAACGTGCAGTTCGCCGTCAAAGGTGGCGAGGTGTATGTTCTGGAAGTGAACCCCCGTGCGTCGCGAACAGTGCCGTACGTGTCCAAGTGTATTGGTGCTTCCCTGGCCAAGGTGGCCGCCCGCTGTATGGCAGGTGTCAGCCTCAAGGAACAAGGGTTTACCGAAGAGGTCAAACCGCAACACTACTTCGTGAAAGAAGCCGTGTTCCCGTTTGCCAAGTTCCCGAAAGTGGATCCGATCCTTGGCCCGGAAATGAAGTCTACCGGTGAGGTAATGGGCGTAGGCGCAACCTTCGCCGAAGCCTTTGGCAAGGCCTCTCTGGGTGCGGGTGAGAAAATGCCGGAAAAAGGCACTGCCTTTATTTCTGTGCGTGAGGTGGACAAGCCCGCCGCGGTGGATGTGGCGCGCATGCTGATCGAGCGCGGCTTCGATCTGGTGGCGACCCGTGGCACCGCCAAAGTCATTGCTGATGCCGGGCTGGCAGTAAAAGAAGTGAACAAGGTACTGGAAGGGCGTCCGCACATTGTGGATATGATCAAGAACGACCAGATCGCCCTGATTGTAAACACCACTGAAGGCAAGCAGGCGATTCGCGATTCCTTTGCGATTCGTCGCTCCGCTTTGCAGCACAAGGTGTTCTACACCACCACCATCACTGCGGCCCACGCCGTGTGTCAGGCGCTGGGTATCAGCGGCGAGCCCACCGTGCGTCGTCTGCAGGATTTGCACGCAGAAATGCAGTAATCGTCCCATGGAGCGCTCGGAGCTGAGTGCTCCGGGCGATTCGATGGAATTGACGAGGAAAACTATGCAACGCGTACCGATGACCGCCAATGGGGCGAAGGCCCTGCGTGCGGAACTGGAAAAACTGAAAAAAGAAGAGCGCCCGCGTATTTCTGCTGCCATTGCGGAAGCGCGCGAGCACGGCGATCTGAAGGAAAACGCCGAGTACCATGCTGCCCGCGAGCAGCAGGGGTTCTGTGAGGGGCGGATCAACGAGATCGAATCCAAGCTGTCGGCGGCCCAGATCATCGATATCACTGAGCTGGAAAACACCGGCAAGGTGATCTTCGGCACCACCGTGACCATCATCGATGTGGACACCGATGAAGAGAAGTTCTACCAGATCGTGGGTGACGATGAAGCGAACATCAAGCAAGGCAAGCTGAGTGTGAACTCTCCCATTGCCCGTGGCCTGATCGGCCGGGAAGAGGGTGATGTGGTGCAGATTGATACCCCCGGCGGCACCCACGAATATGAGGTCGACAAGGTCGAGCATATTTGAACCCGGGTGATCCGCAGGCAACAAAAAAGGCGACGTGATACGTCGCCTTTTTTGTTGTTGGCCCCGCGGGTGGCGTGGGCCTCAGGTCGGGTGTGTTGCGATCAGGTATTCTGGTAGCGCAACAGATTGGAGAGCTTGGGGTTGGGCTTTTCGGCGGCCCGGTACAGCAGGGCGATGTTGCCAATGCGCTGGATCAGCTCGGCGCCGCTCTGTTCACACATGGTCTGCACGATGGCGGCCCGGTCGTCGCGGTTTTCGGCGTTGACCTTCACTTTCATCAGCTCGTGATCTTCCAGGCGGCTGTTGAGCTCTTCCTGGACGCTTTCAGTGAGACCCTTGTCGCCAATGATCAGGATGGCCTTCAGGTGATGGCCAATGCGGCGAAGGCGTTTGATGTCCTGGGAAGATAGCGGCACGGTGGTAGGCTCCGAATGAGTGTGGTGCGCTATTCTACAGCAACCGGGCTGAGGGTATAGGGGCGAGGACGTTGCGAGGTACGGGTTTCGGGTTGCGAAAGGCGAAATCGGAACCCCGGCATTCCGGTGGGAGGGTGGGTTTTCGCAACCCGAGCCCCGTACCTTGAGACGGCGTGTCGCGTAGGGCGGAAATCGGCAAATGCCGATCTCTGCCATGATAATTGCAATCGAAATACCGGCGGAGATCGGCATTTGCCGATTTCC
>JAZAJX010000171.1:0-7476 GCA_036230225.1 Pseudomonadota bacterium | reverse complement strand
GGTGAAGTGCATCGTCGTCACCACATCTCTCCGGACGGCATGTACCGCGGCCGTCAGGTGATTCGTCAGGTTGAGACCGACGACGAAGAGTAAGTGGTATGAAACGGGAGCCCAGGCTCCCGTTTTGCTGTGCTCTTCAAGGGCACCCCAAAAAATCCTCCTCCGGGAGGTTTTTTTGTGGGTGTGCATTTTGTAAGCGAATAATAGCCACCATGTTTCCAAGGGCGGAAATTTGTCAGAATATCCGCCGCTGAATTGATAACAAGGAAACAGCCCATGTCGGTTGTGACGTTGGCGGTGGATGCCATGGGGGGAGATCACGGTCTGGACGTGACCGTGCCCGCCGTAGCAACCATGCTGTCCCGCCAGGAACACCTGCACATCATTCTCGTCGGCCAGCCCGAACCGCTGGCGACAGCCATGAAAAACGCAGGCCTTGAAGGCCATGCCCGAATCACGGTCCAGCCCGCCAGTGAAGTGGTTGCCATGGATGACCCGGTGGCCGTCGCCCTGCGTCAGAAGAAAGATTCCTCCATGCGTGTGGCCATCAATATGGTCAAGGAAGGCCGAGCTCAGGCGGCGGTCAGTGCCGGTAACACCGGTGCCCTGATGGCGGTGAGCCGGTTTGTGCTCAAGACCTTGCCCGGGGTGGATCGTCCCGCCATCTGTACGGCGATTCCCACGGTATCCGGCCACTGCCATATGCTGGACCTGGGGGCCAACGTGGACTCCGAGCCGGAACACCTTCTGCAATTCGCTTTGATGGGGCAGGCACTGGTCAATGCAGTGGACGGTGTCAGGCACCCCCGTGTGGCACTTCTCAACATTGGCGAGGAAGACATCAAGGGCAATGAGCAGATCAAGGTCGCGGCCGGGCTACTGCGCGACGCCCCCAACATCCATTACGCCGGCTTCGTGGAAGGCGACGGTATTTTTGCCGGTGAAGCCGATGTGGTGGTCTGTGATGGCTTCGTGGGCAATGTGTCACTGAAGACCATGGAAGGCGTCGCCAAAATGCTCAAAAACATGATCCGTGAGGAAGCGGAGCGTTCCTGGTTGCGCAAACTGTCCGCGTTGCTGGCGCTACCGGTATTTCGTGGCCTGAAGTCACGGATGGACCCGGATCGCTACAATGGCGCAAGCCTGGTGGGACTGCGGGGTGTGGTGGTGAAAAGCCATGGTGGCACCACGGTAGAAGGCTTCGCCAGTGCGCTTCTGGTGGCAGAGCTGGAAGCACGTCGCAATGTACCGGCTCTGATCCGCGACGCGCTGGCTCCCACTGGCAGTGATGCAGATAGCGAAACCCATTAATACGTTGTTGCAGGGCAGCCCGGACACTAAAACGTGAAACCGGCATACTGCGACCTGTTTTGTCAGAACCGTTTCTAAGGGGATGTGAATGTCCAAAACTGCTTTTATTTTTCCCGGTCAGGGCTCCCAAAGCCTCGGCATGCTCGCTGATTTTGCCGACCGCCCGGCGGTGAAGCAGACTTTTCAGGAAGCCTCGGGGGCGCTGGATCTGGATATCTGGACGCTGTGTCAGGAGGGGCCCCAGGAAGCACTCAATCAGACGGAAAATACTCAGCCCCTGCTGTTGACGGCTGGTGTGGCACTGTGGCGGTTGTGGGAACAGAGCGGTGGTCCGCGCCCGAATTTTCTGGCCGGGCACAGCCTCGGTGAGTACACCGCGTTGACCTGTGCAGGCGTGATCAATCTGGGTGACGCGGTGCGTCTGGTTCGCACTCGTGGTCAATTGATGCAGCAAGCTGTCGCCGAAGGCGAGGGCAAGATGGCGGCGGTGTTGGGTCTGGATGATGACCAGGTTCGTGCTGCCTGTGAACAGGCGGCAGACGGTGATGTGGTGGAAGCGGTCAACTTCAATGCACCGGGTCAGGTGGTCATTGCCGGCTCCGCAGCAGCGGTGGAACGTGCCATCGCTGCCTGCAAGGATGCCGGGGCCAAGCGTGCCATGCCGTTACCTGTGAGCGTGCCGTCCCATTGTGCCTTGATGAAACCGGCGGCAGACCAGTTGGCAGAGACGCTGGCAGCGACCAACTTTCATGCAGCGGAAATCCCGGTCATCAATAATGTGGATGTGGCTGTGGAAACCGCGCCGGAACAGGTTCGCGATGCCCTGATTCGTCAATTGCATTCGCCGGTGCGCTGGGTGGAAACCATCCAGTCTCTGAAAGCTCAGGGGGTCAGCCACGTTTACGAATGTGGCCCGGGCAAGGTGCTCAGTGGTCTGATCAAACGGATTGATCGGGAAATCACCGCTCATCCGCTGGAAACCGGGGATGCCTTCGAGGCATCACTGAAAGGGGAATAAGGATGTCAGAAAAGAAGATTGCGCTTGTCACTGGTGCCAGCCGGGGCATCGGTCGTGCCATCGCCGAGCAGCTTGTGGCAGACGGTTTTTTTGTAGTCGGTACCGCCACATCGGAAAATGGCGCCGCTGCCATCGGAGACGCCCTGGGCAAGAACGGTGCCGGCAAGGTATTGAACGTGACGGACAAGGCGTCCGTCGATAACACGATCAAGAGCATCAACGACGAGTTTGGCGCCCCCCTGGTGCTGGTCAATAACGCCGGCATCACCCGCGACAACATCATGCTTCGGATGAAGGACGATGAGTGGGAGGACGTTATCAACACCAATCTCAATTCCCTCTACCGGGTCAGCAAGGCATGCCTCAAGGGCATGACCAAGGCCCGCTGGGGACGTATCATCAACATCAGCTCTGTGGTGGGAACCATGGGCAATGCGGGGCAGGCCAACTATGCCGCCGCCAAGGGAGGCGTGGAAGGGTTCTCCCGTGCATTGGCTCGGGAGCTTGGCTCACGTAACATCACGGTGAATTCGGTGGCCCCGGGCTTCATCCAGACCGATATGACGGATGCCTTGCCCGAGGCACAGAAAGAGGCGCTTCTGGCCGGTATTCCTCTGGGTCGTCTGGGGCAGCCGGGAGAAATTGCCAGTGCGGTTGGCTGGCTTGCCAGCGACGGTGGCGGCTACGTCACCGGCACCACTTTGCATGTCAATGGCGGCATGTTTACCGGCTAGCTCAAAAAATGGGCGTCGGAGGGTTTCTGGGAAAGCAGCCTAATGTGCTGTTTTTCCAGAAGAAAATATTTGGAAAAACTTGAGCAAACGGCACCGGCTCGGTTGGCTTGCAAGCGCAAACAGCGTTCACCTAGAATAGCCGCTGACAGGTGCTAGCACACCATTAATCAGGAGAGTTATAGGATCATGAGCAGCATCGAAGAACGCGTACAAAAAATCATCGTTGAACAACTGGGTGTTAAGCCGGAAGACGTCAAAGCTGAAGCGTCCTTCGTTGAAGATCTGGGTGCCGACTCCCTGGACACCGTTGAACTGGTGATGGCTCTGGAAGAAGAATTCGAAACTGAGATTCCGGACGAAGAAGCGGAAAAGATCAGCACCGTTCAGTCCGCTGTGGATTACATCAAAGCCCACAGCTGATTTCAGTTGTTGAAGCAGTACTGAAAAAGCCGCAGGTTCGTTATGAACTTGCGGCTTTTTTATGGCTATCAAACAGGGTATCGGTACACGCCGGAAAAGCCGGCTTTTCAGCTTGTTTTTCCGATGATGGGCTGAATGTTGATGTTTGCTTACATAACGCTGACGAGTGCGTTGGCGCTTTGTAGTAATCTTGTCGCACAGACAACGTTTAATGCCCCAACAATAAAAGGATGGGAGGTATTCGGGTGACGTCACGGCGAGTAGTGATCACAGGTTTGGGAATGTTGACGCCCCTGGGCACGGATGTAGCTTCCACCTGGGAAGGCATCAAGGCGGGCAAGAGTGGCATCCGCAATATCGAGCATTTTGATACGGAACCGTTCTCGACCCGCTTTGCCGGCCTGGTGCCGGACTTCGATATTGCCGATTACCTGTCCCCGAAAGATGCCCGCAAGATGGATGTCTTTGTCCAGTATGGCCTGGTGGCTGCCATTCAGGCGGTACGCGATGCGGGCCTGGATATGGAGCAGGAGGATGCCGATCGGGTCGGGGCAGCGTTCGGTTCCGGTATCGGTGGCCTGACCAACATTGAAGATAATCACCGCAAGCTGCTGGACTCCGGCCCGCGCAAGCTGTCGCCGTTTTTCGTTCCGGGCACCATTATCAACATGATTGCCGGCAATCTGGCCATCATGTACGGCATGAAAGGGCCTAATTTCGCCACGGTGACCGCTTGTACTACCGGGACGCACAATATCGGTTTTGCCGCCCAGCAGATCCTGTTGGGGCAGGCGGATGTGATGGTGGCGGGTGGGGCGGAAAAGGGCTCGACGCCATTGGGGCTCGGCGGTTTTGCTGCCGCCCGCGCCCTGTCCACCCGTAATGATGACCCCGAGGGCGCCAGCCGCCCCTGGGACAAGGGCCGTGACGGCTTTGTTCTGGCGGATGGAGCCGGGGCCGTGGTGCTGGAGGACTACGAGCATGCCAAGGCCCGTGGCGCGACCATTTATGCGGAACTGGCCGGCTTTGGCATGAGTGACGATGCCTACCACATCACGGCGCCCGCTGAAGGCGGTGCCGGTGCCATGAAGGCAATGGAAAACGCATTGCGAAACGCCGGTGTGGCGCCTCAGGAGGTGGATTACATCAATGCCCACGGCACCTCCACCCAGATGGGGGACCTGGCAGAAATTGCGGCCATCAAATCGCTGTTCGGTGAGCATGCCGCTGAGCTGGCAGTGAGCTCCACCAAATCCATGGTGGGTCACCTGTTGGGGGCGGCCGGTGCCGTGGAGGCGATTTTCTCCATCCTTGCCATTCGCGATTCCATTGCGCCACCAACCATCAACCTGCATGACCCGGACGAGGGCTGCGATCTGAACCTGGTTGCCAATCAGGCACAGCAGAGGGACATTCGTTATGCCCTGTCCAATTCCTTCGGATTTGGCGGTACCAACGGTACCTTGCTGTTCAAGAAGGTGTGATGCTCGATCCCCGTGATCGTGGTCTGGCCTACGGCGATGGCCTGTTCGAAACCCTGAGGGTGACGGCGGCTGGGGCGGTGCCCTTGTGGCCCCGGCATTATCAGCGCCTCAGCCGTGGTGCGGCGGCACTGGGACTGCCCCTGCAACCGGAAAGCCGTTACCTGTCTGCCCTTGAACAGGGGATCAAGGCGCTGAATGGTGAAGCCGGGGTGGTCAAGCTTGTTCTGACCCGGGGCCCTGGTGGGCGAGGCTATCTGCCGCCCGCGACCCCCCGACCTACCTTGCTTGCCCAGGTTGCTCCCTTGCCGGTCTGGAGTCAGGCACGGCGTGAACAGGGCCTTGTGATGGGCTTGTGCAGTGAGCCACTGTTTGCGGATTCTCTGGCCGGTCTCAAACATCTCAATCGCCTTCCCCAGGTGCAGGCCCGCCGTGAGGTGGCGCGCCAGGGCTGGGATGAAGGGCTCCTGCTCAGCGCTCGTCGACAGCCTCTGGAAGCGACCTCCATGAACCTGTTTGCCCGCTTTGACAGTGGCTGGTGGACACCGGACCTGCAGGCCGCCCGTGCCGGCGTGGACGGGGTCATGCGAGAGTGGCTGATTGACCATCTTTCCGCTCGGGGTGATACCGTGGTGCGCGATTTGCGGCCACTGTCACAGCTTCAGGCCGCCCGCGGCCTGTTTCTGTGTAACAGTGTTGTCGGCGTGCTGCCGGTGCGTAAACTGGCACAATGGCAGTGGCCGGTGCTGGAAGACGTGATGCAATTGCAGCAGTCTGCAGACACACTGTTCCAGTCCTGACCTGCCTTTCTGCCAGAATGACCTGCCGCCAGCCTCGTGGGAAAGAGGTCGGCTTGCCCCGCCATGGTTGTCGGGCACTTTCATGGTCGTGCCGGTAAAGAATCTATTTCATTCCGCAAAACAGGCCCTACAATTTCCCCCATGCGTAAACAAATTCGAATTTTTGGACTCTTGGTGGTTCTGGTTGTGGTGGCCATCCCGCTTGCCGGTGCCTGGATCAGCAGTTATCTGCATCAGCCTCTGCCTATCGAGGAACCCGGCGTTGTTGATGTGCCCCGTGGCGCCGGCCTGAGCCAGGTGCTTTATGGCTTGCAAGCCCGGGGAATACTGGGAGAGGGCTATCAGGCAGAATTCCGGCGCCTGGGTGCGCGTCTGTACAGCAGCCTGTCTAACATGGATGGGCGCATGCATGTGGGGGAATACCGACTGCGACCGGGAGATTCCCTGCTCAGTCTGCTGGAGAAGATGGATCGAGGTGAGGTGATCCAGCGCAGCCTGACTCTGGTCGAAGGGTGGAACTTCCGTGAACTGCGGATGCGGTTGGCAGCCCAGGAAGGTCTGACTCATACACTGGACAGCCTGACCGATGACGAGATCATGGAAAAACTGGGCCGGCCGGATTGGCACCCGGAGGGCTGGTTCGCGCCGGAAACCTATTTCTATACCCGGGGTACATCGGATCTGACCATTCTGCGCCGGGCCATGGAGCGTCAGGAAACGCTGCTTGCCGAAGCCTGGGCGCAGAAGTCGGAGACGTTACCCGTGGAGACCCCTTATGAAGCACTGATCCTCGCTTCCATCGTGGAAAAGGAAACCGGTGTGCCGGACGAACGTCCGGAAATCGCCGGGGTGTTTGCCAACCGGCTACGTAAGGGAATGCGTCTGCAGACGGACCCGACGGTGATCTACGGCATGGGGGATCGTTACGATGGCAATATTCGCCGCTCCGACCTGCGCCGAGCGACCCCCTACAACACGTATGTGATCTCAGGGCTGCCGCCGACCCCCATCGCCATGCCGGGTCGTGAAGCCATACTGGCAGCGGTGAATCCGGCGAAGACGGAATCCCTCTATTTTGTCGCTCGCGGAGATGGTAGCCACTCTTTTTCCAAAACACTGGCCCAGCATCAGAAGGCGGTTCGCGATTATCAGCTGCGTCGTCGCGAAGGGTACCGCTCCTCGCCGGGAGGCTCACAGTGAGCGGACGTTTCATTACCCTGGAAGGCGGGGAAGGTGCGGGCAAGAGCAGTAATCTGGAGTGGCTTGCCGAGCGTTTGCGCGAGGCGGGCAAGTCGGTATTAGTGACCCGGGAACCGGGAGGCACGCCCCTGGCGGAATCCATTCGCAACGTGTTGCTGGCCCCTGCGGATGAAAGGATGGCGGACGACACGGAGTTGTTGCTGGTGTTTGCTGCCCGGGCACAGCACCTGGCAGAAAAAATTCGTCCGGCGCTCGCGCGGGGAGACTGGGTGTTGTGTGATCGATTCGTGGATGCCACCTGGGCGTATCAGGGAGCAGGGCGTGGACTGAGCCGCGATGCGATCGGGCAGCTGGAGGCGCTGGTGGTAAGAGACACCCGCCCGGACATGACGCTGTTGTTCGATGTGCCGGTAGACGTGGGGATGGCCCGCGCCGGCAAACGGGCGGCCCTGGATCGTATTGAGCAGGAAGACAGTGCGTTTTTCGAACGGATTCGTCAGTGCTATCTGGAG
>JAZAJX010000170.1:0-19081 GCA_036230225.1 Pseudomonadota bacterium | reverse complement strand
GAAGGCGCGGTCTTGGGGGGCGGCTTTGGCCTTGCTTGTATTTCTGATGTGGCGCTTGCCCACGACGGCGCCACTTTCGGCCTGCCGGAAACTGGCCTGGGCGTCATTCCTGCCCAGATCGCGCCTTTTGTGGTGGAGCGCATCGGTCTGACCCAGGCCCGGCGGCTGGCCCTGACCGGGATCCGCTTTCAGGGTGAAGAAGCCCGTCGGCTGGGGATCGTCCACGAGGTGGCCGCCGATGCCGACGCGCTGGAGGCTTTGCTGGAAGACACCCTCAAAGCGGTGCGCAAATGCGCCCCCCATGCCAACCGGGTAACCAAACAACTGGTACTGGACGTGGGTCACCGCCCCATGGAGGCATTACTGGACCAGGCCGCGAAGGATTTCGCCGCCGCCGTAAACAGCGAGGAAGGCCAGGAAGGCACCATGGCGTTCGTACAGAAACGCCCTGCGTCCTGGAATCAATAAAAGCGTTGCAAGAGGCAAGTTTCACGTTGCAAAGCGCGCCTAGGTTAGAGGAAAACAGCACCGTCTAACCCGCGCACAACCGTTGCGGCGCGGCTCAAAATTACACCTTGTGGCGGCGCATCTGATTCGCGTTGCAACTTTCAACTTGAAACTTGCAACTCAACCAAGGAACCACAATGAGCTTTGAAAAAATCCTGATTGCCAACCGTGGCGAGATTGCCTGCCGGGTCATCGCCACCGCTCAGTCCCTGGGTTACCGGACCGTGGCGGTCTATTCCGAACCGGATGCCGGCGCTCGTCATGTACAACTGGCGGACGAAGCGGTATGTGTTGGCCCCGCCCTGGCCAGCGAGTCCTACCTCAACGTGGATGCCTTGCTGAATGCCTGTCGCAAGACCGGTGCCGATGCCGTGCATCCAGGTTACGGTTTTCTCTCCGAAAACGCCGGTTTTTCCCGGGCCTGCAAGGACGCGGGCATCACTTTTATCGGCCCGGACGACGATGCCATCCATCTGATGGGTTCCAAGCGGCTCTCCAAGATCGCCATGATCGAAGCCGGTGTGCCCTGTATCCCCGGTTACGAAGGCGAGGATCAGAGTGACGATACCCTTCTCCAGGAAGCGGAGCGTATCGGTTTGCCGCTGATGATCAAGGCGAGCGCCGGTGGTGGCGGCCGGGGAATGCGTGTAGTGACCGACGCCAGCGAGATCCCTGCCCAACTGAAGAGCGCCCGCCAGGAGGCCAGAAGCGCTTTCGGCAGTGACGAGCTGATCCTGGAACGGGCGGTCATGCAACCTCGCCATGTCGAGATCCAGGTGTTTGGCGATCGCCATGGCAATGTCATCCATCTGGGCGAGCGGGACTGCTCCGTGCAACGTCGTCACCAGAAGGTCGTGGAAGAAGCCCCCTCGCCTGCTGTGGATGAAACCCTACGCCAGAAAATGGGCGAAGCCGCCGTCAACGCGGCGAAGGCCTGCCACTATGTGGGTGCCGGTACCGTGGAGTTCCTGCTGGCGCCGGAGGGGGACTTCTTTTTTCTGGAGATGAATACCCGCCTGCAGGTGGAGCATCCGGTCACCGAGCTGGTCACAGGCCTGGATCTGGTCGCCTGGCAAATCAAAGTCGCCCGCGGCGAGCCGCTCCCCCTGAGTCAGGATCAAATCACTCTCACCGGGCACGCCATGGAAGTGCGCCTATACGCCGAAGACCCGGCACAGAACTACATGCCACAAACCGGCCCGGTACTCTGCTGGCACCCCGCCAGTGGCGATGGCGTTCGCATTGACCATGGTCTGGTAGAAGGCTATGAAGTCGGCAGCCATTACGATCCCATGCTGGCAAAGATCATTGCCGTCGGGGAGAGCCGTGAAGACGCCCGTCGTCGCCTGATCCGCGCCGTGGAGGACACCACACTGATGGGCGTTCGTGACAACCGCGCCTTCCTGGCTGCCATCCTGCGACACCCGGTCTTCGCCCAGGGGGAAGCGACCACCGCGTTCATCGGTCAGGACTTTGCCGACGATGCCAGCATGGCCTCCCGGACACCCCCCAGCCAGTTATGGGCCCTGGCCGCCCTGCTGCGCTGTGAGGCTGAAACCCCATCCGCCTCACTGCGAGGCTGGCATTCCAGCACCCTGGGGGCCCAGCCGGTTCAGTTGCGTAGCGGTGAACATGAACAAACCGTGTATCTGCATTACCAGGATCATCACGTTGATGTGCTGGTGGGTGAAAACCGGCACGCTGTCGCCCTGCTCGAACCCGGACTCGCCAGCCTGGATGGCGTTCGCCAACGCTACCAGTTGTTCCCCAATGGCAAACAAAGCTGGCTGCAATGCCAAGGCCACAGCCTCTGTTTCGAAGATGCTACCCACAGTGCCGCCGGAAGCAGCGACCAGGCCGGCTCCGGTCAGATACGTGCGCCCATGGATGGCGCCGTGCTTGAGGTGCTTGCCAACCCCGGTGACACGGTGAAACGAGGCCAGGTGCTAGTGATAATGGAAGCCATGAAGATGGAGCACAGCCTCAAGGCGGACTGTGATGGCACAGTGGAATCGGTGGATCTGAGCCCCGGCACCCAGGTAAAACGCCAGCAGCTTCTGGTCAGTATCACCACAGACGACACGGCGTCATAATGGGTCAGTGACATTGGCCTAACGGAGAGGGAGACTCCGCCATCACTCAATAATTTGCACTGGGCAAATCGGGTCAAAACGGACGGCCGACATTGGCCCGAGCACAGCCACCGGGCAGGGAGCTTGCCCTGCCCTGGTGCTACGGTTAAGGTAAGCGCCCGCTTGCCAATACTGGGTTCCCGGCGGAACCGCCTCCGGAAGACAGCTGCATGCCATTTCACGTGACTGGTCTGCATTGACTGTGCTTCCTGGGCTGTTTGTGCCTGGGCCTTCCAAGAACACAGACTAATGGAGATCCTATGAGCAACGCCGACATCATCACGTTGCCCAAGATTCTGTCCAAGGTTCCCGAGGTGGTCAGCAATCTGCCAGGCCTGATCAAGGGCTCGCGGATGGCCAAGATCACGGATACGAACAAACCACTGGGCCTGGGCGTGGCCATCGAGCGAGCCACCGGGATGAACCCCAACGGCGCCGCCGTGATCTATGAAGACACCGAGCTGACTTACAAGCAGTTCAATGCCTGGGCCAACCGGCTGGCAGACTACCTGGCCTCCATTGGCCTCAAGAAAGGCGATACCATCGCCGTCAACATCGAAAACCGCCCCGAACTACTCGCCACCGTTGCAGCCTGTGCCAAACTGGGTGTCTGTGCTGCCCTGATCAACACCTCCCAGCGCGGCAAGGTACTGATCCATTCTTTCAATCTGGTGAAACCCAAAGCCGCCATTGTCGGCGAAGAATTGGTTGATGCCGTGGAAGAAGTCCGCGGCGACCTGGACCTGAAAGACAACTTCTTCTTTTTCGCCGACCAGGACACCCTGGAAAATCCGGGCAATGAGGCGCCGGCCGGCTACAAGAACCTGGCCACCGAGATCAAGGATTGCTCCAGCGAAAATCCGGCGTCCAGCAAGCAAACCTTCCTGCGCGACCCGCTGTTTTATATCTACACCTCCGGTACCACCGGCCTGCCCAAGGCGGTGGTGTTCAACCATGGCCGCTGGGAAAAGGCCTTCGGCGGTTTCGGTTTTTCCGCGGTGCGCTTGAACAAGGACGACCGTCTCTACACTACCCTGCCGTTCTACCATGCGACCGGCATGGTGATTTGCTGGGCCTCCGTCCTGGCCGCCGGTGGCAGCCTGGTACTGGCTCGCAAGTTCTCCGCCAGCGGCTTCTGGGAAGATATTCGCCGCCACGGCTGCACCGCCTTTGGTTATGTGGGCGAGCTGTGCCGCTATCTGCATGAGCAGCCGGAAAAACCCAACGACCAGGACAACAAGGTGCACACCATTGTCGGCAATGGCCTGCGTCCGAGCATCTGGAAAGACTTCAAGGAGCGTTTCGGCATCGACCGTGTGGTCGAGCTGTATGCATCTTCCGAAGGCAACGTGGCCTTCACCAATGTGTTCAATTTCGACAACACCGTGGGCTTTTCCCCGGTCAGCTATGCCATCGTCAAGTACGATAAGGAACGGGATGAGCCGGTTCGTAACAGCAGCGGCCATATGATCAAGGTGGGCAAAGGCGAGTCCGGCCTGATGCTGGGTGAAATCACCGACAAGACCCCCTTCGATGGCTACACTGACCCGGAAAAAACCGAGAAATCCATCTTCCGCGACGTCTTCAAGAAAGGCGACGCCTGGTTCAATACCGGCGACATGATGCGGGATATCGGTTTCCGCCACGCCCAGTTCGTGGACCGGCTTGGTGACACCTTCCGCTGGAAAGGCGAGAACGTGTCCACCACCGAGGTGGAGCAGATTCTCGACGGCTTTGACGGTATCCAGGAGTCTGTGGTCTATGGGGTGGAAATCCCCAACACCAATGGCCGGGCCGGCATGGCCCAGGTTCGCCTGAACTGCAACCATGCCGAGTTCGATTTCCAGGGCCTCTGTGCCTACCTGAAACGCGAACTGCCCCACTACGCCATCCCGGTGTTCCTGCGTATCAACGAGCAGGCCATGGAGACCACCGGCACCTTCATGCACCAGAAGAACATGCTGAAAGAGCAGAAGTACGATCTTGGCCAGCAAGACAACGCCGTGTACGTGCTGCTGCCCAAGGGCGACTGCTACCAACAGCTGGATCAGGAAACCCAGCAAGGCATTGATAACGGCGAGTACCGTTTCTGAGCCTTGCCATGGCCGGATCCTGAAGGGTGCCTGCGGGCACCCTTTTTTATGGCCCTCAGAAAGCCTCACAAAAGAAATACGACGCACCCTGTCGCCCTTCTCTTGTCTGCCCCCCTGCCGCAAGAGAGCGTGCCTGACGGTGCCCTGGCCCTTTTTCCTGTTCGCTAGCCGCATCAGACAACCATCCACACCCTCAGAACTATCCCCATGCTCTGTGGATAATGTTGTTGAGGACTGTCGGAAAACCGTCTGCAGGCCTTGCCAGACAAGCCTTTCAGCTGTTTGCGCGGTTTTTCACCAGACTGAATATTGACATCAGCCCCCTACGGAAATCAGGAACAACGCCAATCAGTGGGGATTACTCACAAAAGCTGTGGATAATATTGTGAACAAACTGAGCAGAACCGCCTGTAAGCCACGAATCATGCCCCTCTGCGCTCAGTGCCGGATAATTACACAATCCGGGAAAGCTTTTGGTTGACAGTGACTTAGCGATGTTTTTTTGCGCAGAAACGATGAAACAATCATGACACCGCGCTTCCCGGGCAGAGCAAAAGCCTTGTGTAAAAGCGCCAATTTTGTTCCTGGTGCACTCCGTTCCCCAGCGAAATTACCCTCGCAGTGAGCCCACCTTCCGCTTACGTGAACCTTTTTCCACAGCTTCTGTGGATAACTCTGTGAATAGGCGGTACACAACACCGCTATATCACCGTTTTTTCACGGCTATTGACGACATGGTTATTTTTTAACCATTAAATTAATTATATACATATCAATGGCTTACGCTGTTTTTTATGGCTTATTCATGATTTCTTCATATTGTGTATCAGAAAAAGCCCATTGACAGAAACCTGTGAACAAAATTGGGGCAGCCAGGCGTTACCAGGAGTGACACCCTGGTACCTACGTTCCGGTTTCAGTATACGATCGGGATACAAAGAGCCGCAGAGTGCAGAACAGCGAGACCAGGCGGCCACGGCAACGGCGCCAAGCGGCGGGGTAAACCCGCGTTCACAGACAAAAAAAACGGGTACCAAGGGGGTACCCGTTAAAAGACACCACTAAGGGGTTAGCGGTGTGCGCTACAACACTGGTTGGCGTCTCAGCTTTTCTTGCGACTGCGACGTTTCGAAGCGCCGGTTTCGGAGGCATCCACCTCGTCCTCCGCCTTGCTCAGTGCACTGGTAAGCTCCTGAACACGCTTCTCAAGCTCTTCAACTTCCCGCTTGTTGGGGAGCCCCAGTCGGGACAGCGCCTTGTTCAGGCGGTCGTCAAAGGCCTTCTCCATCTTTTCCATGGTTTCGCCTGTGTGATGGCGAACCCGTTCCTTAATCTCTTCCACCCGGGACTCAGTCTTGTCCTTGGTGTGGCGCTCGACCTCGCGACCGGCTTCGACCAGGGCATCAAAAAAGCCACTGCCTTCTTCCTCGGCCCGAGCGAATGCCCCCAGACCGGCAAGCCAGATCTGATGGGTATACTTCCTAATATCTCTTGAAGCCCCACTCAGGGCCTTCAGCGGGCTGCTGTTCCGCCCTTCTTTCTCGTTCTCTTTATCGGACATAATCCAAAACTCCCGAAGGCAATTCCACGAGCGAATGCAGCGGGAAAACAACACTCAACAACATCAGCGCGTGGGGTGAATTATAGGGGGGGTAGTGAAACGGGTTCGCACACCTTGTCAGACAATTAATCAATTCAACCTGAAAGCGTCGCTCCGGACTGGTGCAGCGTACTGTGTCAGGCAGTCGCAGGGGTAGAACGGTTGTTTCCACAACCGCAGCGCGTCAGGCGGCGAGATGAAAGCATGAATAGCGGGCCCGGTCCAGACGATCAGAGACGACTGTCATTCACCCGGGTTATCGTCCTCATCCTGGCGGCGGTTGCCAATCAAGCCCATCCCCCGGGCCAGGTCCCGGGCGCTATTGCGGATGACTTCCCGAGAACGGCCGGTAAGCAGGTCAACAATTCGCTTGCGAAGCCGCTCCTCCAGCTGGGCAGCACCCTCCTCCAGGCGCCGGTCAATTTTGCGTTCAATACGGGGGCCCAGGTAAAAGTGGCCGATCAGACCCAACACGATCAGGGTAATCAGAGAAGACGCCCCCGCCGCTGCAAACAGCAACCAACCCAGTGTCGGTAAATCTATCTGCAGCGTCTCCATCAGGCCGCTCCGAACATAAACAGCAACTGTCCGACCCCCGCCATGGCGCCGCGGAAGCCCCCCACCACGATCAGGATCCAGTCGTCTTCCTGAAAGGCCGGGCGCAGCAGATCCTGAAATTCTTCCGAGCTGAGCGCCTGCATTCGCTCGGCCATCAGTTTCTCCACAATCAGGCCGCGCTCCTTATTGAAACCCTGGTCTTCGAAAGGCTCCACAGCAAGATCCACGGCCTTTTCTTCCACCGCTTTCTTCAGATCCGCATACCCTTCCGGACCTACGGTAAGCTGCGCCGCTGTACGCACAACGCCCCCATTGAGCAAGGGCTTCAGGTGCCGTTTGATCAACGCCTTGGTCCGATCTCCGCGCGGCCCATTCACCACCTGGTACATAATGTTGCGCAGGGTGATGACCTCGTCCGTGGAAAGACGCGCAAAAGACTCAGCCACGTCTTTCTGGCGCTTGAGGAACAGGCCCTGAATGCGGAATGGACCGATCTTGACCGGATTGAGCGGACGAAAAATCAGGTTCAACGCCAGCCAGTTGGTGGCGATGCCGACGATGAAACCGAAGAATGGCAACACCCAGTTTTCCGGTACGAAGATGAAAACCGGTACCTGGATCAGACCAAACAGAAAACCGAAGTAGAAACCGGAGTTGGTGATGAAGCGGAATTCCGGGTCCCCGACTTCCTGAAACATCTGCACCATGAGCGCCTTGTCTTCGCTCATCTGGGTGGTAACCATATGCTTCATGTCTACCAGGCTTTCCAGATTGCGGCTGATGTCGTCGACCACGTTATCCATCACCGCAGGGATCGCACGGCGGGCACGGGCATAGACACGCTTACGGACCAGCAATGGCAGGTTTTCCCAGAGCACCGCGTTGCGCTCGGTCATCACCTCATCGGTGTATTCTTCAATTCGGGATTGGATGGTCCGGGTAAGGTGGGTTGAGATCTTTTCCGGTTCCATCTCGCGGAAAAACTCATCAAGGCTCCCCAGCTTGGACAAGGCCTTGTCGACAACAATACCCGCCATTTTTTCGACTTTGGAGGGAATGATCCCCTGCCAGCCGAAGATTGGCCGAATACCAATGAACTCCAGTGGATAGAACGTCATCTTGACGGCCATCCAGTTGGTGATCCAGCCTACGGCACCGGCGATGAACGGTATACTGACGTACTTCCAGAAATCCGGGTACGAAAGCAATGACTCCAGCATTTACGAACAACTCCCCTCCAAGGGCTTGGACACTGTAACCCGACAGCGCCAAGGCGAAAATATCCCGCTTTCACCCATCCCGGTCTAAAAAGCCAATGTGCTTTAAGAGCTGTAACCTAACATGGCAGGTGCTCTTTATTATAAAAGTGCCTAGTATAGGTAGCTGGCGTCCTAAATATAACCAAGATAACGTAATTTTTAGCAACTAAGCGGGGCCGAAAACGACAACTCGGCCTCATTTCAGGACAGGATTTCCCGTCACTTATGTCTCAAACCGGTAGTTTCCCCCAGCTGATCGTGCTCGGCGGCCTGGAAAGCGCACTCAATCAGGCGCTCACTGGCACCCAACAGGGTCGCGACAGATTGGCCGCCCTGAACGGCACCGTCGTTAGGATTCGCGCCGAACGCCCGCTCTGGGTGCTGTACGTGCTTATCTACGAGGATGGCGTGGAACTGCTGACCGACTACGAAGGCAATGTGGACATTCGCGTGCGGGGCCCCCTCGGTGCCATGGTGCACTGGTTGTTCACCAATGACCCGCTGGCGGAACATGACTCTCTGCGAGTGACTGGCAGCGATCAGCACATTGCCCAGTTGACCGACCTGATCGACCATTTCAGCCTCTGGCCCCTGGTGCGTAACTGGCTGGATGACCATGTGCGCCTGAAGGAACTCCTGGCATTGCTGCGTCGTGAGGACCCGGTCTGGCTGGAGAAACTGGCAACGCTGCCTCAGCAGGTCGGCGAACTGGCCGAGCAAGTGGCCCGCCAGCAACTGATCCAGGAAGACATCCTGGAGGAACTGCGACATCTGCGTGGCGAGCTACACCGCGCTCGCAAACTGGACCAGTTCTTTACCCTTACCGGCACACTACTGATCCTGTTGTCACTGCTGAAGGCCTCCTCACTCTGGGAAACCACCTGGCATGCACTCCAGCAGGACATCCTTTCGCTAGCCATGCTCAGCCTCGGCATTGCCTGCCTTGTGATCCGACTGCTGCCACGCCGTACCTGACGCCGTCAGGGAACCACTGGCAAGTGGTTGCCTCCCGACACCGGGCCAGGCAGGCAACCAATGGCTAACGAGACAACTCAGCGCTCTTTCTTTCCGCCACCAAAGATCTGCCCCAGGCGCTCTCCGACCATCTCCGCACTGGTACGGGCCAGACTTCGGCTCGCGCCTTCCAGAACTTCCCGAGACGGCAAGTTGCGCACGCCATCCACCAACCCTCGGCGAACGCCCTCTTCCACCCGTTCGGCCAGTACCTGAGCCGCTTTCTCCACCTGTTCGTCCAGCTCTTTCTGCATATTGTCCCGCAGCTGAGGCTGGAAGTAGAAGCGCCCCCACAGCGCCACCACTGTCAGCGTCATGACCGAGCTCAGCACAGCCGTCGCAATTACCCATATCATGGACATATCCTTACTTCCTCATTGCTGCTTGCCTGACCTAATTGACTGATTAACAACCGGTTTCGGTAACAAAGCCAGACATTGTTGTTACATATAGTATGCGCGCGATGCCCGCCCCCGGGGAAATCAGTAAAGTGAAAACCACGGGAAAGGATGCCCACTGTTAAGAGCTGACTCACGCTCCCCAAGAAAGGACCGTCATCTTAATGTGTGGCCCCGAGGTACCCAATGACTGCCGTGACAACCAGCAGCAGAGCAAGCAGCCATAGCCAGCAGCTGATTCACCAGGCGATGTCCTTTTGTCGGCGACACAAGCGCCCCCTCAGCGTGCTGGCACTGGAGCTGCAAGAGCTGGAGTCCATCAAGGCAGACATTGGCGCACAACGGATCAGGCGCCTGCTGACTCATATCCGCCATCAGCTGCTGAATGACAAGCGCTGCGAGGACAGCCTGGTCAGCTGTCAGGAAGGACACTTCCTCTTCATGGTGCTGCCGGCCACGCCAGTGGACGGTGCCCTGGCAATGGCTCAGCGACTGGAAACATGGTTTTCCCGGCAGGAGTTCCAGCTGGATGATTTTCACGTCTCCCTACCCGTCAAAATCATGGTGCATTGTGCAGCGCTGAGCCCGGAGGAAAACGTCAACGACCTGCTCAACCGCACTCTGGAAAAGCCGCTTAACGCCGATGGCGACGCCGCAATCAGCCTGACCCAGCGTGCGGAACAACAACTGGCGAGCCTCCAGAGCACCGAACAGATCACCACCCGTCTATCCCGGGAATTGATGGAGTTGGCACAGCATGGCCAGCCCGCCGCCCTGCTGGAAACCCTTTCCCCTGCCCTGGCCAGTCTGGATGAAACCCTGCGCCTGCAACTGGTCGACTTCCTGCTGGAAGCCTCGACCCGCGCCAAGGCGGTCTGACGCTCAGGGCTTGCGGGCGATCATCACGGCCCGTCGTGGGGCCGGGTAACCTTCCCGAGTCAGGGAGTGATCATCCGCATCGAGAAAATCCGGTAATGACTGGAAACGCATCCACTCCGTGGCCCGCTGCTCCTCCACGGTGGTGTTGCTCTCGTCCACACAGCGGATATCCACGAAACCACAACGCTGCAACCAACGTGAGAGCATCGCCACTGAAGGCAGAAAGAACACGTTACGCATGGCAGCGTAACGATCTTCAGGCATCAGCACCGTTCGCTCATCCCCCTCCACCACCAGGGTTTCCAGCACCAGCTCCCCCCCTTCGCTGAGCACACTTTTCAGCTCCAGCAAATGGTCCAGGGGCGAGCGACGGTGATACAGGACCCCCATGGAAAATACGGTATCGAAGTTCGCGGTATTGCCAGGCAATTCTTCCATCCGCAACGGCAAAAACCAGACTGGCAGAGACGGAGCAAAGCGGCGCACCGCCAGGTATTGCACCAGAAAGAGGATGGTGGGATCGATGCCGACTACCTGCTCGGCACCGGCAGCAGCCATGCGCCAACAGTGGTAACCGCTCCCACACCCCACATCCAGTACCCGCCGTCCCGCCAGGGGAGAAAGATGGGGTGACACGCGCTGCCATTTCCAGTCCGAACGCCATTCGGTATCGATCGTTACCCCAAAGAACTCAAACGGGCCCTTGCGCCAGGGGATCAGGCCCTGCAGCGCGTCACGGGTCATCCCTTCACTGACCTCGCCAGGCCTGCCTATACGCAGCGTATCCCCAGAAAAATCGCAGTCCGCCGGCCCCTCGGGCAAGGCAGCCAGCGCTGCCAGCCAGCGCGGCAAATCACCATGCGGCTTGTCCAGCAATCGTTCCCGGCACAGGCCCATCAGTGCCTCTCGATCCGGCTGTGCATAGAGCGCCCGCAGTGCCACCTCACACTGCTGTAAATAGTCCTTCAGCATCAGCGCACCGCCAGCAGAGACATGAAGTTGAAGCAGCGAAACCAGACATGGATATGCCGGTACCCCGCACGACGCAAGCGTGCCTCATGATCGGCGAGGGTTTCAGGAATCAGGACATTTTCCAGGGCCGTGCGTTTTTGACTGATTTCCAGATCCGAGTACCCATTGTTGCGTTTGAAAGCATGATGCAACTCGGTCTGCAAGGCGTTTTCCTCCTCGTCCGCAAAGCGGATCTTCTCGGAAAGCACCAGAATGCCTCCGGGTACCGTGGCATCAGCCAGACGCTGAATCAGCGCGTCACGCTGGTCCGGGGCAATAAACTGCAGGGTGAAATTCAGCACCGCCATGGAGCAGGGCTCAAAGGCCAGGCTCGCCACATCCCCTTCAATCAGCGCCACCCGACTGTCATGGCCAGTTTGCTCAAGCAGGGTTTTCGCCTGACGAATCATGGCCGGGGAATTATCTACGGCAATCAGGGGGTTGCCCTGCTTTTCCGTCAGGGCAGCCATGGCCGTCGTGGCCGCTCCCAGCGAACAACCCAGGTCGTAGAGGCAGGTGTCGGGCTGCGCATAGCGGGCCGCCAGCACGCCGATCATATCGATAATAGTGGGATAGCCGGGCACAGACCGACGGATCATGTCGGGGAAGACCCGCACTACGGTGTCATCGAAGGAAAAACGTGCTACCTGCTGGTGCGCGGTGGCGTAAATGCGATCCTGCTGATCAGACATAGAGGTTCCGGTATCACAATGCGGGGCGAATTATAGCGGTTGATACCGGCAGGAAGAAACGGCGCGCCGCCTGTCGCAGGACGCCGTTCCTGGTATAGCTTGCGCGTTACTTCAGGCTGACGCGCAGGTTGGGATTGAAATCTTCGTCGGCCAGGTCGCTCAGGTAGCTTTGCACAAATTCCCGAACGTCCCCGTTACCCTGTTCACCAAGCTGCTTCAATGCTGCCTTCAGGGACAGGGTCCTGCCATGAAGCATGACCGTCGATGCACTCAGATTGAGACCAAGATCGATCACCGCATACTCGAGATTTTCCGCCTGGCGGTCGATCACCATCGTCTCCAGCACGCTACGGCCGTCCCGGCAATCCAGCGACAACACTTCTTCTCCAGAGGTCAGCGCCAACTCCCCGGTTTCGATCAAATCGTCAACCAGCACACCAAACGCGCTTTCCTCTGATGCCGCCTGACACAACCTTTCGCTCATACCCGCATTGATTTGCGCCCCGGCCGGCAAGGCCATCGCGAAGAGCAGAGCCATGAATGTATAACGCATGATGAACCCTCTTTCCCCACACCCGGAAGTCATTTGCTCCCGGGATCCTACAAACCGAAAGATACACAAGCTAACCATTATCAGACAAAAGTATGGAAGAATAAAGACAAGCGGTTCTTTCGGGGGTCACGGATTCGTCACAATTCATGCCTAGTCTGCTCGGGCTTGGCGCCAGATCAGGCATAAGTATTGCTTGACGGTATTTTGATTTCATCCACAGGAGCCACGCGATGCGACAACTTCCCGAGCAACAACCGGCCAGCATGCTCACCGGCGGCGCCCTGCTGCTGATTGTCGGTGGACTGGTGCTGGCATTTCAGGATCTGCAATGGCAACTGGTCGGGATGGCCAGCTTCCATGCCGGTATCGTACTGACCACGATTGCACTCTGCGTCCATGCTCTGCGCCGGCACCGAGCTTGGCAGGTGGAATTGGCCGTGCTGGCCATGCTGGGTCTATTGCTGGCGTTGGCACCGGTCATGCCTGTGCCTGTTCAGGATTTTCTGGAATATCTGATTCCCTGACACTCGGGGCGCCTGTACAAAACGCGTTACGTACCCAACGTTTCAGCGGCTCCCCAGATAACGGGTGATGGCATCACGCAACGCCGACAGTGACAGGGGTTTTATCAACTGGCCGTTCATGCCAGACCGACTGACCCGTTCACCCAGCTCGGAGACCGCATGAGCACTGAGAGCCAGAATCCGGCAGGGTGGCCAGTGCTGCCGCGCTTCGCACTCCCGCATACGACTGGCACTGACAAACCCGTCCATCACCGGCATATCCAGATCCATCAGCACCAGATCGTAGGCACCCGCCGCTTCCTCAAACATGGCCAACGCGGTGGCGCCATCCTCGCCGATATCAATACGGGTAATTCCGAGTCGCTCCAGATAGCCTTTGGTGACCATCTGGTTCACCGGGTTGTCTTCAGCGACCAACACCCGTAGTGCAGCCACCTCGCCCTCGCCGTCAATCTGGGAAATGAGCGGGATGGAGCCGGGCAATTGCCTGCCAAGCAGCTGCTTGATTTCATTCACCGTCAACACCGACCGGCGCAATAGCTGTACGCCCGCGGGAAGCCAGTCCGGGGGCTCGCATCGCATGCCCATGAGCAGCAACACCTGCAACCGCACCTGACTGAGTCGTAGCAACTGCAACGCCTCCTCCAACACCTCCCGATCCGGCATACCGTTGATCAGCAGAACCCGGGCGTTGTCTTCCGCTCCCAATGTCGCCAACTGAGAGGGGTTGCTCACCGGCTGCACGGCGGCAAAACGGGAATCCGTCTGCATCCAGTCAGACAGGTTGCCCTGCACATCCCACAACCACGCCGCCGGCGCATCCTGTTCCATGATCGGCAAACTGTCATCTTCTGCGGCAAGTCGAATACTGAAACTGAAACGTGAGCCTCTGCCGGGCACACTTTCCACATGAATATCGCCGCCCATCAGGGCGACCAGCTCACGGCTGATGGACAGCCCCAGGCCGGTCCCGCCGAAACGCCGGGCGGTATCCGCCGACGCCTGACTGAATTGCTGGAAAAGCCGTGCGAGTTCCTCACGGCTCATGCCAATACCGGTATCGGAGACGGTGAACGTAAAAAGCGGTCGCCCCTCTTCCAGGTGCCGCGATGCCAAAGACAATACCACCCGCCCATTGCGGGTGAATTTGACCGCATTGCCAAGCAGGTTAATCATCACCTGGCGCAGACGGGTCGGATCACCCACCACCCGGGACGGTGCATTGCTTTCGATATCCAGCAATACCAGGGTGCCGTTGTCACTGGCCGGCAAATTGAACATCTGCGCGCATTCCGCCATCAGCAACGGCAGATCAAATTCCTCTTCCACCAGCTGCAGTTTGCCGGCTTCGATCTTGGCAAAATCGAGCACATCATTGATCAAGGCGTTGAGGGTTCGACCAGCGCTGTCGATCAGTCCGATATACTCCTGTTGTCTTGCAGACGGGTCGGTTTCACGCAGCAATTCCGCCAGACCGATGACGCCGTTCAGGGGAGTGCGAATCTCATGGCTCATTCGGGCCAGAAATTGCCCCTTGGCCTGACTCTCCGCTCTGGCACTGATGGCCCGGGAGTTGGAGCGGTACACCAGCAGCGCCAGACCCAGCACCAACACATACAGCAACAGCACCGCCAACATCAGCACCATGGTGCGGCGCAGGGTTTCCGAACGGGCGTGCTCAACCAGCTGCACCGCCAGATCGACCAGACTGGAGGCCAATCCCTCCAGGGATTTCATGGCATGCTGACCATGGTCGTAGGCCTGCTCCCAGGACACCTGGATGCGTGGAGCCAAAATCAATTCCTGTTCGGCCCACTGCGCAAAACGCTCTTGCTCTTCTTTCACCAGACGCCATTGTTGCTGCAGGCTGATGGCACCAGTGCGCGCTACCAGCGCCTTGATCTCGTTATCAATGATGGCCCGCTGCTGCTGCAGGCGCTCCCAGGCTTGCTCCAGCCGCCGGGCATCATTCGAGCCCAGGTAACCACCGCGCTGACTGACATAAAGGGCGAGCGCCCGAATCAGGCCGATATCATTCTGTGACTGACGAAACGAGCCCAGCGGCAATGACAAGACTTCGTCCGGCTCCAGCCCCTCCCCCACCGACATATCCGATACGATCAGGACTGAAGACAGGGCATTGACCAACTGCACCGCAATGCGATTGACGTTATCGTAGGGACCCGCCACATCCTCCATGGGGATACCGGTCTTCACCGTCAGACCGGACCAGGCCTCGCTCAACAAACCCGCCTGATCGTTGAGTCCGGGGATATCCCGTTCCCGAACCCGTGCCAGAAAAGCCTGCAGACGGCTACCGGCGCGTGCTTCACTGAGGGAAAACCGCGCCACGATTTCCGGGTGCTGGGTATGGATCATCACCGGTGACAGGTCACGCATATCATCCAGTGGCCCCAGGGCCGCCAGACCACTATCGAACAGGCCCAGGTCACCTTGCATGGTCTTGTAGGCCGACAGGAGTTCAAGGCGGTGTTGAATGATCAGGAAAGACGCAATGGCAAAAGGCACCGTGATGATGACAAGAAGCAGGGTCATCGCCACGCCGGTACGCAGGCCATTGTGTGATGGTTTTTCCATCAGTCCTTCCCGAAAAGGGGTATGCTCGTATTGTGCCACCAGAAAATCGCTGCTACATCAGGGAAACTCAAACAAGCGACCACCTTGCCTCATGACGCTAAAGATCAATGTAAAAGTTTGCTATTTCTTGCCCCTGTTCACCCTACTGAGTCAGATTGGCTGCAGCACGCAGCCAGACAATGATCGGTCGCTGCCCGCTCACAAGCTGCAAAAAATGCCTGCCGTGACGGGCGAGGCGGAGCACCTGCCGATATCACCGTCGTCGCGGATCGTGGACCTGTCGCACTTCCGGGCACCCGAGACCCTGGCGGGCCTGACACTGGATGGCGAGATCAGCTCGCAACACGGTCGCACCCTGCAATACCGCAGCCAGGATGCCAAGGAGAAGCTCTCACTGACACTGACTGGTCTGCCTGCCGGCTGGGACGACATGCCGGCAGAACGAGCCGTTGCCAGCTATTACAGCGAGGTCCGCCAGCGCCGAGTCAGCCAGGCCCTGCAGGACAGTGCCAACGCCCTGACCATCGTCAACGAAACCCTCATGGATCTGGAAGGTCAGCCTTCGGCACAGGCACAGTTGCGCTGGGTGGAACGCGGTCGACCGATCCAGAACCAGTCCCTGCTGATTACTCTTATCGACCGCAACGTCTTCATTCGCATCAGCAATGCCAGCTACCGGCAGACGCCACGTTGGCTGTTGCAGCATGGCAAACGGGCACTGGCAGAATTCCGGGCAGCGCAAACGCCATAGCATTGCCTTCGGAACGGCGTCGCTGGCGGCCTGTTAATGACAGGGGGCGCACGGTATCCTGCCTTACCCTTAATCAGTGCCAGCGGCGTCCGTATCCCGGTTCGAGATGACTAGCTCCCCCTTTGCCCCGATTCAACCGGCTACCATCGATTGGCAAGACGCCACTCCGGTGGCCGTGAATTATGACGACCCCTACTTTTCCCGCCAGGATGGCATGGCGGAAAGCGACTATGTTTTCCTGCAAGGCAACCGGCTTTCTGAGCGGTTCCAGCAGCTCACCGGCGGGCAGACGTTTGTCATCGCCGAGACCGGCTTCGGGACCGGTCTCAATTGCCTGCTGGCCGCGCGCTGCTTTCTCGAACAGGCTCCCGCCAACACCCGGCTCCATCTGGTCTCCGTGGAGAAACATCCATTGCGCAAAGCCGATCTGGTGACCGCAGTGGCAAAGTGGCCGGCACTCTCATCCCTGGCTCACGCCTTGCTTGAGGAATACCCGGCGCCGGCACCGGGATTTCACCGACTCCAGCTACATCCACGCATTCAACTGACCCTGCTCTACGGGGATGCCCTGTCACTCTGGCAGCAGTTTGATCATCCGGTGGATGCCTGGTTTCTGGACGGCTTTGCACCAGCCCGCAACCCGGACATGTGGCAACCGGCCCTGTTCGAACAACTTGCCCGGCTCAGCCGACCTGGTGCCACCCTGGCCACGTTTACCGCCGCCGGTTTTGTCCGCCGTGGCCTGATGGACGCGGGTTTCGTCATGCAAAAGCGCGAGGGCTTCGGTCACAAACGGCACATGCTGATCGGCCAGCGAGAGGACACCGCCTTGCCCCTCACTATCCGCCGGGTGAATGCCGTGGTGGTGGTCGGTGCGGGTCTGGCCGGTGCCACCACAGCACGGGCACTGGCCGAACGGGGTTGCCAGGTCACTGTGCTGGACCCGGACGGTATCGCCGCCCACGCCTCCGGCAATTTGGCCGGTGTGGTCTACAGTACCCCCAGCGCCCACCTCACGGCCCAGAACCGTTTCTATCAGCAAAGCTATGGTCATGCGTTGCGCTGGCTGCAACGCCTGGGGTTTCCCAACCAACCGGATGACGGCAACCTCAATGGCGTCATTCAGCACTTCGTGGACAAGCGCCAGAAAGAAAAGCTGCAGCAGGCCATAGGCTCCGGGGTCTGGCCGCCTGAGCTGCTGCAATGTCAGGGGGATCAGGCAGTGCAACTGGTAGGAGGCGGCTATTTGCGCCCTGCCAGATGGTGTCAGCACCTGCTGACTCATTCCGCCATCCAGTGCGTGTCCGCCCGGGTGGTGGCCATCGAGGAAGGCCAGCCTGCCCGAGTCACCCTGGACAACGGAGAGAGCCTGCCGGCCGATGCCGTCGTCGTCTGCAATGCCGGGCATAGCCAGTCATTGCCGGGCCTCGGCTGGCTCCCCCTCAAGCATATTCGCGGCCAGGTGAGCTACTGCCAGGCCACCGACGCCTCTCGCCACTGGCAACAGGCCCAATGCCATGGCGGCTACCTCACACCAGCGCTGGACGGTCTCCACTGCGTGGGCGCCACCTTTAAACTCCATGAAGATCATGACCACCCCACCGACAGCGACGATGCAGACAATCTGGCGCAATTGGAACACTACCTGCCAGACCACTGGCAGGCCCTGGGCGGAGAGAACATTGCGATCCGGGATCGCCGCGTGGCCTTCCGTTGCCAGAGCATCGATTTCCTGCCCCTGTGCGGTCCGCTGCCTGTGGCCACCGCCAACCCGCACCGTCCGGCCCGGGGTCTGTATCTCAACGTGGCCCATGGCAGCCGGGGCATCACCGGCACCCCCCTCTGTGCAGAGCTGATCGCCGACATGATCTGTGCCCAGCCGCTGCCGATGGATCAGGAAATGGTTGACGCCTTGGCCCCCGCCCGGTTTATTGTCCGCAAACGCAAAAAACAGCCCGAGTGGATGCCATGAATCTTGTCAGCTTGCCGATTACCGCCCTCTACGCCGCGCTCAGCGGGTTTCTGATCATTGCCCTGGCCGCCAACGTGGTGCGTTTCCGTCTCAGCAAGCACGTGTCCCTCGGAGACGGCGGCCACAAGGACGGTAACCGTGCCATCCGCGCCCACGGCAACACCGTGGAATACGTCCCTCTCGCGCTGATCCTCATGGCCTTGCTGGAACTCAACGGCGGCGGAGACACCGCCTTGCACATCTACGGCATCCTCCTGGTAGGCGGCCGCCTCCTTTACAGCTACGGCCTCCTGTTCCCCAAACCCAGCGCCAACCTGCCAAGACAACTCGGCGTCCTGTCCAGCTGGATCGTGATTCTGGCGGCAGGGGTACATTTGCTGGTGATTTAGCTGCAAGCTACAAGCCTCAAGCTGCAAGGCGCGAGACCGGTTTTCATTTTCTGATGCTCCGTGCCCGCGCCCAAACGTAAAGCGCGGGCACGGACTTTTAAAAAGCCTCAGACCCTATCCGCGTTGTAGCTTGCAGCTTGAAGCTTGTTCC
>JAZAJX010000169.1:0-4204 GCA_036230225.1 Pseudomonadota bacterium | reverse complement strand
TTGTCTGCGCTGCTGGCGCAGGCAATGACGGTGGCGCCCATGGCTTTGCCCAGCTCTACCGCCGCCAGGCCAACGCCGCCGCTGGCACCCAGCACCAGCAGTGTTTCCCCGGGCTGGATATTGGCGCGCTGCTTGAGGGCGTGGTAACTGGTGCCGTAGACCATGGAGAAGGCGGCGGCGGTGCGGTCGTCCATGCCGTCCGGCACCGGTATCAGATTGGTTTCCGGTACCAGGATTTCTTCAGCAAAGGCGCCGTAGCCAGTGAGGCCCATGACCCGCTGGCCGGGCTTGAAGCGCTGCACGCCTTCACCCACAGCGATCACTTCGCCGGCCATTTCGCCGCCGGGGGAAAAGGGCAGCTCCGGTTTGATCTGGTATTTGCCTTCAATGATCAGGGTGTCAGGGAAGTTGAGACCGGCGGCCTTCACTTTCACCTTCACCTGGCCCTTGCCGGCCTCGGGGGACGGGATGTCGTCGATCACCAGCTTGTCGGCGGGTCCCAGTTCCTTGCACAAGATTGCGCGCATGCGTAGCTCTCCCGGAAATCAGTTTTTTATGTGCAGGAAACGCTAACGCTGATAGCGGCATTAGACAAATGCATGGGACGCATTGGGGAAGATAAAGGGGGATAATAGCTGTGAGCTGTGAGCTGTGAGCGGTGAGCTGTGAGGGGCCAGCTACAAGCTTCAAGCTGCAACGCGGATCAGGCTGGTGGGTCTTGAATGGCCGTGCCCGCGTTCCCGGGTAATGGCGCGGGCACTGAGGTGCAGAACAGAAAACTTGTCTCGCGCCTTGTCGCTTGAAGCTTGTGGCTTGCAGCTGTTTTCAGCCGTTCTTCTCGATATGCGCCAGCACGTTGGCCAGACGGTCGACAAGAATCTTGTTGATGCTCTTTTCCAGCACCCGGCCGAGTTCGTCGCTGACTACGGCATCGGCCAGCGGGCGGATGCGGGTGATGAAGTCGGCCAGTTTGGGCACGTCTTCCCCTTCGGGCAGGGCATCGTCGCCGTACTTTTCGTCCACCAGATGGTGAATGATCATGCCGATAAAGCGTTCTGCCAGCTTGTCGACTTCTTCACGAACCAGGGTGACATGGGTAAGGACGGCATCCAGCGGAACACCGGCTTCGCTCAGTTCCTTGCCTGCGTTGTAGACGCGAGGATAGGGGATGCGCAGGCGCATGCCTTCAGGAATGATGTAGCCCAGCTTTACCGCTTTGGTCATCACTTCCGGGGTGATGTCCTCGCCGAAGTCGTCGAGCAGATCCTGGTAGTCCAGATAGGAGGGGACGCCCGGGTTCTGCCAGGAAGTCACCGCTACCTCGAGGCCGAGGATGTCATTGAGTTCGCGGCCCTGTTCCCAGGCGCTGAGCAGGTCACGAATGTTATTGAGCGTGTAACCGCGCTCCAGCAGGGCGCCGATGATTTTCAGGCGGGCCAGATGCACATCGGTGTAGATGCCGGTTCGGCCGCGCTTTTCAGGCGGTGGCAGAATGCCGCGGTCCTGATAGGCACGTACGTTCCGCACCGTCGAGCTGCCTTCGCGGGCCAGCTCGTCGATGGTGTATTCCTTGTGGGTACCGGCGTCGGCCGGGGCGTCCTCTGCGGCAGGCTGGGTGTATTTCTTCAGGCTGCGCAGGATGGCTGCGGGGTTACGGTCACTGGTTTTCATGCCGCGATGATAGCCCGGTTTTTGCACAGGCGCTACAGGCTGCAGGCCAGAGTGTGTGCCGGTTCGAGACAGAAGGGTTCGCTGGCCGCAGAGCGGAGTGTCGCTCTGCGGCCAGCGGGTTTGGCTTACGGTGAAAGTTCTACCTGGGCCAGGTTTCTTGCCAGGCTTGGGGTAAAGCGTCCCAACCATTGCATGCCCACGGCTTCGGGGCTGACAGGGACCACTGCCTGGTTGGTTTCCACGGCGCGGACAATGGCGGCAGCCACCCGGTCGGGGGTAAACGCGCGACGCTGGTAAAGCTTCTGTGCGCTTTCCTGGCGGCGGCTCTGTTCATCCTCATCGACACCCACAAAACGGGTGTTGCCGGCGATGGCCGTGTTGACGATGCCGGGGCAGATGGCGCTGACGCCAATGCGGTGGTCCGCCAGTTCGGCGCGCAGACATTCGCTGAACATCAGCACGGCACTTTTGCTGGTGGCATAGGCAGGCAGTACCCGCGACGGCATGAAGGCAGCGGCAGAGGCCACGTTGATGATATGGCCGGCCTTGCCCTGATCGATCATCTGTCGGGCGAACAGGCGGCTGCCGTGGATCACGCCCCACAGGTTGACTCCCAGCACTTGCTGCCAGTCTTTCACACTGGTTTCCATCAGGCCGCCTGACAGGCCGATGCCGGCATTGTTGACGACGATGTCCAGTGCGCCAAATTCCTTCTCCACGTATGTGGCCAGGGTTTCCATGGAGCGGGTATTGCTGACATCGCACTTGCGGCTCAAGGCGGTGCCGCCTTCTGCCAGAATCACATTGGCGGTGGCCGCTGCGGCATCGGCATTGATGTCGGTGCACAAGACGGTGGCGCCGCGGCGGCCGAAGGCCAGCGCGGTCTCGCGTCCAATGCCGGAGCCGGCACCGGTGATCAGTGCCACTTTGCCTGTATCGGGTCCATGGTGGGCGTTGGCATCCACTTTGGCGCGCTTCAATTGGGCGCTGGCCGGGCCGCCCTCGATATGCTGGATAAATTCACGTACCCACTTGGCGGTCACGTCAGGGTACTGCTGCAACGGCCCCCAGTGGCCGGTATCCAGCTCGCGGCGCCAGAGCTGGTCGGTCCATTTTGGCAGGTCTTCGAGCATGGCCGGGCGCACATAATTGTCTTCCCGCGCCACGATCAGTTGCACAGGGACTTTGGTGTAGCGCTCGCGGGGTTTGAGCAGGCAGGGAATCATATTGGCGCGGTACAGCTCGATACCGTGCACACCATCTTTCAACTGGCTGGCGCTGGGTTCGATGTCGAGATTCTCGGTGCGCTTGAGCACTCCGGGCCAGGCCTTGGCCAGCCCGGCTTTCCACAAGGCCGGTGCCAGTACCGGCAGCTGGAAGGCGCCGATGTACCAGGAATGGGACAGTTGATTCAGTACCGCCGCCGGATTCTGCTTCAGGTTGGTCTTCATCCACTGGCCCACGTGATCCAGGCAGGGGCCAGACAAGGTGGTGTACGAGGCGATCCGCTGTTCCGCGCCGGGGTCGGTGACCGATTCCCAGGTCTGGATGGAGCCCCAGTCGTGGGCCACCAGGTGAACCTTTTCGTCAGGACATTCGGCATCCATCACTGCGTGCAAGTCGTTACGCAGTTCACGCAGCTTGTAGGCGGCGCGCCCTTTGGGCACCGAAGAGTCGCCGGCACCGCGTACGTCGTAGGCGACGACCTTGAAGTCGCGGCTCAGTCGTTCGGCGACTTTTTCCCACACATGGTTGGCATCCGGGTAGCCGTGCACCAGCACAACGGTGGGACTCTTGTCATCGCTCCAGGTTCTGACCGCCAGTTCCACGTCACCGCGGCGTACCTTGCTGTCGCGCCATTGCACCATCTTGTGTGTCCTCGTTGTACTGTCTGTCGACTCTGTCGTCGGTTATTGCGTCAGTGTTGGGGGATCCAGGGTCAGCGCGTCGGCGCCCTGACTCAGCCAGCGTGGGCCATGATCATCCATCACCAGAAACTCATTGCCGGCCACGGTGTGGCCATCGCGGCTGAGGCTGAACTGCCATTGCCACAGGCCGGGGATCAGTGCCCCCTCGGCAATGCGGTTGCCCTCCGGCAGATTGCCGGTGATCGGTGCCAGCCTGTGGCGCTGCTGAACGTCCGGAAACCGAGCCGCCAATTGTTGTGGGCTGTGCCCGTGGGCCAGCGTTGCCGGCAAGGCTTGCCGCCATTCCTCCAGTTCGTGCTGCAGGGCGACCAGAGCCGGTTCTTCGGCTGGGCCGGCCAGGCTGGCTTTGGCGGCATAGCCGTTCAGGACGGCATCGCAGCGCAGTATATAAGTCATACCTTGACGGTAGCGGCGTTTGCCCGGTCTGTTGAGGCCAAAGGGGCGAGCGCGGTTGTGGCCGGAAAAACGTACCTTGGGCGGTCGGGCAGGATCGAAGACCTGATGGGCCCGCAGCCAGTCCCGCATGAGTTGTTCGCAGTCAGCAACGGTCATGCCCGGTTGCAGGGAACCGGCAATGATCTGCACGCATTTCTCGGCGTAATGTT